>DATNOD010000058.1:0-2667 GCA_035601515.1 Candidatus Eiseniibacteriota bacterium | reverse complement strand
CCGCAGGCGAACGTTCCGGGCGAACATCTGGCGGAACGAGTTCTACCGGATTCAGTCGACCTTCCCTCAGAAGTCCTCTACGGCCCAGCCGGAGCATCAACCTTCGGATGAAGTCATCCTGATCGACTGGTCAACGAACGTTCGTGGGGACTACTCGGTCTTCAAAGCCGCCAGCTCCACAGCCGCGCTGAACATGGTGCTCAAGGCAATTCGAGCCGCTCTCGATCACGCCACCGGCGGCAAGGTGGAATGGAGGCGTTGACACCATCACATGGACGGTCCGGGTGCGGCCCCTTCAGAAACGTTAGAGCGGAGAGGGAGAGATTTGAACTCTCGATGGGCCAGTGACCCATAACGGTTTTCGAGACCGTCGCCTTCAACCGGACTCGGCCACCTCTCCACAGCGCCGCCTGTGCTTGGGGCTTCATGGCGGTCCCGACCGGATTCGAACCGGCGTTCTCGGCCTTGACAGGGCCGCGTGTTTGGCCAGGCTACACCACGGGACCGACGGCGGCTAAGTCTACCAACTGCCTGATCTCGGCCAAACTCGGCCGGAAGCCAAGGGGGACCCTGGAACACCACTTCTATAATTCCTGAGGCGTGAGCGACCACCAAATGGGCAGCGGACAGCCCGACGAGCTTCGGAAGCGATTCCAGATCCTCGAACGCGTAGCGATCTTCTTCACCCTGCCAGACAACGTCCTTCACGCCCTCGCCCGCCGGCTGGCTCCCGCCTCGGCGGCCAAGGGGTCGGTCATCGTCCACCAGGGCGATCCGGGGGACACGATGTTCGTGGTCGAGTCCGGGCGCTGCGAGGTATACGTCGAGGAGTCTCCCGGGCACACGATCACGATCGCCCTGATGGGCCCAGACGACTTCTTCGGCGAGATGGCGCTCATCTCCGAAGAGACCCGGACGGCGAGCGTGCGGGCGCTCGAGGACTGCAAGCTGCTCACCCTCGACCGCAAGACGCTGTACGAGACGCTTCCCCCAGACTCCGACGCCATCATCGAGCTGACCAAGCTCGTCGAGCAGCGGAAAGACACCCTGCCCAACCTGATCGCCCGGGCGCGCATGGTCGCCCCCGAGCAGGCGGCGTCGACGGTGGCGGTCTACTCGCCCAAGGGCGGATCCGGCCGAACGACCATGGCCGTCAACCTCGCCGCGGCGCTCGGCAAGCGGTTCCCTGGAGAGGTCTTGCTCGTCGACCTGGCTTTGCCTTATAACCATGCTGCCCTCATTTCGTACCTCACCCCAACGGGGTGCCTGGCTGCGGCCAGCCAGGTGCCCCCTTCCAACTTCGAGGAAGCGGTACTGGGAGCGATCCTCCACCACCCCGGCGGCATGATGCTGCTGCCCGGCGTGCTGCGAGCGGAGCAGGCTGACCTCATCACTGTCGACCTGGTCAACCGGGCGATGGGGATCCTCGTCAACGCCTTCCGCTACATCGTCTTCGACCTGGGCGTCGCGTTCACCGACATCGTCATCAGCGTGCTCGACCACTCGCAGCGCGTACTCGTCATCGTCACGCCGGAGCTGTCGTCGTTGAAGGACGTCGGCGAGCTGCTGAACATCTTCACCAATGTGCTCAACATCGTCCCCGGCCGGGTGATCCTTGCCCTCAACAACAAGGTGCCCAAGTCGGTGGTCAGCAGGGAAGACGTCGTGCGGACGCTCAAGCAAGAGCTCGCGGTCGAGATCGATTTCGACGGCACGAAGCCGGACGAGGCGGCTGTCCGCGGCGAGATCCTCGTTCTCACCGATCCCAAGAGCGCCATCTCCCACGGCGCCGAGACCCTGGCGCAGCTGATCGCGGGCTCGACCAGCGCCGAGGGAAAGAAGGAAGCCAAGAAGGGGTTCAAGCTAGGCCGGGGCTGAGGGCTACCGCCATCGAAGCTGCGCTCGGTTCGCTCGACGTGGCCACCCTCACCCCACTGGTTCGGAGCGCACTGCGGGACGACGCCGTCAATGTGGTCGGTTGGCAATCCACGCAAATCCATGGTGGGGCCGGCGGCGGGGCTGCAGAGGGCGCCAGTTCCATCTATCGCCTATCCGGCAAAGGGCGAAACCGAACGGCCTTGCATCCATGGACATTGATTCTCAAGGCCCTCTACCCCCACGCCGGCGACGATCCATCGGGCAGCCATTACTGGAGGCGAGAGGCCGACGCATATCAATCTGGTTTTCTGAACGCGCTGCCAGGTGGCCTGGCGGCCCCTCGCTGCTTCGGAGTCAGCGAGCAGGCTGATGGGTCGATCTGGCTCTGGCTCGAGGACGTCAAGGATGAGCTCCATGATTGGCCACTCTCGCGATATGGGATGGCGGCGCGCCACCTTGGCTCATTCAACGCATCGTTTCCAGCCGACCGTAAGTCAACGGCGTGGCCATGGCTCAGCACCGATTGGATCAGGAAGGACCTGGCGCACGTCGCCGAGACGATCGGTCACTTGAGCGACAGCCTCCGCCATCCACTCATGCGCGAGCTCCTTCCTGGGGATGCTCCCGCCAAGGTGTCACGCCTGTGGGCAGAACGCGAATCGTTCCTGAGCGCTCTGGATCGCTTGCCTCAAGTCCTGTGCCACTTCGATGCCTTTAGACGCAACCTTTTCGCCAGACGGGCGAAGAACAAGGATCAGACGGTGCTCATCGATTGGGCATTTGTGGGCA
>DATNOD010000057.1:0-23028 GCA_035601515.1 Candidatus Eiseniibacteriota bacterium | reverse complement strand
CGACATCAGCCACACGTTCGTTGAGATCGGGAGCAACAGCGCGCGGCGAGAAGGGGTCAGCGTCGATTTCCAGCAGGGCGACGCGGCCAAGATGCCGTTCGAGGCCGACTTGTTCGACTTCATCGTCTGTCAGGCCGCTTTTAAGAACTTCACGCTGCCGCGCACCGCGCTTGGCGAGATCCACCGCGTCCTTCGCAGTGGCGGAACCGCTGTGATCCAGGACATGAGCCGCGACGCCACCCACGTAGCTATAGAAGAAGAGGTGAGGGGCATGGACCTCGGCCGGCTGAGCGCCTTCATGACGAAGGCGACGCTGGAGAGGCTTCGCAACCGCGCGTACTCCCCGCTTCAGTTCGAGCTTCTCGTCGCGGAGAGTCCCTTCCAGACATGTGAGATCACGACCGCGGGGATCGGCCTCGAAGTGCGCTTGACGAAGCAAGGGGCAAACGACGATGACCACGACTCATAAGCACTCCGCCTGGCTGGCGTGCGGCACGGGGTGGCCGGCTTGACCGCACGCATCCTGGTCCCGGAGCTGCAGGCCTTGTATGTGGCCATCGGTTGGCTCACCTTCCGCCGGCGCCGCCTCGCGAGCGATCCCCACCATTCGGCCTAGGTCGAGGCCGCGGTGGCCTAACCTTTTGCTGTGGCGAAAAAGCTCGCCGAGTACCAAGCCAAGAGGGATTTCAAGAAAACGCCGGAGCCCGGCGCCAAGGTGCCAAAGAAGGTCACCAAGGCGCCGCGGTTCGTGGTGCAGGAGCATTCCGCGCGACGCCTGCATTGGGATTTCCGGCTCGAGAAGGATGGGGTACTTGTCTCGTGGGCCGTGCCCAGAGGAATCCCGCCGGACCCCAAGAAGAACCACCTCGCCGTCCACGTCGAGGACCACCCGCTGGACTACATCGACTTCGCGGGTGAGATCCCACAAGGCGAGTACGGCGGAGGCACCGTGAAGATCTGGGACAGCGGCACGTACGAGACCCAAAAGTGGTCGGATCGCGAGGTGATGGTCACGCTGCACGGAAAGCGAGTGCAGGGCCGGTATGTGCTGTTCCAGACCGACGGCAAGAACTGGATGATCCACCGCATGGATCCGCCCCAGGATCCTGATCGGCAGCCGATGCCGCAGCGCATCGAGCCGATGCTCGCCAAGGTCGTGCATAAACCGCCGACGCCCGACGATGTGTGGGGCTTTGAGTTCAAGTGGGATGGCATCCGCGCGGAGGCATACGTCGATGGCGGAATCGTCCGGCTTGTGAGCCGCAGCGGCGAGAACATCACGGCGCGCTATCCAGAGATACACCCGATGGGCCGCGCGTTGGGCTCGATCGAGGTCGTCCTCGACGGAGAGATCGTCGCCCTCGATGACAAGGGCCGCCCGAGCTTCGAGGAGATCCAGCAGCGCATGGGGCTGACCTCCGAATCGGAGATTCGAAGAAAAATGAAGGAAGTTCCCGTCACGTACATGCTTTTCGACGTCATGTGGAGCAACGGGCACTCGCTGCTGAAGGAACCGTATTCGAGCCGCCGCAAGACGCTGGAGGGGCTGAAGCTCAAAGGAGCCTCGTGGCAGACGCCGCCTCACGAGAAAGGAGGCGGGCCGGCCATGCTCGAGGCGAGCCGCAAGGCAGGCCTCGAAGGCGTCATGGGCAAAAAGCTGGACTCGCCCTACGAACCGGGCCGCCGCAGCGGCCTGTGGGTGAAGATCAAGAACCGAATGGGCCAGGAGCTCGTCATCGGCGGCTGGCTCGAGGGCGAGGGCAAGCGCCGCGGCCTGCCAGGATCGCTGCTGGTCGGTTATTACGACGATGGCAAGTTCGTGTACGCGGGCAAAGTCGGCACCGGCTTCACCGACGCGACGCTTGAGAAGTTGAGCGAGCTGATGAAGCCGCTCGAACGCAAGGCGAGCCCGTTCGATCGCGGCTCACCGCCGAAGGGCGTTCATTTCGTCGAGCCCAAGCTGGTGGGAGAGTTTGAGTTCGTGGAGTGGACCAAATCCGGGCAGCTGCGTGCACCGGCCTTCAAAGGACTGCGTACGGACAAGCCTGCGCGAGAGGTGGTGCGCGAAATTGCCTAAAGAAACGTCGGTCGAAGTCGTGATCGAGGACCGCACACTCAAGCTCACCAACCTCGAGAAGGTCCTGTACCCGGAGGTCGGCTTCACCAAGGCGCAGGTGATCGACTACCTCACACGAATGGCGCCGCTGCTCCTCCCGCACACGCGCGACCACCCGCTGACCCTCAAGCGCTATCCCAACGGGGTCGACGGCGAGTACTTCTACGAGAAGAACTGCCCCAAGCACCGGCCGGCGTGGGTGGAAACGGCCAAGGTCTGGAGCGGAGGCAACAACCGCGACATGTTCTACTGCCTGGCGCAGGACCTGCCGACGCTGGTCTGGCTCGGGAACCTGGCCACGCTCGAGTTCCACACCTCGCTGTCGCTGTGCAGCAACCTGCCCGAGCCGCGAACTCTTGTCTTCGACCTAGATCCGGGCCCGCCGGCGACCATCGTCGAGTGCTGCCGGGTGGGATTGATGCTGCGTGACGTTTTCGCCGAGCACGGCATGGAGTGCTGCGCCAAGACGTCCGGATCTAAGGGTTTGCAGCTTTACGTGCCGTTGAACACCAAGGTCACGTACGACGAAACCAAGGTGGTTTCCAAAGGCCTGGCGCAGCTTTTCGAAGAGAAGCACCCAGACCTGGTCGTGCACAAGCAGCTGAAAGAGCTTCGGACGGGGCGCGTGCTGATCGACTGGAGCCAGAACGACCAGTACAAGACCACTGTCAACGTCTACTCGCTGCGGGCGCGATCGCGCCCGACGGTTTCGACGCCGGTGTCGTGGGACGAGGTCGAGCGTTGTTTGAAAGCCGGCGATCCCACGAAGCTCGTGTTCGATTCCGACCAGGTGCTCAAGCGCGTCGAAAAGCTCGGCGACCTGTTCGAGCCCGTGATCAAGAAAAAGCAGAAGCTGCCCAAGTCGCTGCTCGAGGCGACCGGCGGCGCGGACGCTCTGGACAAAATGGCCAACCGCCGGCACAGCGGAGGAGGACGCTTCCGGAAACCTCCAGCCAAGTGAATACCCCACGAAATCTTCGATTTCGCGGGGACCCCTGATTGAGCCGCCCGCGGGTGGTGATCGCAGGGGCCGGATTCGGCGGCCTCACCTGCGCTAGGGCTTTGAAGAAGGCGCCAGTGGACGTGCTGCTGGTCGACCGCAACAACTACCACCTGTTCACGCCGCTGCTCTACCAGGTGGCTTCGGCACTCCTCGATCCGGGCGAGATCGCGCGGCCGGTCCGCGAGCTGATCCGGCCGCTCCGCAACGTTGGGTTCAGGCAGGCAGAGGTGACCGGCATCGACCTGGATCACAGGATCCTGACGACCGATCGCGGCGACCTGCCGTACGACTACCTGGTGCTGGCGACCGGCAGCCAGAGCGACTTCTTCGGCAATGCGTCGCTGGCACGGCATGCATTCGGCCTGAAGCTGTTGGATGAAGGCCTTGCGCTGCGCAACCGGGTGTTGAGCCGCGTCGAGGAGACACAATGGATCAAGGACCCGGAGGAGCGGCGGATGATGCTGACGTTTGCGATCGTTGGCGCCGGGCCGACCGGAGTCGAGATGGCAGGCGCACTCTCGGAGCTCATCCGCCATGTCCTCAAGAAGGACTATCCAAATCTGAACCTGAACGAGGTTCGCGTGATTCTGCTCGAGGCCGCCGATTCGGTCCTCGGTACTTTCAGGCCGTCCCTGCGGGCGGCGGCGCAGCGCTCGCTGGAGAAGAAAGGCGTCGAGGTCAGGCTTGGCGCCAAGGTCGCGGAGGTAACCGACACCTCGATTCGCCTGGCCGGCGGCGAGGAGATCAACGCCGGCACGGTCGTGTGGACCGCAGGCGTGCGGGCGTCGGATGTGGGCGCGCTGCTGGGGCTGGAGCGCGGCCGCCAGATGCGGTTGCCGGTGCTCCCGACGTTGCAGGTCCCTGGACACCCGGTCGTCTTCGTAATCGGGGACCTCGCCGGCGCGGTCGTCGACGGCATACCTCTACCGATGCTCATTCCGGTGGCAATGCAGGAAGGCCGCCGCGTTGCAGCTACGATCAGCGACATGGCGCGCAATGGCGGCGCCTCGGCGTTTGTGTACAGGGATCCAGGGACGATGGCGACCATCGGCCGAAACTCGGCGGTCGCCCAGCTCGGCCGGGTGCATCTATCGGGATTTCTGGGCTGGGTCTTCTGGCTCACAGTACACCTGGTCAACGTCGTCAGCTTCCGCAGCCGGGTGCTCGTTCTCATCAATTGGGCCTGGGACTATCTCTTCTACGATCGGCCGATCCGACTCATCCTGCGCGCGTCGCGCGACCGGCCTGACGACCCCGGCGCGTCACAAACAAGCCGGATGCGGGGCTGATACTTGTGAAGTGCAGAGCAGGCTTGCGTCCGTTTGCGCCAGCACGCTGATGCTGGTCTTAATCGCTTCGTGCGGCGGGCTTCAGCCCGAGGACCCCGCCCAAGCCCTTCGCGAGGGCGGCGCCGCGATGGCCAAGCTGAAAACGGTTAAATCCAACTTGAAATTCACGAAGGGTGCGATCAGCTTTCGAGGCTTCGCGCTGGTGTCAGCGAAGGCCGCCCTCCGGCTTCCGACCGACAGCGACACCGTTTACACGGTCCGGCAGCAGGACGTGCAGATCGCGCTCGAGGTGATCATCGCCGGCGGCCACATATATCTGCATCTGCCGTTCTCCGGTTACAACGAGCTGACCGGGAAGGACGCCACCGACATACCCGACCTCGCCAAGCTTTTCGACGCCACCAGCGGGCTCCCGGCCATAATCCCCGCCGGCCGCAACCCGAAGTACGTGGCCGCGGAGCAGATCCAGGGCGTCGATTCGCACAAGGTGGAGGCGACGTACAGCGCCACACAGATCCACGGCATGCTGCCACAGCTCAACTCGTCGGGGGATGTGGAAGCGGTGATCTGGATCGGAGGGTCGGATCACCTGATCCGCAAGGCGGTGCTGTCCGGTCCATTCGGCGATAGCGGCAGCCCGAGCTCGGTCGAGGTCGACCTGAGCGGATTCAACGGCAGCGTGACCATCTCCTCTCCGCCCGCCTTAACAACCAGGGTTGCGAGCGATTTTCAAGCCGCATAACCTGCAAGAAGGAGCGTCGGTTGGGGGAGGAACCGACAAGCGGAGGAGGGAGGGCCCGCCAGGGGGTGGGGCTGAGCGCAAAATCGGACCCGACCACGCCCACAATTCCTGACACCGATCCGCTGTCCGGCCGCATGCTCCTGCTGCTCATCGCCGGGGCCGGCCTCTTCGTCACCGCCCTCGACGCGTATGTCGTCGTGACCCTGTTGCCAGCGATGGTCGCGGACGTCGGGTTGACCATCGACCGCTTCGAGCAGGCGACTCCGATCGTCACCGGTTTTCTCGGCGGCTACGTCGTGGCCATGCCCCTATTGGGCGCATATTCCGACGTCCGCGGCCGGGCTCCCGTCTACGCCGCCTGCATGGTGATCTTCGCCGCCGGCTCCGCCATCACAGCGACGGCGGGTCTTTGGAGCTTCGCTGGTCTTCCGTGGCTGGTCGCCGGCCGTTTCCTGCAGGGACTCGGCGGTGGTGGCCTCGTCCCGTTGTCCCTGGCCCTGGGAGCCGACCTCTACCGCGACCACCGTCGGATGCTTGCGCTCGGCTCGGTGGCGGCGATGCAGGAGGCGGGCAGCGTCTTCGGACCCCTCTATGGCGCCACTCTGGCGGCGGCCGCGACAACGGTGGGCGGCTGGCGCTTTGTCTTCTGGCTGAATCTGCCGCTGGCGGCGCTGTGCGCACTCGCGCTTCTATACGGCACGCGCAAGCAGAGCCGGCTCGACTCATCGGCCGCCACCTCGCTCGACTGGGTCGGCGCCGCCCTCCTCGGAGGCGGGCTCGGTCTGCTCGTTCTCGCCCTCTACCCCGATGACCCGACGACCCGCGCCACCAGCGGCCTGCTCATCCCGGTCGGGGCCCTTAGCCTGTTGGTGCTTGGACTTTATGTCCGCCGCCAGACAACCCACCTCGAGCCACTGATACCGCACAGACTCCTGCGGAGTCGCGCTTTCATCGGCGCCACCGTCGCCAACCTCCTGATCGGCGTGGCGCTGATGGTCGTACTCGTCGACGTCCCGTTGCTCGGCCGCCTCGTGTTCAAACTCGATCAGCTCGGATCGGGTCTTCTTTTGTCGCGATTTCTGATCGGAGTACCACTGGGCGCCGTGCTGGGCGGACTGCTCGCGACCCGCACCGGGGCCAGGGTCACGGCCGTCGCGGGGACTGTGCTGGCTGCAGCGGCATTTACGCAGATGGCGGGCTGGCAGTCGAACGAGCTCACGCTGCGTATCGGGCCGCTGCATGTGGCTGACCTGGCCCTCGTCGTCTGCGGGCTCGGCTTCGGGATCGTCATCGCTCCGCTTGCAGCCAGGGTCCTCGAGCTCACCCGCTCAGAACACCACGGCCTTGCCTCCAGCCTGGTAGTTCTCTCTCGGACGATGGGGATGCTCATCGGCCTCGCCGCCTTGACCGCCTACGGGTTGTATCGCTTCCATCAGATACTCGGGACTCCGCAGCTCACAGATCCCGACGTCCGTGCGCGTGTCGATCACCTCGAGCGCCTGGTCGCGGCTGCATTTCTCCAGGAGTACCGAGAGATCTTTGCGGTGGCCGCCGGGCTCTGCCTACTCGCAGCGTTGGTCGCGGGTTTGATGATCGGCAGCACTCAGGCCAAAGCACCGGCGCGGAGCTGACCGAGCCCGGATCAGGCCTTGGTCGCCACCGCCATCAGATACGAGTGGTGATATCGCCACGCCTCGTCGGGGTCGCCAAGGCTCTCCATCGCCGCCTCGACCTCGCCTTCGAGCTCCATCCGGTAGCGAGGCCCCAGTGCCTTGATCAGCGTGTACGGGAGCGGTCCCGCGCCGGCCATCATGTCCGTCCACTCTCGCGCGTTCTGGGCCCGGCCGCCCGTGACCATCTCGGTCAGCAGGTCGACCTTGAAGCCGGCGGATTCGAGCATCTGCGGCAGCACGTCCGGCTCGCCGAACCGGCTGCGATCGGATCCGTATCGGGGCAGGCTCAAGTAATGCCTGCGCGCGAGCGGGACCAGGCCCTGGAAGAAGAGATCCTGCGCCCTGGTGTTGAGGCTGCGCCGCTGGCACGATACCGCCAGCCTGCCGCCCGACCTGAGCACGCGATGGGCCTCGCTCAGCGCATCGCCAGGATCGGCGAGATATGCAAGGGCCTCGCCCATGCTCACGAGGTCGAACGTTTCGGGTCGGAACACCAACCGCTCCGCGGCCATGCCCAGGAACTGCGTGTGCTTGCTCAGCTTCCCGCGCGCGATCGAGAGCATGCGATCAGACAAATCGATGCCGATCACAGAACCAGGGCTGACCTTGGCCGCCAGGAAGTGCGCGACCAGCCCGGTCCCGGTCCCTACGTCGAGAGCTTGCTGCCCTTTCTTGGGTTTGACCAGCTCGACCAGCCTCGCAGCCACCCTTCCGTGCTGACCGTTGGCCCAGCCGTCGTACACAGGGGCGACCTGGTCGAAGAAATCGACCAGATGGTCGATCATCTCATCGGACGAGTCCGGATCCATCAACGCCACCGTTCGATTACCAGGGTCTCCACGCGCGGCGCGTTCCCGGTTGCCTCCCTTTCCTGTTGTCCGACGACCACTTTGCTACGATGCTAGCTCGTCTAAATCCCCGCTCTTCCGAATTACGCGTAAGTACGCAAGTCCAGTTGCCGGTCAGAGTTGAGCAAAACCAGTTAAAGGCTCGATCATCGCAGTGGAGGATGCCCAAATGGCCCAAGCTGAAAAGTCCGGGACTCACCCGCCCGCGTCCGCCCAGAACGGTGGCACCAACGTCGTCAACCTCGGCCCGCGCGACAGCATGCATGGGCGCCTGGAGATCCAGGGCGACCTCAAGGTCGCCGGCACCGTCGAGGGCGAGCTAAAGGCGAGCGGAGACGTGACGGTGGACAACACCGCCAACGTCCAGGCCACGGTCGAGGGCTCCAACGTCAGTATCCGCGGCCAGGTCAACGGCAACGTGACCGCGCGGCGCCGCCTCACGCTGGGCGGATCCGGTCGCCTCAACGGCGACGTCAAGGTCGGCCGCCTCACAGTCGAGGACGGCGCCACCCTGAACGGCAACGTCACCATGGCCCCGGAGAAGTCCTAACTCAGCCTAGCCACCTCCTTCCGCATGCCTGACGGCGGGGAGGACGACGGTTTCCAGGTAGTCGTGGGCAGCCTCCATGACCGCGTGGGTGATCCTCCATTCCATGGCCTCCAATTCGGCCTGGTCACGATTGAGGCTTGCAAGTCGAAGCCGCCAGAAAGCAAACCCGACGTTGAGACCGGGCGGCGGGCCATGAGTGTTGGCCCCGGCCGAGGTTGCCCCCGCCGACGGTAGAGCGGCGTCGGCCGGCGACGCTTCCACCGCCGGAAAGGACAGCGGTGCCGCATGGCCCGGCGCCGCAACGCCGGCGATCACGTGCCATGCGACCAGCAACAGAGTGCCGACGACGACGCACTCGGCGACGATCATCCAGGTCAGCGGCGCTCGGACCAGCTTGCGCATGCAGCCAGGCTAGGCACACTCACACGAGGTTGGAACCCTGCCAGTTAACGCCCCGGCTGGAGTGAGCGCAGCGCTGCCAGCCCGCGCTCGATGGTTTCCAGACGCTTGGGAAAGCTGAACCTCAGGTACCCGCGACCGAACTGCGGGTCGTGATAGAAGCTCGACGCCGGCACCGTAGCCACCGCGAACTGTTCAATGAGGTGCCGCGCCATCGAGGTGTCGTCATCGAAGCCGAACCCTGCGAACCCCGCCATCACGTAATAGGCGCCGTCAGGCATCGTGGCCTGGAAGCCACACTCCTGAAGCCCGGTGACGAGCGCATCGCGGCGTTCGCGGTAGTCGCCGACCAGCTCTACATAAAAGGACGCGGGAAGCTCGAGCGCGGACGCGATCGCGATTTGCAAAGGGTGCGCAGCGCCCACAGTGAGAAAGTCGTGCACCTTGCGGATTCCGCCCGTGAGGTCGGCCGGGGCAACGATCCAGCCCACGCGCCAGCCGGTGACTGAGAAAGTCTTGCTGGCGCCGCTGATTGTGATCGTGCGGTCGGCCATGCCTTCGAGCGTGGCCATGCTCACATGGATTCCGCGATAAACCAGGTGTTCGTAGATCTCGTCGGTGATGGCGATCACGTCGTGCTCCATGCACAGCTGCGCGATCAGCTCCAGCTCTGAGCGCGAGAACACTTTTCCGGTCGGGTTGTGTGGCGTGTTGACGACGATGGCTCGCGTTTTGGAAGTGAAAGCGGAACGCAGCGCGTCGGGGTCGAACGACCAGTCCGGCGGGCGCAACGTCACATACCGCGGAGTGGCGCCGCTGAGGATGCAGTCAGGCCCGTAGTTCTCGTAGAAGGGCTCAAAGATGATGACCTCGTCGCCCGGATCGACAGCGGCGAGCATGGCGGCGATCATGGCCTCGGTCGCCCCGCACGACACCGTGACCTCGGACTCGGGGTCGACCTCACGGCCCCACGCCACGCCCTGCTTTCGTGCCACCGCCTGGCGCAGCTGTGGCGCGCCCCATGTGGTGGCGTATTGGTTGAACCCATCCCTGAGCGCAAGCGCTGCCGCCTCGAGAATCCGCGGATCGGTGGCGAAATCCGGAAAGCCCTGAGCGAAGTTGATCGCCCGCTCGGCTCCGTTGAGGGCCAGGTTCAGCCGCGTCATCTCCCGGATGACGGACTCAGTGAAGCTTTGGGCCTTCAGCGACAAACGGCGAGGCATCGAGCTAGTGCCCAGGGTCGCCCCGCACGAGGTGGATGTCGGTGCTCGAGCACGAATAGCACCTCTCCGGCATCTCGAGCCCGCGCTCCCATCGCCCGCACACATTGCAGGTCCAGCGCGTCGAGGCGAAAAAATCGAGAACATCGGAGCGGCTGAGCAGGCCGACCATCTTGCCTCCCTTGATGACCGGCACGCGCCGGATGCGCTCGCCAATCAGCAGCCGCGCCGCCTCGTCGATGCCCGTGTCCTCGCTGACGGTGATCACGTGCGAGCTCATGATGTCGCGCGCGACCTTACCTTTCTTGGAGAAGACATCTACCTCGGAAACGATGCCGCTCACATGCCCATCGCTGCCGATGACGGGCGCGCCGGTGATGTGCTTTGACGCCAGCGTCGTCGCAATCTCGTCTATCGGCGTGTCTTCGCGGAAGGTGATCACGTTTCGCGTCATCACCTCTTTGACCGGGATCATCAGGTTCCGAGCAGTGTAGCCACCGTCTTGAGGTTGGCGTTACCGCCGGTGAGGATCAGGCCGGCGCGGCTTCCGCGCAGCTTTCCCGACGTGAATGCGGCCAGGGGCAGGGCACCCGTCGGCTCCAGCGCGAGATGAAGCCGCGTCCACGCCAGCTCCACGGCGGCGGCGATCTCATCCTCGGTGACGGTGACTATCTCGTCGACCAGCCCCTGCCCAAACATGACCTCGAAGGTCCGCTCGCTGATGGCAGTCGTCCGCACACCGTCGGCAAGTGTCGCCGGCGCCCGATCAAGAGTTTCGATCTTGCCCGCTTTCCAGCTCCGGTAAGCGTCATCGGCCGCAACCGGCTCGACGCCCACTACCCAGATCTTGGAATCGTGGCTTTTGGCGGCGATCGCGGTTCCTGAGATCAGGCCGCCGCCGCCGACCGGTGTCGCGATCACATCGAGCGCGGGATCATCCTCCAGGAGCTCCAAAGCAGCCGTGCCCTGTCCATGGATCACATCCCAGTCGTCGAACGGATGCACCAGCGTGAATTGGCGCTCTGCCATCACCTCGTGCACACGCTGCTCGCGATTCGCGAAGGTGATCCCGTCCTGCATCACCTCGGCGCCCAGCGCGCGTGTGGCGGCGACCTTGGCCGGGTTGGCGTCCTCAGGGATGAGTATGAGGGCGGGCAGACCGACGGTCCGCGCGGCCAGCGCAACCGCCTGGGCGTGATTGCCGGAGCTGACCGCGATCACGCCGTGGGGACGCGGTCCGCGCTCCATCAACGACAGCACCGCATTGAACGCGCCTCGAGGTTTGAACGACCCCGTGACCTGAAAGCACTCCGCCTTCAGGCGCAGGTCCGGGCTGAGGTCCGTGCGGAGCGCCGGCGTGCGGCGCACGTATGGACGGATGCGCTCGGCCGCAGCACGCACTTGATCGGCGTGCTCGTCCAGAAATCGGCTCACGCCGCGGCCGGTTCTTTCTCGGTGACTTGCTTCGGCTTGCGAGCCCGCACATTTGTGAGCACGATGCCGGTGAGGATCACCACCATGCCGATGATGATCGGAACGGTGACTACCTCATGTAGAAGAAGGACGCCCCAGATCACCGCCGTTACGGGAACCAGCAGCGTCACCCCGGTCGCCTGCACCGGGCCGAGCTTGTTCAGGATGTAGAAGTAGAGCAGCAACCCGATGGCCGAGCCACCGACACCGAGAGCGATGACAGCCGCCATCGAAGGCAGCGCGACATGCACGCTGGGCAGCACCGGCGCCGCGAAGGGAAGTGCAAACAGGGCCGTCGCGGCCAATTGACCAAGGGCAACCTCATAAACGCTGGCTCCGCGCAGCTTCCGGCGCTGGTACAGAGCATTCACCGCGTATGAAAGCGATGCCAGCACCACCGCCAGCGCGCCCACTGCGCTGCCCGCGACGCCTTTGGCCGCGAGGTCTGGCACGACGAGGATGACGACCCCCGCGAGGCCGATCAATACACCCGCGTAGTTCAATGCGCTCGGCCGGTCGCTCGGGATGACCCAGTAGACGAGCACCGCGGTCCAGAGCGGAGTCGTCGAGTTAAGGATGCTGGCCAACCCGCTCGAGATCCGCGTTTCGCCCCACGCGATGCCGGCCCACGGCAGGAGGCCTCCGGTGATCCCGAGAATCGCAAATGGAATGAGCCGCTGCCGCCAGCCCTCGCCGAACAAAGGGCGGCCCATGGCACGCACGATCAAAGCAAGGGCGATGCAGCCCGAGGTGGAGCGGATGAGCACAAGCGCGATGGGGCTCATGTCGTGGACCGCGACCTTGATGAAGAGAAACGAGACGCCCCAGATCAAAGCGAGGCCGACGAGAGCTAGATACGGGAGCAGGCCGCGGTTGGAATCAGACACGCGTGGGCCAATCATCGGACGAGAGCACGAGCGTCACCGGACCGTCGTTCTCGATGGTCACCCGCATATCCGCTCCAAAACTCCCGGTCTGGGTTTCTATTCCGCGCTCTCGGAATCGCTGGATGAACGCGAGGTACAGCTCTTCGGCGCGTTTTGGATCGCCCGCCTTCAACAAGCTCGGCCGCCGGCCGCGGCTCATGTCCGCGAAGAGCGTGAATTGCGACACGATCAATGCCGATCCCCTCACGTCCTCCAGGCTCAAGTTCATCTTTCCGGCCTCGTCCGCGAACACGCGCAGGTCGACGACCTTGTCCGCGAGCTTGCGCACCGTGGATTCATCGTCATCTGACCCCGCACCCACCAACAACACGAACCCGGGTCCGATGGTTGCAGCCTGTTGAGTGCCCGCTTCCTCCCAGGTCACCGACCCGGAGGCAACGCGCTGCGCGACGATCCTCAAGCGGCGCTAGATCTTCGGGCCAAAGTGGGGTTCCGCATGCACTAGCGAGTCGATGTAGCGGAAGCGCTCGTAGCGGTGCTGCAGCAATTCGTCAGCCGGCTGCTCGAGAAGAGATTGCAGATGCCGCTGTAGAGCCTCATCGAGCACGCGCGCCGAGGCGTCGTAATCCAGTTGGGCGCCTCCTTCGGGCTCGGTGATGACCTCTTCCACCACGCCCATCGCAAGCAGGTCCCGCGATGTGAGCTGCAGCTGCTCCGCGGCCTCGACCTTGCGCGCGTTGTCGCGCCAAACGATGGAAGCTGCCGCCTCGGGTGACGCAACCGAGTAGATCGAGTTCTCGAGCATGATGACGCGGTCGGCGACGCCCATTCCGAGGGCGCCTCCGCTCCCACCTTCGCCGATCACCGCCGCCACGATCGGCACCCGCACGCGGAACAATTCCAGGATCGACCGCGCGATCGCGGCCGCGATGCCGCGCTCCTCGGCGCCGGCGCCCGGATAAGCCCCGGGCGTGTCGATCATGGAGATGATCGGAAAGCCGAACTTGGCGGCATGGTGCGCGAGTCGAATCGCCTTCCGATAGCCCTCGGGATGCATCATCCCCCAGTTCCGAGCGACCCGCTCCTTCAGGCTGCGTCCCTTTTGATGGCCGAGGAACATCGTGGTGCGGCCGTGCCACGTGCCGACGCCGGCGACGAGCGCAGGATCGTCACCCGAGAGGCGATCGCCGTGCAGCTCGATGAAGTCGGGGGCGAGCCGCCGGATGTAGTCGAGCGAGTAGGGACGGTTGGGATGGCGTGCGAGCTCGACGACCTGCCAGACGGTGAGTGTCGTCTCCTCGGGTCGCCGGCCGTGCCTGGTCATGGATACAACTCCAGGAGGTGGGCGAGCAGGCGCCGGAGCTCGGTTCGAGGCACCACGGTGTCGATCTGGCCGCGGGCCAGCTGAAACTCGGCGCTCTGAAAGCCGGGCGGCAGGTCGGCGTATGTCGCCTGCTTGATGACGCGAGGTCCGGTGAACCCGATGGCAGCCCCGGGCTCGGCGATGTTGATGTCCGCGAGCAGAGCCAGCGATGCGGCGGTGCCGCCGAACGTGGGGTCGGTGAGCACCGAGAAGAAGGGGACTCCAGCGGCGTCGAGCCGGCCGACTGCTGCGTTGACCTTTGCCATCTGCATGAGGGCGAGCACGCCTTCCTGCATCCGCGCGCCGCCTGATGCGGAAACGAGCAGGTAAGGCAGACTCGACGCAGCGGCCTGCTCCATCCCTCGCGCCAAACGTTCGCCGGCGACGATCGACAGCGTGCCCCCGACAAAACGGAAGTCGAACGCTGCGAGCCAGATCGCGCGCCCGCCCAACGTGCAAGTGCCCGTGCGGACCGCTTCGTTCAGCCCCTCATCGGCCAGCTGGTCGATGGTCGCCTGGTAAGGCTTGGGGACCTTCCAGTTGAGCAGGTCATGGGACCGAATGTCGCCCCAGCGCTCTTTCCACGACCCACGATCGGCGATCAGGGCGATCCAGGCGTCGGCGCCGAGCCTGAAGTGATGGCCGCAGTCGCAAACATAGGCGTGCTTGCGGAGGACATCCACATCAAGCCCGACGCCGCACCCTGGACAGTTCGTCGGGAGCGGGATCGGTGGCAGCTTCCCGCCCGCGATCCGGACCTCTGCGTGCGTCTTCGCCAGTTCCATTACAGGCTCAAGCCTCCGTCGACCGCGATCACCTGACCGGTGATGAACCCGGCTCGCTCCGAGCACAGGAACGCGACCGCGGCCGCAACGTCCTCCGCCGTGCCCTCGCGCTTGATGGGCGTCATTTTGACCAGCTCGCCCACCATCTCATCGGTGAGTGAGCCCGTCGTCAGCTCGGTACGAACGTAGCCGGGCGCGACCGCGTTGCAAGTGATGTTCCTGGAGCCGTACTCGCGAGCCACTGATTTCGTGAAGCCGATCAAACCGGCCTTCGCGGCCGCGTAGTTGGATTGGCCGGCGTTGCCGGTCAAGCCCACGATCGAAGAGATGTTGACGATGCGGCCCCACCTCGCTCGCATCATGCCCGACATGATGGCGGCGCGGGTGGTGGCGAAAGCTGAGAGCAGATCGGTACGGATCAGCTCCTCCCAGTCCGGCGGCGACATCTGGATCAGTAGCTTGTCGCGAACTGCGCCGGCGTTGTTGACGAGCACGTCCACGCGACCGATCGATTTCACCATCGCCTCGACCTGGGCCGGATCGCCGACATCGGCCTTGTGCGCGGTCGCGCCGGGAAGCGCCGCTGCGGTTTCCTCGGCGGCGGTCTTGTCTGAGCGGTAGTTCACGACAACCTTCGCGCCCATGGCGGCCAGCGCCTGGCTGATGGCCCGACCAATGCCCTTGCCACCGCCTGTAACAAGGGCGGTCTTACCGTCCAGCTCACCACTCATGCGGTAGCTGGGTTGTCCGCGAAATCGATGAAGAGCTCCTCGGCGTTCCAGGTGTCCACGCCTGGAATGTGCTTGGCGGCGAGGCTCGCCAGCACCCGGCCCGGGCCCAGCTCGACGACGGTCTTGACCTCCATCGCCCGCATCGAAACCATGGTGCGCGCCCAGTCGACCTGGCGCAGCATCTGCTGGCGAAGCTCGTCCTGCAGGGCGGCCACGGTGCGCATCGCTTCACCGGATGCGTTCGCAAGGACGGGGATCGACGGCGCCGTGAACTGGAGCCGGTCCACCACCTTGCGGAACGCGGCGGCGGCTCCAGCCATCAAAGGCGAGTGAGCGGGCAGCGGGATGGTGAGGATGAGGGCGCGACGCGCACCGGCCGCGAGGGCGAGCCGCTCCGCTTCTTGCACAGCAGCGGTCTCACCGGAGAGCACGAACTGCACGTCGGCGTTGCGGTTCGCAACCCACAGCCGGCCATGCACCGAAGCCTGGTCGCGGATCGCCTCGACTTGCGTCTCGTCGAGACCGACGATCGCGATCATCCCGCCCGGCTGCTCGTCGGCCGCCTGGGCCATGATCCGGCCACGCTCCTTGACGAGGAGAAGCGCCGTCTCCCAGGGGATCGCGCCGGCCGCGGCCAGCGATGCGATCTCGCCCAGGCTGTGACCCGCGGTCACGCTGACGTTTTCGAAACCGTAGCTCTCGCGCCAGACCTCGTAAGCCGCCCAGCACACAGTCATCACGCACGGTTGGATGACCTCGGTGCGATTCAGCTCTTCGAGCGGCCCTTCGAAGCAGAGCCTGCGCACCGGCATCTGCAGGACCTCTTCCGCGCGCTCGAACACGCGGCGCGCCGCGGGATAGCGGTCGTGGAGGTTCTTTCCCATGCCCGGCTTCTGCACACCCTGGCCGGGGAACAGCAACGCGATCGGACCGATGAGTTTTACACCCACTCTCAGACCCAGGTCATCAAACATGCCCCCCAGGTCAGCCCGGAGCCGAAGCCGGCGAGCAGGACATGGTCGCCCTTCTTGACACGACCATTGCGGATGGCTTCCTCCAATGCCAGAGGAATCGAAGCGCTGGACGTGTTGCCGTATTCGTCGATGTTGATGGCGACGCGGTCGAGAGGCAGTCCGATTCGCCTCGCGGCGGCGTCGATGATGCGGAAGTTCGCCTGGTGCGGCACCCACAGGTCGATGTCTTCCAGGCCGACGCCGGCGGTGTTGCACACCTCGGTCGCCTGCCGGATGAAGATGTCGACCGCGAACTTGAAGACGTCGGGTCCGACCATGTCGATGTAAGGGGCCGGATCCTTCGCCGCATAGGCGCCTTTCTCGATGTTGCCCGCGGTGACCTGCGCGAACCCGCGGCCGTCAGACCCCAAGCACCAGCTCTTGAATCCGGCGCCGGTGGGAGCCGGCCGAACCACGGCCGCGCCTGCACCGTCGCCGAAGATGACCGCGGTGCCACGGTCGGAGTAGTTGAGCATCCGCGACAGGACTTCGGCCCCGATGACCAGAACCGTGTCGGCGCGCTCGGTCGCGATGTACGTGTCCGCGATTGAGAGCGCGTAAACAAAGCTCGTACACGCCGCCAGCGTGTCCCACGCCACCGCGCCGGGAGCGTTGAGCTCGTTCTGCACTCGACACGCAATGGATGGAAATGGACCGTCGGGCGACGACGTGCCGACCAGGATCATGTCCAGGTCTTGCGCCGTCACGCCCGCGGCGTCGAGCGCGCCCCGCGCGGCCCTGGTCGCCATCTCGAAAGTGGTCGTGCCCGGCTCGGCGATGTGGCGCTTGTGGATCCCGGTGCGCTCGGTGATCCACTTGTCCGACGTGTCCATCATCTTTTCGAGATCGAAGTTGGTGATGATCTTCTCGGGCGCATAGACGCCCATCCCGGCGATGGCGCTCGGGCGGCCTTTGGCTTTGAACGAGCGCAGCTGGACGGCGTCCGATCGCGTGCGGTAAGCGTTCGTGATCGCCATTTGCCTACGCCTCCAGCCGCTCGGCGGTCTTTTGCTCCAGGAACTTCCAGAGGTCGCCGATCACCTTCATCTTCTCGAGCTCCTCTTCGGACAGCTCGACGTCGTATTTGTCCTCGATCGCGGCGATGAGCTCGACGAGGTCGAGCGAGTCGGCGGCGAGGTCACGCTGGAAGCTCTTGTCGAGCTGCACTTCGTCCGGCTCGATGCCGAGAATCTCGGCGGCGAGGCCCTGGAGTTCTTTGAAGTCGAGCTGGGTGGCCATAGTCCTCTCCTAATTGGCCTCAGGGGCCTTGATTACTAGGCTCGCGTTGTGCCCGCCGAAGCCGAACGAGTTCGACAGGGCAACTTTGACGTTGGCTTTGCGCGCCTTGTTGGGCACGTAGTCGAGGTCACACTCCGGGTCGGGGTCGTCGAGGTTGATCGTGGGGGGCAGCAAGCCGCGATCCAGCGCGAGGATGCAGGCCGCGGCCTCGATGGCGCCCGCGGCACCAAGCAGGTGCCCGTGGACAGACTTCATGGAGCTGACCGCAAGCTCGTACGCGTGGTCACCGAACACGGCCTTGATCGCTTTCGTCTCGGCGACGTCACCGAGCTTGGTCGAAGTCCCATGCGCGTTCACGTAGCCGACCTCGTTCGGGTCGACCCCGCTCATCTTCAGCGCGTTGTTCATCGCGCGAATCGCGCCTTTTCCTTCTGGGTGCGGAGCGGTGAAGTGGTACATGTCAGCGCTGGCTCCATAACCGGAGATCTCCGCGAGGACTCGGGCGCCGCGCTTCTTCGCGTGGTCCATCTCCTCGAGGACGAGCATCACGGATCCCTCGCCCATGACGAATCCGTCGCGCCCGAGGTCGAACGGCCTGCAAGCCCTCTCCGGCTCGTCGTTGCGCTCGCTCGTGGCCTTGATCTGGCAGAAGGCGCCCATCGTCAGCGGCGTGATCGTCGCCTCGGAGCCGCCCGCGAGCATGGCGACCGCGGCGCCGCGCTTGATGATCTCGGCCGCTTCGCCGATGCCGTGGGATCCGGATGCGCATGCACTGACGATCGCGTAGTTCGGCCCGCCGGCCTTGGTGTGGATGGCGACGATGCCGGCCGCCATGTCGGCGATCATCATCGGCACCGTGAACGGGCTGATCCGCTTCGGCCCGCGCTGCATCAGAGCCGTGTGGCTCTTCTCGATCTCTTCCATGCCGCCGATTCCCGAGGCCACGATCACGCCGACGTCGTCGGGGTCCATCTCGGCCGGCTCGAGGCCCGCCTGCGCGAGCGCTTGCTTGGAAGCCGCGAGAGCGAATTGACAGTACCGTCCGATGTGGCGGGCGGTCTTCTTGTCCATGTACTCCTCAGGGTTGAAGCCCTTGACCTCAGCCGCGATCGTGGTGTCGAAGCCGGTGGTGTCGAAGTGGGTGATGTGACCAACACCCGACACACCCTCGACCATGTTCGACCACACGGTCTCGAGGTCGTTGCCGATGGGCGTGATGAAGCCCATGCCGGTGACAGCCACGCGTCGACCGTTGGATTTGACATTCACGCAACAGAGGATACGGACCACAGGGCCTAACCCACATCCGCACGCGGTGGGAAAACGAGGGATCGGGTTTGGACACGAAGTCCAAACTGGGTTCAGATGAGCTTGCGCAGGTCCAGCGCCAGCTGCAGCCGCAAGCGGCCGGCCGGCAGGTCGAATTCGCCGCCGAGAAGCTCGCGGAGCTTGTCCAGGCGGTAGAGGACCGTATGGCGGTGCAGGTTGAGCGCCGCGGCGGCATCCTTGACCGACCCGTGTGCGAGATACGCCTCCAGCGTTTGGAGGAGCTGCTCGCGGCTGCGGGTCTTGGGATCTAGCAGCGGCCCGAGGGTGTGGGCCACGAAGCGTTCCGCGAGCATCGGGTTCTGGGCGAGGACGAGGTGCGGGATCACCTCGTCGTGGCCGTGCGCGACGGCCTCGGGGCGCAGCTTCCGACCGGCTTCGATCGCCTGTTGCGCCTCCAGATACGAGCGTGAGATTCCACGCAGCCCGGCGTGATAGCCGCCAATGCCGGCGCGAACGCGCGCCCGGGCGGGACCGGACCGGTCGACCGCCTCCTTGTGCAGGCGGGTGACGAACTGGCGTGCGGCCTCCACGTCCTTGGATGACTCGGCCGGCCAGAGCGTGACCATCGTCGACGGATCGGTGACGTGATGCATTGCGCCGCGGGGTGAGTCGAGAGACGCAGCGACCTCGGCGAGGGATTCACCTCCACGCGCGCCGTCACCATTGCCCACGACGAGCTTCGAGACGACGGCGACATAGCCGGTGGCCGCGATCGGCATGTTCAATGCCAGCGCTTGCTTCTGGAGCTCCAGCTCGGAGTCGAAGTTGTCGCTGATCAGAGCATGGAAGAGGCGGGCGCGCGCACGCGTGCCGCGCTGCATGTGCTGCTCGCGCGCGTGCAAGTACGTCTTCGTGACTTCCGCGGCCACCTGGTCGAGGGCCGCGAACACGTAGTTGGCGGTGAGCATGATCGCTTCCGGGGTCGCCTCGGGATGGCCCCGCCATGCGCGCAGGATCTCTTCCCACGCGACTCGGGCGGCGATTCGATAAGCCGCGAGGATGGGTTCGACCGATTGACTGCTCCGCGCCTGGAGAATGCCGAGCTGAGCCACGCGGCGGAGCTCCTCCGCCGTGGCCGGCCGGGCCTCACGCGCGGTGGCGAGGAACAGGTCGAGCCCCGCTTCGCACGCCTTGGCGATGGCGTCGCGCTGGGGCGGGACACCGGTCGAATCATCCCAGTGGACGACGGCCACCACGGCTCGGGCCATGTGCCGGGCCAGGCCGGCGCGCCTGCGCTCGAGCTCGACCATGAGCGCCGCCGGCAGCTGCGGAGCCGGTTTGGACTTCGGGGCCATCTTGGCGACTGCTTTCGCCATGGCGTGACTATACGGCTTAGCCAGGGCTTAGGCCCTCAAGTCGAAACGGCCGGGTCTCAGCCGTGCTTCTTGACGAACGCGAGCATTCGACGCCAGGCATCGTCGCCGGCTTCCTTCCACTGCGCGAACGTGCGGTCGAAGAAGCTGTGCGGAGCGCCCTCGTAGACGTGCATCTCAGTCGGCACGCCGGCGGCCTTCAATTTGTGCTCGAACTCTTTGGAAGCATCCAGCGGGGTCGCAGCGTCATCGCCCGCGATCAGCAAAAGTAGCGGCGCCTTCATATCTGAGATGTATGTCTCGCTTCGCGGCGGCCTCCCATAAAAGCCGATAGCGCCATTCAGCTCGGGTTGGAGCGCTGACTGGTTCCACGAGCTGGATCCCCCAAAACAGAATCCCACAGTGAAGACCGACTTCACGGCACCGCCGTCTTTGGACTTGAGATACGCGATCGCCGCGGCGACATCCATCGCGATCATTTCCTGCGTGGTCTTCTCGAGGTGGGGCATGTATTCGAAGGTGTCGCTGCGATCACCCTTGCCCGCGCTGCGTCCGAAGTAATCGATGGCCACGGCGTCGATGCCCGCCTCGGCAAAACGCTGCGCCAGCTCCTTATAGAAGTGGTGGAGCCCACGCACGTCGGGCATGACGATCATTCCGGCCCCGGTTGGTTTGGAGGCACGCGCGAAGTACGCCATGAACTGGGTGCCGTCGCCAGCCTTGAGCGTCACGTCGCCCTGGTCGGCGGCTGCGCCTGAGATCGGAGGCAGAGGCGGTCGGGCGTCGTCTGTGTAGCACATGGGTCGATTCTCCAATAATCTGGTCGGACGATGAAGATCGAGAGCACCACCTACACCCAGGCCGACCTCCAGAGCTTCTATGAAGACCTGTTTGAGAGGGAGCGCACCGTCCTCGCCGACCGCCTGGAGACAGTGTCAGCGCGACTTGCAAAAATCGGGCCTGCGATCAAGGCTGGACCTGGCGACTCCGAGTGGAGCGATCACGAGGTCCTCGCCCACGTCTCAGGGCTATCGAAGTTCTACGGCGTGATCATCCACAGGATCTCGAGCGGCCAGGTCGATGAGGTCGACCTGCTCAGCGGCACCAATCTACGCGACGCCGCGGTCGAGCAGCTGGCTCAGGTCGAGCCTTCAGAGCTGCTTCGCAACACGCTGGCGGATCACGCCCGTACGGTGAAGCTACTGCGGACGGTCGAGGCCAAATCGCTTCGCCGCGAGGTGAAAGATTCGGGGGGCGAATCGGTGACTGCCGAGTTCCTCGCACGCTATCCCCTGATCAACCACCTCGAAGAGCACGTCGATCAGCTCGAGCGGTCGCTGGCCTAGCCGGTCAGACGCCCCGCGACCTCCGAGAAGCCCAACCGGCGAAGCTCCTCGCGGATCGTCTCGGCCGCCTGGTCCATCATCCCTTCATCGGGGTTTGGGTCCTGGTTGCCGAAATCCAGGTCGTGTAGGCCGCGAATGGGGACGACGTGGAAATGAACATGCGGTACCTCGAGGCCCGCGAGCATGAGCCCGATACGCGCCGGCTTGAATCCAGCCATCTGCGCCCTACCGATCGATTGGGCTACCTCAGTCAGGTGGCAGAGAAGATCAGCATCCAGGTCGACCCAGTGATCGATCTCCTGTCGCGGGACCACCAGCGCGTGACCGGGACGCAGCGGGCGATTGGATAGGAAGACGACACAATCGTCGTCCTCCCACACGAATCGCGCCGGCAGCTCGCCGGCGATGATGCGGGTGAAAATGCTGGCCATCCATTAAGAGTAAGTGGCTAACGTGTGGGCATGCCGCCCGCCGCAGAGCTCGTCGACGCCACCAAGAAGTACGGCGAGGTCGAGGCCCTTAAAGGGGTCACGATCCGCATCGAGCTCGGCGAGGTGGTGGCGATGCTGGGACCCAACGGCGCAGGCAAGACGACGTCGATCAGCCTACTGCTGGGCTTGCGCAAGCCGACCTCGGGCAAGGCTTTGCTGTTCGGGCTCGACCCGACCAACCTGCAGTCCCGCAGCAGGGTGGGCGTGATGCTGCAGGAGTCGGGCGTTCCGGACATGCTCAAGGTGCGGGAAATCGTCGACCTGTTCCGCTCGTACTACCCAAAGCCTATGGCTCGTGACGCGGCGATCGCGATTGCCGGACTCGAAGAGAAGGCGAACGCCCTCGTCAAAGAGCTGTCCGGCGGGCAGAAGCAGCGACTGTATTTCGCTCTTGCCGTGTGCGGCGATCCGGACGTCCTCTTCCTCGACGAGCCGACCGTAGGCATGGACGTCGAGGGCCGGCGATCGTTCATCGAGCGAATTGCCGGGTTCGCCCGCAGCGGACGCACCATCGTTCTCACCACCCATTACCTGGAGGAAGCGGATCAGCTGGCAGAGCGGGTGATCGTGATCGATCGTGGACTGGTCATCGCCGACGCTCCCCCGGCGGTGATCAAGTCGAGGGTGGCCGGCAAACGTGTGCGCTTCACTGCACCGGCCGTGAAGGAGAAGGATCTAGAAGGTCTGCCGGTGACCGCGGTCACAATCAACGACCACAGCGTCCAGCTGCTGACGAACCAGCCCGAATCGGTGCTCCGCGAGATCTTCCGGCGTGGGGTGGAGATCTCCGACCTGGAGGTGGCGGGTGCGGACCTCGAGGACGCATTCATCGCCATGACCAGTCATTGAGCGCGGTGCTCACCAAGTCCGCTCGAGCGCCCATCGCGCCGATGCTTTTTCGCCAGACGTCGGCGGAATTTCTGAAGCTCTGGCGTGTGCCGGCCTTCAGCGCGACAAGCCTTCTTCTGCCCGTCGTCTTTTATGCGTTCATCGGCATCGGCCAGGCTTCGCAACGGCTGCAAGGCACTCACATCACGTTCGGGGCGTACTTCCTCGCGTCGATGGCCGTGTACGCAGTGGCGAACGTGATGATCTTCAGCTTCGGGATCTCCGTCGCGAACGAACGCGGCCAGAAGATGGACGTCCTCATGCGGGCAACGCCACTGCCAGCGCTGGTTTACCTGCTCTCGAGGTGCATCACCGCCCTGGTGTTTGCCG
>DATNOD010000056.1:0-14462 GCA_035601515.1 Candidatus Eiseniibacteriota bacterium | reverse complement strand
GTTTTGCTCGGTGTGCTGGCACTGCGCGCCGCGGTGATCTTCAGTGCTCAGTAGCGAAAGCCCCACGAACTCAGAGGCTGCGCCGTGAGTTCGCGGGGGCCCCTAAGGCCGCCCAGCACGGAACAAGTGCTAAGCGTCCTTTCCGCGATCCAGGATCCCGACCTGGGCCGCGACGTCGTCAGCCTCGGGATGATCAAGGACCTCGTCATCGCCGGCGACGGCCGCGTGAGCTTCACGTTCGAGCTGACCACGCCGGCCTGCCCGGTGCGCGATCGCTTTCAGACGATGGCGAGCAAGCTGGTTGGCGACCTTCCCGGCGTGACCGCGGTCGACTTGAAGATGACCGCCAACGTGCGCTCGGCCTTCAGCGGGCGGCAGCCGAACCAGGTCCTTCCTGGCGTCAAGCAGGTCATCGCCGTCGCCTCCGGGAAGGGAGGCGTCGGGAAGTCCACGGTGGCGATCAACCTCGCCTGCGCCCTGGGCCTGAGCGGAGCGAGGGTAGGCCTGCTCGATGCGGACATTTACGGTCCGTCGATACCCGGGATGATGGGCGTCCAGGACCAGCCGAAGGTCGTGGATGCGAAGCTCGTGCCCCTCGAAGCCTTCGGCGTGCGGCTCATGTCGATCGGATTCCTCGCGGGCGCCGACAAAGCGATGGTCTGGCGAGGACCGATGGTTTCACGCGCGATCGAGCAGATGCTCAGCGACGTTCAATGGGGCGAGCTCGACTATCTCATCATCGACCTTCCCCCCGGCACCGGCGACGCCTCGCTGACACTCGCTCAATCCGTGCCACTGGCGGGCGTTGCGATCGTCTGCACACCCCAGGCGGCCGCGCTGAGCATCGCGGTAAAGGCCCTGCAGATGTTTCGCGGTCTCAACGTCACGCCGCTTGGCCTGATCGAGAACATGAGCTGGTTCGTGTGCGGCCGATGCAACGAGGAGCACTTCATCTTCGACCACGGCGGTGCGGAGCGCGCCGCCCGGCGCCTGGGCGTCCCTTATCTGGGCGGCATACCGCTGGAGAAGGTGATTCGCGAGGAGGCTGACGCCGGCGCGCCCGTGGTCGTCTCCCGTCCTGACACCGCGGGAGCGAAAGCGTTCCGCGACGTCGCGTCGGCAGTGGCCGCGAGGGTCTCCGTGCAGAGCTTCCGCCAGCTCCCGGTGATCAGGGTGAGCTAGACCGGGGCCGGGTACTCCTTCTCGAGCTCCTGCCTGACCTCGAGGATGAAGGCCGCCACGGCGGCGTCGTCGATGCTCCCGTTGGCCACGCGAAGACGCTCAGTCGCGATCCCCGCCATGTAGCAGGACAATGGCGCGAAGCGCCTCTCCTGGGTGCGGGCCGCGACACGCGCGAGATCCAGGAGCTCCAGCGCCACTTTGGCATCCAGCGCCGGCGCGTCGATTTTGGCCGAGCGCCGCTCCGCCGCCGCCACCCAACTCTGACCCAGCTCGTCGAAAAATCGATTCATGGGGTCACGTATAGCACGCCGCGCAATTCGTTTCTTGACATCAGACCGGCGCGGCGAGACGGTAGAGCCTGCGCCAGCCTAACCAAAAGTGGGGGTACTCAGATGACACTGAGATGGATCTTGCGAGCTGCCGCCGTGGTCGCCGTCCTCGGATTGACGGTCGCGGCCACGAGCGCCGATGAGGCGACGCTGTCGATGCATGCGAAGCTCACCGGCTTCCAGGAGTCACCGCCGAAGCTGAGCC
This sequence comes from Candidatus Eiseniibacteriota bacterium, assembly GCA_035601515.1. Taxonomy (GTDB): domain Bacteria; phylum Chloroflexota; class Dormibacteria; order Dormibacterales; family Dormibacteraceae; genus UBA10449. The sequence goes on along the minus strand of DATNOD010000056.1, from coordinate 12,746 downwards.
CGAGCACGGGCCACTTCAAGGCGACGGTGACCGGGTCGACCCTTTCCTACACGCTCACGTACTCCGCGCTGTCGAGCCCGGCGTTCATGGCCCACATCCATTTCGGCCAGCCGGCCGTCAACGGTGGCATCTTCCTGTGGCTGTGCGGGTCCGCCGCCGCGCCCGGCCCTGCCGGGACGCCGATATGTCCGGCCAACGGCGGCACGGTTTCGCGCAGCGGGGTCACAGCCGCTGACATCCAGGCCGTCTCAGGGCAGAACCTGTCCGCCGGCGACTTCGCGGGAGCGCTCAGCATCCTCGCCGCCGGCGACGCGTACGTGAACGTCCACACGACCAACTTTCCCGGCGGAGAGATCCGCGGCGACGTGAGGTCGGAGGGCGACTGATCATTTAGACAGTCGGAAGGCGGCGGACGTCCATCGTCCGCCGCCCAGCTCCAGGTAGTACGGTTCCCGCCGTGGCTGCAAAAGGGACCGCCCTGCCGATGGAGGCATAGATGCTCAGCTCCTGGCACGACTACTTCATGACGGTCGGCGCAGGCGCGGCGGCGCTGACGGGGCTGGTCTTCGTGGCGATGACCCTGCACCTCGACGACATCACAAGGGATCCAGTCCACCGCCATCGCGCCCGGACCATCCTCACCGGGTTGACGGCGGTCTTCATCCGCTGCTCGCTGGTGCTCATGGGCGGCCAGAATGCGCAGGCGATCGCGGTCGAGCTGATCGTCGTGCTGGCGATCGTCGAGGTCATCCTTTACTCCAGCATCCGGTCGGCCGCAAGCGCCGCCGATCGGGGCGTGTTGCTGCGCACTCTTGGCAGCTATGCGTGCCTGATCGTTGAGCAGGCCGGCGCCGTGGTCCTTTTCTTCGGGGGGGCTTGGGGTCTTTACGCGGTTGGCCTGGGGATGATGTCGTCGTTCGTTTTCATGGTCACAGGCGCCTGGTTGCTGCTGGTCGGGGTCGGGGCGCGGGAGCCCGCAAGCGCCAGGTCAGGGTGATCGTGTAAGCGCAGTACCATCAGCATCGGTGTCCAGCCCGCCACCGCCCGCAAGCCCGTCTGCCCAGAAGCCTGCAAGGCCGGTTCCGCAGAGCCCGTTTCGCTCGACACGCTTCTGGATCACCCTGGGCATCCTGCTGCTGGCGAACATCTTCATCACCAACGTCCTCCTGGCGCCGGCTCAGCCCGCCTCGGTGACGCTGCCGTATGACGTCTTCAAGCAGCAGGTCGCGGCGGGGAACGTCCTCAGCGTCACCACCACCGGAGACTCGATCACCGGCGTGACCAAGACTCCGGTCAAGGAGTCGCCCAGCAGCTCGGTCAGCGCCACCCACTTCACGACCCAGCGCCCGTCGTTTGCCGACGACAGCCTCGAGCCCCTCCTCGAGCAGCATGCAGTGACGATCAACGCGAAGCCGGAGAACCCGCCGCCGCCCCTCTGGCTGACGCTGCTCTTGAGCTTCGGGCCGACGCTGCTGATCGTGGTGGCGGTGCTGTACGTGCTTCGCCGCGCCGCAAGCGCAGGTGGTGCGGGCGGCTTGCTCGGCGCCTTTGGGCAGAGCCGGGCAAGGCTGTACGACCCGGAGCGACCCGGGACCACGTTCGCCGACGTCGCCGGGATCGATGAGGTCAAGCAGGAGCTCGAGGAGCTCGTCGATTTCCTGCGCGAGCCGCAAAAGTACACGCGGCTCGGCGGCACTGTGCCCAAAGGAGTCCTCTTGATCGGGCCGCCGGGAACCGGCAAGACGTTGCTCGCTCGCGCGGTGGCCGGCGAGGCGAAGGTGCCCTTCTTCAGCCAGTCCGCATCCGAGTTCGTGGAGGCGATCGTCGGCGTCGGGGCGTCGCGCGTGCGCGACCTGTTCACGAAGGCGCGCCAGGCAGCGCCCGCCATCATTTTCATCGACGAGCTCGACGCCATCGGCCGCAGCCGCAGCTCCGGGTTTCGTATCGGCGGCAACGACGAGCAGGAGCAAACCCTCAATCAGATCCTCACGGAGATGGACGGGTTCGAGCCTGGGAACGGCGTGATCGTGCTCGCGGCCACGAACCGGGCTGACGTTCTCGATGCGGCCCTTCTGCGGCCGGGCCGGTTCGATCGTCGCGTGACTCTCCAGCCCCCCGACCGCCGCGGCCGAACGGAGATCTTGAAGATCCACACCAAGAAGGTGCCTCTGGCCCCGGACGTCGACCTCGACACCATCGCGGGTGCGACCCCGGGACTCGTGGGCGCCGACCTGGCGAACCTGGCCAACGAAGCGGCGTTGGGTGCGGCTCGCAAGGGGGAGACGACCGTGTCGTCGGAGGATTTCTACGAGGCGATCGATCGGATCTTGCTTGGGACCGAACGCCACCTGATGCTGACTCCGGCTGACCGCGAACGCATCGCCTACCACGAGTCAGGCCACGCCCTCGTGGGGCTCCTTGTCCCCGGCTCCGACCCGGTGCGCAAGGTGACGATCATTCCGCATGGTGGGGCTCTCGGGGTCACAATCTCGCGGCCCGTTGATGACCGATTCAACTACGGCGAGGACTACGTCCGAGGTCGCATCATGGGCGCGCTGGGCGGTCGGGCTGCAGAGCAGGTCGTCTACAGCTCGGTCTCGACCGGCGCGGCCAACGACCTGCAGCAGGTGACGATGATCGCCCACGAGATGGTGGTGCGGTGGGGGATGAGCCCGAAGATCGGACCGCTGGCGTTCCGCGAAGACGGCGGCGGCGACGGCCTTGGGTTGGCGCGGCCCTACAGCGAGGCGACCGCGCGTGACGTCGACACCGAAGTCAAGCGCATCGCCGATGAGTGCTTTGCGGAAGCGATACAGCTCCTGACCGAGCACCGGCAGCAACTTGAGTCCCTCGCTCAGGCATTGCTGAAAGAAGACTCCCTCGGCGAGGAGCAGATCCTCGCCGCGACCGGGCTCAAGGCGGCGGCGGCGGCGTCAAGCAGCAGCAGCTGATCTGTCGAGCTACGACCCGCTGAGCCGTCGCAGCGCGTCGGTCGATGGGATGAAGTAGTACGCCCCGCTGGTGGCCGTGGTGTAGATCGTGAGCGTGTCCCTGACGCCATCGGCCGCACCCCCCATGCTCGCCAGCATCTTCGCCAGTCTTTGCTGCTCGGAGCTGAAGCCGACGAACATCGTGCCGTGCGCGGTCACCGTCCCGAACGGCATGTTGCGGCGGAACACCTTGCCGAACGTGTCCTGGTCGGTGCGGGCGACGTGCGAGTTGGAAGGCTTGTCTTGGAGCTCGGCACTGTCATCTTTCCGGCGCCCGATCACGCTCTCTTGCCGATCTACCGAAAGCGACTCCCATGCGGTCGCGTCGTGGATCCACTTTTGCAAGAGGAGGACCGAGCCACCCGCTCCCGGACTTCCGTCAGGAATCAACGAGATGTTCGGAGCTTCGATCAACGTCGGATTCTCGGTCCCATCGATGAAACCGGTGAGGTCTCGGTCGTGCCGGTAAGGCCAGCTCGACGTTTCCTCGGCGACCGTCGCTAGCGCAACAAGAGCCGCTATCACCTCGCGGGCCATGTCGAAGACGACGTCGTATGCGCTGCCTGAGATCCACATCACCGCGTCGTGCTGCGTCGCCGGCATCACAAATCCATCCGCCCCCGTCAAGTCGGCGTTGAAGCCCTCGACATCGGCGGGAGCGTCGTCAGGCATGACCTGACGCCACAGCTCAGGCCGAAATCCGGCGACCAGGTTGACACCGCCCATTGTCGTGCGCGGCTCGCGCAGCGAAGCGACCGCCGTCACGAGGTTCAGCGCCGCCTGGGCCGCCACCGCGTCGAATTCCAGATAAGCGTGCGAGGCGGTTCCGAGGGCGAAGATCCCGCCCTGTGGGGTCGTCATCCTCAAATGATGCCGGTGGAAGACGCCTAGCGGTGGTCCTGCTCCAGGGCGGCGTTCGCCGCCTCCAGCTCGACATACAGCTCGCGCGTCCTCAGAAGGTTGCGGACGCGCAGGACCACCTCGGTCTTGTCCAGTGGCTTGGTCAGGAAATCGTTGGCGCCGAGTAGAAAGGCGCTGTTGCGAGCTGCGCGGCTGGTATCGCCTGTGAGCACCACCACCGGCAGAAAGCCGAGGCTGTCACGCGGGCCCCTGAGCCGCCTGAGAATTTCGCGGCCGTCCAACTCGGGCATGTGAAGATCGAGCAGGACGATGTCCGGCTGAAAGTCTTTGAATGCCTGCTCGACCTCGCGAGGGTCCGTGGTGCTGTAAACCTCGGTCGCGGTGTCCGATAGGAATTCTTCGAGCAGCAGGAGGTTGGCCGGCTCGTCGTCGACCATCAGGACGCGGGCGCGAAGTTGTGCCACTGGCGTTGGCAGGGTATCGATAAGTGACCACTATGTGCATGAATCGCCAAGAAAGTGATTCTGTGATTCGAATTCGTGATTACGATGCGCCTCCCGGGTCGAATCCGACGTCGATTGCAACCTCTACGATGGTTCCGCATTGGAGCTGCGCCACCTACGCGCTTTTGTAGCGATTGCAGACACCGGCCACTATGGCCGGGCGGCGGCGAGCCTGAAGCTGACCCAACCCGCCATCACGCAGCGCATCCAGGTCCTCGAGCGCGAGCTTGGGGTCCAGCTCTTCAATCGCAACGCGCGCGAAGTCAGTTTGACTCCGTCCGGCGAGGCTCTCATCGAGCACGCAAGGTCCCTTGTTCAGATCGAGGATCGGGCGCTCGCGGCGTTGCGCGACCACCAGGCGGGCATCGCGGGTCGTTTACGCATTTCGTACCTGACCCTGTGGGACATGGGTCTGCCGGCCGACCTCATTGCCGAGTATCGCCGGCGCTACCCGACCATCAAGCTCGAGATGACCACCGGATACTCGCAGTCGAACATGGACCGCCTGGTGTCGGGCGAGATCGATTTTGCTTTCATCGGCGCGGCCGTTGCACCGCGCAGCGGACTCGTGCTGCGTCCGGTCGACCGCCAGGAAGTCGTGGTGGTCATGCCGCTGACCCATCGGTTCGCGCAGCTAGAGCGAGTTCCGATCGAAAGCCTTCGTGGCGAGCCGATCGTCGCGGTCATCGCGGGAATCAACCCGAAACTGAACGCAGCCGCCGTCGATTGGCTGACGAAATACACGGGCCAGCCTCTGAACATCATCCGAGAGGAACCGCCGGACCAGATCGCGGGTGCCCTTGCGCAGTCCGGCAACGCCGTTGCGTTCATGAGCCTGCACCGCGCCGTCATCGCGCGGGCCGAAGGCCTTGACTACCGGCCGCTCATACCCTCACCTTTCGTCGAATATGGAGTTGCGTACGCCCGCGACAACCCATCGCCCCCATTGGCCAATCTACTCGCGATCATCGAGGAGATCGCGCCGCCGACATCCGCTGACCTGCCCAACGACAGCGAGCTCCTCTGGGGGAAATCGGTCGGCAGCCCGGCGTGATCGTCGGCGGAGTCACTTACGGGCTCGGGCTCTTCCTGCACCGAGCGCCATCGCCGCGGCGTCATCGAGCGCCACCAGAGCGGCCCGCACTTCGCTCTTCGGCATCCGAAGCGATCCCTCGATCTGCTTGCGCACGACCTCCCAATGCTTGTTGGCCCGAACCTGAGCCGCGATGCCTTTGGAATTCAGGGCAACCTGCACCGCACGGCCGTCATCAGGGTGCCGGTCGCGATCCAGATGTCCCGCGGCGTCGATTGCCTTCAAGTAGTCCAGGACGGTTGACAGCGGAAGCCCGAGCTGCTGGGCCATCTCGGTCGCAGTGATGGGGCCTTCCATGAAGAGCAGGCTGTAGACGGCGTACTCGTCGGGCCGCATACCCGAGCCTGCCATGCCGTCCGCAAGCACCCTTCGGACCCGCTGGCTGACGACAAAGAGGTCGAAGAGGAGCGAGACGTCGGCGCGGCGAGGCATGCGCAGAGGCACTCTAGCTGTTAGCACGGACCCGTGTTAAATACCACGGATCCGTGGTAACCTGCAGCCGCCATGCGGGCGGTCGCCACGGCCTTGATCGCGTTGCTCGTGGCGGCCGCGTGTACTGAGTCGACGAATACGCAGGTGGCCACTCCGATCGCGCGTGCCGCCAACCCCAGCGAGCTGGTGCCGTTCTTCGGAACCTACTCCACTGGCGACGGGCGTTCGTTCGTGATCGCGAGGCACGGCTGGTTCTTCGACATTCGGGACGCGACCTATCGAACCATCTATTCGGGGGCGACGCCCAATCGTTTCACCATCGGGCCCGCGTTCGAGGTGCCGCTGCCAACGTTTGCCAACCTCCGATTTGACGGGACGATGCTGACATTGGCCACGTCTCATGCCACAGTCACCGCGCATCGACTCGCCTACAAAGGGACAGACGTGATCATTCCCGCGAACGGCGCGATGCTTGCCGGCAGCATCACGGAGCCTCTCGGCGCCGGACCGCACCCCGGCATCGTCATCGTCCACGGCGCAGAGCCCGGCGAGCGCTACTTCTACGACATCTGGGTCGGGATCTACGCAGGTCTTGGCCTCGACGTCCTCACCTACGACAAGCGGGAAATCGGTGCCTCCACTGGGCGGTACCCGGGCGAGTTCCCGACGGATGAGTCGCTGCAGGTCTACGCCGACGATGCCGCTTCGGCGCTCGGCTTTCTGGCGGCATGGCCCGGAGTAGACCTGAAACGTGTTGGGCTCCACGGCGGCAGCCAGGGCGGCTGGACCGTACCGCTCGCGATCATGAGGCATGCGGGGGCATCGTTCGCCATCCTTGTCTCGGCGCCCGCGACCACCGTCGGACAAACCAACCTCTGGAGCGAATACACCGGAGGCGGTAGCCATGCACCCACCGCGTCGCAGGCCGAAATGGAAGCTGCCGTCCGCGCCGATCACTCGGGCTACGACCCGGCGCCGGCGCTTGCTGCGCTTCGCGTCCCGACCCTATGGCTGCTCGGCAGCAACGATCGCACCGTGCCCACCCACGTCTGCGCCGAGATCCTGGCGGGTATGAACAAGTCGAACTTCACGGTCCGAATGCTTCCCACCGGACACGGATTGCTGGTCAACTCGACGGGCCTCGACGCCGAGGACGCACGATCGCCGGGCCTGGCACCCGACCTGGTGCCGGCGATAGCTGATTGGTTGAAATCAACCGTGGGATAGGGCGAGCTTCACAGGGCGCTCGAGGAAGCGACCCATCGCGCGCCCGGCTTCTGCCACCGCCGCGGATTCGCGGGCTGCGAGTCTCTCGGACAACCGTATCTCGACGAGCACGCCGTCCCGCACAAACGATCGTCGCCAGGCGCCGCGCACGACCCCGTGGATGGTGAGGATGTTCGACAGGATGCTGCCGAACGAGTAGAGCGAGCGATCGAATCGACCGCCGGTGGGAATCAAAGCCGACCGGTCGCGATAGCCGACCGTGTACTCGTCGAAGTTGGGCAGCAGATGGGCCATGACTCCGGCGCTGCTCGGCTTGCTCGCGGCCGCCTGGCACCAGTAGTCGTTGCCGTCGAACGTGACGGATTCGAGGTCTCCGCCGGCCATATCTATGCCCCTTCGGGCTTCGGCTGCTGTCAGGCCGGACCACCAAGTGAAATCGGAGACCTGGGCCGGACCATGGCTGCGGAAATACCGAAGGGTCAGCTCGCCAAGCGCCTCCGAGCGTTCCAGTGCCGGTGACTTCGGCACCCGCTCCTCGAATCGTGCGTACGTGAACTGCTTTCCGTGACGAGGCCCGCTCACGATGACCTGATCGAGCTCGGCCCGAAGCAGGAGGTGGGGGAGGCGCTGGCCTTCGGGCGAGATGCCTGCGGCTCGAAGCGCTTGGCCGAGCTCGGGCCGGGTCAGGTACCGGCCGCCGGCCAGCGCCGCCGCAAAGGCGGCGGCAGCACGAGCGGCCACTCTGTCATCGATCTCGAGCTCTCGATAGCGAGAAGCGAGCCCCGCTCGCACCCTCGATGCGCTCAGGTCAAGCAGCCAGCGGATGTCTTCCGGCACCACGAAGTGCCACGTCGGTCGCATGACGTGCGTGCGGAGGATGGCCCCGTCATCGAAAAGCCGGTCAAGCGCGGCATCTGTGGCCGCCCGGCTGCGCCGCGCAAGCGCCCACTTGGCTCCGGCGTAATCCTGCGACTGGACCGCGCCCAGCCAGCGGACCACATCCACCGGCGACGCCACCGGTTTGCCTGTAAGCCTCTGGGCCCGGAGGCGGCGCGCGGTGATGCCCATCACGTCGCTGGAATCCTAAAGGTGGGTTTAGACTGCGGGCCGATGAAAAGGAAGGTCCCGGACTCCCCGGCCGCCGCGACCCTGATCGACGGCCCGGACATCACCCCTAGCGAGCTCCAGCTGGCGGTTCGGAACCATTCGATGCCAATCGAGGCCCTCCGGTACGACATCACCCCGATCGGCCTCCACTACCTGCTGACACATTTCGACATCCCGGCCGTCGATCCCGCCGGATGGGCGCTTGCCATCGGCGGGCGGGTCGAACGTCCCCTGCGGCTCGACCTGGAAGAGATCAAGTCCAGGCCGTCGAAAACGCTTGCGGTGACGCTCGAGTGCGCGGGCAACGGGCGCGCGCGGCTCTCGCCGCGGCCAATGAGCCAACCGTGGCTGACTGAAGCCGTAGGCACGGCGGAGTGGACCGGCACCCCGCTCAAATCTCTGCTCGACGAAGCCCAGCCGATGGACGCCGGCGGCGACGTGGTGTTCACGGGCATGGATCGCGGCATTCAAGGCGACATCGAGCAGCAATATGAGCGCAGCCTGCCGCTTACCGAGGCCAATCGCGACGAGGTGCTCCTCGCCTACGCGATCAACGGACAGCCGTTGCCTCCGCAGCATGGTTTTCCATTGCGGCTCATCGTCCCGGGCTGGTACGGAATGGCTCATGTCAAGTGGCTGCGCGGGATAACAGTCGTGGCGAACGGCTTTGGCGGCTACCAGCAGGCGACGGCCTATCACTACCGCCTTGCGGACGATGACGGGGGCGTTCCCGTCACGCGCATCCTTCCTCGAGCCCTGATGGCGCCTCCCGGTATTCCCGACTTCATGTCGCGCGTGCGCTTCCTGTCGCCGTCACGCCAGGCTCTTACTGGCAGGGCATGGTCGGGCTGCGCGCCGATCACCAAGGTCGAGGTCAGCACCGATGGGGGCCGGTCGTGGGCCGCCGCCGAGCTGGGCGTTCCGATCTCGCCATTCGCGTGGCGCGCGTGGACCTACGAATGGGATGCGACCCGGCCCGGAGACTACGAGCTGAGCGCGCGTGCAAGCGACGGCGCCGGCAACGTTCAGCCTACTGAGCAGAACTGGAGCCGCGAAGGCGTCCAGAACAACGCGGTCCAGCTCGTACGCGTTGTGGTCACCGAACCCGACGGCCAGGTGCAGGGGCCCGCCGACCAACCGAAGTAAGTTCGTTACTCCGGTTTGGATTCGTCCGGGTGGCCAGTATTCCCGAATGCGATGCGGTCTCGCACCACGGGAGCTCTTCCGAGCAGCCGCGCCCTCTGCACGGCGTCTTCGCCGAAGCGATCACGGATCGCGTCCATTGCAGCCTCCAGGCGTTCGGGTCGCGGCCGAGCGACCGCTGTGAAGAGGTCGAGCTGGTCGTCATTCGGATCGGTCAATCCCGCCAGGCCCACCCCCAGAGTTCCGACCGCCTGCCTGGTGTCGCGGCCGGCAAGCAGCGCGAGCGCCGCCCTGTAGATCTCCTCGCCCGTGGCGATCGGGGTGCCCATTGTTGATTGTCTCGAGAAGCGATCGGTGTCGGGGCGGTAGACCACGCTCACCGAGACGACCCGGCCGCGACGGCCGGCGGCTCGAAGCCTGCGACCGACCATTTCCGACAGGCGCATCAGCAGCTCCTCGAGATCGCGCTGCGAGCTCGTCGATCTCGCGAGCACGTGCGAGTGGCTGTAGCTCTTGCGCGCCGGCCCCTCGAAGGCGCCGACCTCGAACCCTCTCAGCCGGCGCAGCCACATGTCCGCGACCGCCCGCTGCATGCCCGCGAGTCGTAGCCGGTCGGCGGTTGCGGTCAGAAATTCGAGCGGCGTATGGATTCCCGCCCGCAGGAGCCGGCGAGCGGACGCCTCGGCGATGCCCGAGAGGTCGGTGAGCCGGAGGCGCTCGAAAACCGACACCAGATTCGTGTGGTCGATCCGCTCCAGACCGTCGCGTTTGTTCAGGTTGGACGCTTGCTTGGCCATCCAGATCGAGGTGGAGACTCCGACCGAGCATGTGATGCACTCGCCTGTCTCGCGACGCAGCCCAACCTTGATCGCCCGGGCCACACCTTCCGGGCCGAGGCGGACCAGGTCAGGCGTCCCCACCAGGTTCAGGGACGCTTCGTCGATGGACATCCGGAGCACCTCCGGGCTATGCCGCCTCATGACCTCGACGAGCTTGTCGGACACCGCGCGGTAGCGGGGCGGGTTCGGCTCCTTGATCGCGATCGATGGAAATATCGCCTTCGCCTCGAAGACGCGCATCCCCGTCTTGATGCCAAGGTCCCGAGCTTCTCTGGACGCGGAGACGATCGTGGCCGCATCAGTCGCGTATGCCGCTATCGCCAGCGGCCGGCCGCGCAGGGCGGGGTCGTGCTGCTGCTCGATCGAGGCGAAGGCGCAGTTGAGGTCGACGACCAGCGTCGTGGGGTCGGCTTTGTTCAGGCCGAGCTCAAGGGCCACCATTGAACAAATGTTCGCACAGGCCAGGGTCGCCCGCGCGTCTTTTCATGACGGTTGGGGGTCTCGTCAGGGCATCGCCGGAACTCTGGGCAGCTCCTCGATCGCGGCGTCGATCCTGGCCTGCGACAGCTCGATGTCCTCAAGCTTGCCGGCGAAGTAAGCGTCGTAAGCAGACATGTCGAAGTGGCCGTGCCCGGACAGCCCGAACAGAATCGTCCGCGGGGTTCCCGCCTCCCGAGCCGCGGCAGCCTCTTCGGCCACCGCACGAATCGCGTGTGCGGATTCAGGCGCCGGCAGAAAGCCCTCGGATCGCGCGAAGCGGACCGCCTCGGCGAAGCACTCGTTTTGCTTGTAGGCCCGAGCCTCGACCACGCCCTTGTCGACGAGCAGGCACAGGGACGGCGCGTCGCCGTGATACCGGAGGCCGCCGGAATGGATTCGATCAGGCACGAAGCTGTGGCCCAACGTGAACATCTTCACCACCGGGCCCATACCGACCGCGTCGCCGAAGTCGTACGCGTAAACCCCGCGCGTCAGCGTCGGACAAGCAGCCGGCTCGGCGGCGATGAACCGCGTCTTCGGCTGGCGGCCCTTGAGCTTGTCCCCGATGAATGGGTAAGTGAGACCCGCGAAGTTGGACCCACCACCGACGCATGCGATGACGACGTCCGGGTATTCCCCAGCCATCTCCATCTGCTTCTGGGCCTCGAGCCCGATCACGGTTTGATGCAGGAGCACATGGTTGACCACCGACCCGAGCGAATATTTCGCGTTGTCGTGAGTGGCCGCGTCCTCGACGGCTTCTGAAATTGCTATCCCTAGGCTGCCAGGCGAGTCCGGATCATCGGCCAGGATTCCGCGCCCGGCATTGGTCAGGTTGGACGGGGACGCGAAGACCGTCGCTCCCCACGTTTCCATCATGGCCCGGCGGTAGGGCTTCTGCTCGTACGAGACCTTGACCATGTAAACGGTCACCTCGAGGCCGAACAACGCCCCGGCGAATGCGAGCGCCGAGCCCCACTGGCCGGCCCCGGTCTCCGTGGTCAGGCGCTTCACGCCCTCCTTGGAGTTGTAGTACGCCTGCGGCACGGCGGTGTTCGGCTTGTGCGATCCTGCCGGCGAGACGCCCTCGTACTTGAAGTAGATATGCGCAGGCGTGTCGAGAGCCTTCTCCAGCCGCTCGGCCCGATAGAGCGGGCTCGGCCGCCACATTTTGTAGACCTCACGCACCTCCTCCGGGATCTCGATCCAGGGCTCCGCCGAAACCTCCTGGGCGATGATGGCCTGGGGGAAGATCGGGGCCAGGTCGGCCGGGCCCATCGGCTGCAGCGTCTGAGGATTGAGGTACGGGTACGGTGGCGCCGGGAGGTCGGGCAGGATGTTGTACCAGCGCTCCGGAATATCCGACTCGCCCAGCAAGATCTTCTTCACCACAGCACCAGCCTCCTGAATCGGTCGGGAAACGAGCACCGAAGGATCACCCCAGGGTCACGAGTGTGAGGCATCACCCCGCCGGATCGCAGCCGCCACATCGTCGGCGACGTCACGGAACGTCTCGGCTAGCGCCGAGCCGAACGAGCGCGCAGCCTTGCGCGTCCCGTCACGAACTTCAGGGTCGCGCGTGGCGCGCCCAAGGGAGTCGAAAACCTCATCGGCAGCCTTCCCCAGCTTGTTGAGCGCGGATTGAAGGTCGGGATTTCCCGATGGGGCCGGCGCGTAGTGCCGTCGCAGCTCGTCGCGCAAAGCCTTCATATCGGCTTCGAACTGCGCCCATGCGGGCTTGACTTCGGGTTTTGGTGTGGTCATGAATACCTCCTTTGCTCACGTTACATCGCGACCGTCGCGGAATTAGGCTCGTCTTGGCTAAGGTTCGAGCGGGATGACTCGCCGCGGCCTACTCCTTTTCGCGGCGATGTGCCTGATCTGGGGCATTCCCTACCTGTTCATCCGCATCGCCGTGGGCGAGCTGACGCCGGCCACGCTCGTGTTCTTGCGCACGGGAGTCGCGGCCGTTGTGCTCCTCCCGATCGCGATTCGCCGAGGTGAGCTACGCGTCCTCATCGGGAAGTGGCGCCCGCTGGTCATCTTCGCTGCGATCGAGATCGGCATCCCC
>DATNOD010000055.1:0-12726 GCA_035601515.1 Candidatus Eiseniibacteriota bacterium | reverse complement strand
AGCGGCCACTAACCCTACCGAACGGGTCGACCAGCCAACCTGTCGAGGCGTGTCCCCTGCCGCAGAGCGCGCATATGGCGGACGCAGTCAGGGTGGCCACGAACCGGCGCATGACGTCCCCGAGACCGGATCGTGGAGCATGCCGACCACGAGACATCTCAGCCCATAAGTATCCTCCCGCCGGCCGTCGCGCAACAGTCCTCAAGAATGCCACCGGCTTCGGCTTCGGCTTTCGGACCATGGCTTCCCAGGTAGATCCCGGCCCTCACGGTCCACATCGACTGCTCCTCTTCTGTGGTGCTGGCGTGGCGGGCCTGGCTGTGGGTATCTGCGTTTAGCCTGGACGACGCGCAACGATGAGCAGTGGCTCGCGGCTCTTCAACAGCGGGCCAACCCTGCGCGCCTCTGCCTCGAGCCGGTCGGCTGACGCATCGCCAACCTCGGCGCGGATCGCATCGATGTGTTCGAGCCAGAGCAGGTACATGCGTCCGAGCTGTTCGGCTTGGCGTGGCACCGCCTCCTTGCTTTCGAGCTCGAGTCCGGCGGCTTCGAGCAAGGGTGTCCAGTCGGGGACGTGGAAAGGTTGTGTCGGTGTCCGTACCTCAGGGGCGGTGAAGACGTAGCGGCCCGCCGGCCGGAGGAGCCGATGCACTTCGCGGAGCGCGGCAATCCGGTCGGTCGCGAAGAAGATCGAGTCCAGACAGAGAACCGCATCTGCGGATGCGTCAGGCAGGCCAGAGGCTGCCAGGTCGCCCACGATGAAACGCGCCCGGTCCGCCGGCACGAAATGAGACGCGCGAGCGCTTGCCGCCTCGACGCCAACGATTGACCAGTCGACGCCGATCAGACTCGTGCCGGTTGCGCGGGCAAGCCAGAGACCCGGACCACCGCGGCCGCACGCGAGATCAACCAGCAGGTGCCCCGGCCCGACCCGCAGCCCAGAAACACAGCGACCCAGCACCCAGAACGTCGTCATCCCCCAGGGCCGCACTTCGGCGGGGTAGTCCTCGCCATACGCCTGTTCCGCCAGCCGCCAGACCAGTTCGCTGTGCGCGGTAACGCCGTGCGCCTGATTGAAAGTCGCCGCTGAGATCGGCCTTGGCGGCGGGCCGCTCAACGCCCCCGGAAGCGAGTCGTCATCCATTAGGGCTGGACTATACGTTGGGCGACACATTGCGCCGGTTGCCACGTCATCCGGCCTATCCAGGGTGTGTTCGAGCTGGTCGCGGTAGGCGTTGACGAGGATGAGGACGCCTCCTGCTAGATCGATCTGCGAGTTCAAATTGTGTCCCGTCCCCCCCGACTTTCCCGACCCCAGACTCATAGGGAGGCGACCTCTAACAAAAAAAGGAGCACTTAGTGGGGGCGAAACCCGGTGACGAAGCGCGCTGGCGGAAGTTCATGGCCGCCACGGTCGGCCAACCGCCTTGGCCGGCGCTCGTCCGCGCCGCGGATATGTTCAAAACGCCCGGAGAGGCTTTGGATGTCGGCGCGGGCGCGGGACGTGACACGGCGTACCTGCTGAGCCGAGGATGGCTGGTGACGGCTCTCGACTCCTCGCCATCTGCCGCAGAAGCGCTTAACCGCCTGGCCCACAGCAATCTGCGGGTCGTGGTCGCGGCTGCGCAAGATTTCGCTCCATCTGTCTACGACCTGGTCAACGCCCAGTTCTCGCTGCCGTTCATCCCACGCGAGCATTTCGAAGCGACGGTCCGGCGTCTCCGTGACTCGTTACGGGGCGGCGGCGTCGTGGCGGCGACGTTCTTCGGAAAGCGCGATGCGTGGAATGAGCCCGCGAACGACTTGAGCTTCAGTACGCGGGCCGACGTCGAGCGGATGTTCAGCGGCCTGGATCTAATCGAGCTGACTGAGGTCGAAGAAGATGGACATGCCGCGGACGGCTCGCCCAAGCACTGGCACGTTTTTCATCTGGTCGCGCGCCACCGCGCGGACTAGCCCAACGCTCAGCCGGGAGTTGCGAATCAAGAAAGTCACGCTGCGCCCTAATGAGGTTGATGACGCCTGATGCGAATCGATCTGGGAATTCAAATAGTGCCCGGGCCCCCGACCAGAATCTGGTTTTGAGGCTGCCACCTCGATTCCGCGCTGAGCCGGCTCGCGCGGCACTCCGAATCATTCTCTGGAGGGAAGGGCTACCTCGTGATGCCCCTCGACATAAGCTTCCGCCGAGCGGAGGTTGAAAGGGATATCTGTCAGCGTAAGCGCTTGGTTCGCGTTACGGTAGTACGGCCCACCACCTAATTTGGACTAATTTGCGTCAACGGTTCGCATCGCGACGCATGGCTTGATGCAGAGTACTCTTCCGGCGTGGGCTGGCGACAATTGAAGGCCGTCCTGACCATCATCGCGTTGACGTCAGTCACCGCTTGTGGCCACTCCTCGACTAGCGTTTCGCGCCCTGTACCGGTAGGCAAGCTAGTGGCGCAAATTAAGCAATCCACCCCCCGAGATGTAGAAGCGGGTTTCGGCTCGATCTGGGTTTCCAACGGTCCAAGCGGGACGGTCACAAGAATCGATCCGACCACAGACACGGTCATCGCAAAGATCTATCTCGATGTTCCGCCCTCAGTACTTGCAGTCTCGGCCGATGCCATATGGGTCACCAGCTTCCCGGGAGTGTTGGTGACCAGGATCGATCCGGTCACCAACCTCGTTGTCGGGACTGTGGATCCCGGTGGCAGCGGCCCGGTCGGAATTGCAGTCTTTGACGGATATGTTTGGGTCGCAAACCACAAGGGCAACCCGACAGGCTCGGTGGCGAAGATCGACCCTGCGAAGATGAAGGTCGTCGACCTCATCCACCTCGGATCGGCCTCCGACTCCGGCCCCCAGTGGATCGCCGTCAGCGCGGGCTCGCTCTGGGTGGGCGTCACCAATATCAGCGCCGTCGTTCGCATCGATCCCATCACGGACACCGTTGTGGCCACGATCCCTGGCTTCTCCGATTGCGGCGAGATGGCCGCAAACGACCACGACGTCTGGGCCGGGTGCATCTCAGGCGTTACCCACATTGACCCGGCGACGAACAGCGTCGCGAAAGTGACCAATGAAGTCGGCTCCGGCTACGCGCTTGCGCTCGGAGAAGGTTCCGTCTGGTTCGGTACCAGCACCACGCTTGACCGCATCGACCCCAGCACCCGCAAGTTCGTGGGGCAGATTAAGCTCCCCGGCCCGAGTTTCGGCGCCGCAGTCGGGTTCGGTTACGTCTGGATCACCGATAAGGACGACGAAATGCTCTTCAAGATCAAGCCTGCCTGACCGGGAGGTTGATCCGGCGCAGCAGCACCCCAAAGGCGCCGGTGCCGAAGCACAGGGGACCGCCACTAATTCGGCCGGTCGTTGGTGTCGATCCCAACCTGGGTCCGGGAGCCGCTCCGGTTACGCGAATAGCTCGGCCTTCGACCTCGATCTGGTTCGCGTTACGGTAAGTACGGCCCACCATGAATCGGATCTCAAACAGACCACATAACGCCGCGACACGTCATGTGAATCGCTCATGTATGGCGGCTGTTCTAAAGTCAGTGGAACCCGCAATCGGTGGACATAGGAGCGCGGCCATGAGCCCGAACATGTCAGAAACCGATCCCCAGCAAGCCCCTGAAGCGAACAAGCGACTGGTCAAGCGCTACTTCGATGCCATGGAGCGAGGGCAACTGGACGACGCCGTGGAGTTCTGGGCACCTGTCTCGCTGAACTACGCGTCCGGCCGCTACGGACAGCCGTCGCCACGCAGGCAGGAGAGCATGGCGATTGGGTTTCGGATGTTGCGCACTGCCTTTCCCGACCGCCGGTTTGAGATCGACGACATGATCGCGGAAGACGACAAAGTTGTATGTCGCATGACTGTGAGCGGGACGTTTGGAGCCATTCCAGAACGACCTCCCTGGGAGGTGCCGTCTGGCTGGGTCGGAGTAGAAAGCACGGAGTTGATTCCAAAGGCCGCATTCGGCAAGGCCTACTCGGTGAAGCACATCCACATCTTCCGGATCGCCAATCGTCTGATCACCGAACACTGGGCCGCGCGCGACGACCTCGGTCTGCTCCTCCAGCTCGGCGCGATCGTTCCGGCCCAGCCTGACTCGTAACGGTGACGGCTCATCGACCCACGGCGCGGGTGTCGCCCCCAACATGGTGGCGGTAGGCATGAGCGGGGAGTCGCACCCAGATACCACATAAAACCGGCTGCAGCGTTCCCGGATCCTTAGATCGAGCGAAACTTAGGCGCAGCGCTCAGGGCCGGCTACCGCGGAGGTACGTGGTTCGAGTCCACGGCGGCCCTTTGCGACGGAGTCGAAGCTGGGTACGACAGACGCTCGGGAGTCAGTTTCCGAGCCCCCTGGAGGTCACAGCCGTCTCACGCATTCACGGAACCAGGCGGATACACGAGGTCACAGGAGGACACGAACAAGATCGAATTCGAGTACGGGAGGAACCGCGCGGACACCATAGGACACGAGAGGACACGCCATTCCGCCGGTTCGGGACCGTGAGGCCCCGGGTTCAAATCCCGGGCCCCCGACCAAAAATCGTATTCAAATCGAGGACTTCGCCTGCTCCGTCTGACGCGCGGGGGTCACAGGGAGGTCACAGATTTTCTTGGAGCTAGGTGGCGGCAGCCCGTCCAAGTGGACTTCGACCCGTCGATTGAACTCGCTCACGGCTCTCGCACCGCCGATATATCAGCACGCGCACGGCCCGGGGACCGTGAGGCACTTGGCTTCGAAAATCAAAGGCGCCGTCCACGCCGGAGTGCTGCCGACGCACAGGTCAGGATCGTGACGCCGTCGACTCGAAATCACGAATCAGGAGGCCCCGCCGCTTCGATCATGGATCCTATTTGCGCGACGTACCCAACGTGCTTAAGCCACCCAGCGATGGATCACTGACCCATCATGCCCCGCATCATTGCGGGCATTCCGTCGCGCACGAAGCCACTCACCTCTTGCGCGTGCTCGCGGATCGCATCAGTAATCCGGGGATCGCTCGCGGTCTCTGTCACAACCACGCCCTTGGCAGTCAGCGTCAGCTCTCGCCGGTAACTGGTCGAGTTGCGGAACAGAGTCGGGAGGCTCGCGCTCATACATGTGACCTCAGCACGTTGGTTGAGATGTGAGTACATGCTCGAAACATGAGCCTGGAGCAGCGAGATCAACTCGGGGGCATCGGATTCGGTGGTGGTGCGTGCTCCACCATAAATCGCCTCGACCGTTCGTCTTAGCTCGGTGTGACGGTCAAAGAGTTTCATGTAGCGGCTCATGTCGGCCTGGGACGCGCTGCCCATCATTGCCGACCCCATCATTCCGCCGCCGCCCATGGACTTCAGGGCATCTCGAAGCAGGTATCCACCGGCAAGCCCCAGACCAAGAAAGGCACCGCCGGCCGCCAACAGACCGAGCGCTGCGCGCCGCGTGATGCCAGTCACGGGCCCTCAGTCAAAGCTGATCCTGGACGACCACAGGCGGATCGTAGCAATGCAACCAATCGCAGATTAAGACTTCGCTCATGGCTCTTTGTCCGGTCCGCTGTTGGACTTCTTCATGACCCATTGAAATGGGGGACAAAGAGGGGACATAGCGTGCGCAATTCGTCGATCCGATCCGATAGTCGGTGCTAAGTTGCCAGTATGACCGTGCAGGTTCAACCGTCGGCATCCCTCCTCCAGCAAGCCCGTCTCGCCCAGTCGCTGACTGTCAGCTGGATGGTGATAGAGGGTGCCGTCGCGATCGGAGCGGGCATCGTTGCGCACTCGGTGGCGCTCACCGCTTTCGGGGTGGACAGCGGCATCGAACTGTTCTCTTCTGTGGTCGTGCTCCGCCGGCTGCTTCAACGATTTGAGAGTGAGGAACGCGGCTCGATGACCGGGGGCGAGCGCAACGCGACCAAGCTCGTGGGCTTCGCCTTGTACGGCCTGATCGCTTACATCGTTCTCTCGGTCGCAGTTGCCTTGGTGTTCCGCTTCGAGCCGGCAGCCTCGCCGCTCGGAATCGGACTCACGATTGCCTCACTTGTGATCATGGCCGCTCTCTGGCGCTGGCGGCTCGCTCTCGCTGATCGCCTCGGGAGTCCTGCCCTTCGAGGGGACGCGGCTTGCTCGATGGTCTGCCTGTACATGGCGGGCGTTGCCCTGGCGGGATTGCTCCTGAACCAGTTCTTCGGCCTGTGGTGGGCCGACCCGCTAGCAGGTCTGGCTTTGATCTGGTGGATTCGGGGCGAAGCCAACGAAGCTTTGGAGGCGAGCAGAGCGGAGACCGACTGAAAATCGCGTGGGGTGGCTGGGCGTGCTGAGGTCAGGCGCGGCGCGAATGGAGCGCGAAGGCAGGGTTGAATGAATGCGATAACGGTATTTGGCGTCCTGGCGCTTACTTTCATGATGGCGATGTATTCGCTCGAGGGGCGGCATCGCCGCTTCACATTGGCCTTTGCATTCGGCTGTCTGTTGTCCAGCGCATACGGCTTCCTGATTGGCGCCTGGCCCTTTGGAGTCGTCGAGATCATCTGGTGTGCGTTTGCGCTGCGGAAGTTTCAATCGCGACGCGATCAACCAAGCCCAACTTCTTAGAACGAGGCTCGAGCCGCCCGCAGCATCGTCTCGCGCATCCGAACCGCGACGACGATTCCCGATAACCCTGTGAGGCAGGCGACCGTGATGATCGCGGCGGGAAACCCGGCGACGTCGGCGATGACGCCGGCAACGATCGCCCCAGCCGCGTATCCGCTGTCACGCCAAAACCGGTAGACGCCGACTGAAGTCGCTCTGTCGGGGGCTCGAGCAGCGTCGCCTATTACCGCGAGCAAAGTTGGATAGACAAGGGCCGTGCCGGCGCCCAGCAAGACACTCTCGGCAATCCACCAGGTAAAGCCAGGCATGATTACGAATCCAGCGATCGCGATCGACTGGAGGAGCATCCCGGCAACAATCAGGGTCTTGCGCCCGACTCGGTCGCTTATCCACCCGGTGCCGAGCTGGCCGGCTCCCCAAACAGCCGGGTAGGTTGATGCCAGCAGCCCGATCTCGCGCAGCCCGAGTCCATGCGCGGTGAAGAAAAGCGGTAAAAGCGCCCAGGCCATGCCGTCGTTGAGGTTGTTGACCAGGCCGGCCTGGCAAGCGCTCGACATCGTGCGGTCGCGGAAACTGACCTCAGTTGCGAGCTTGACCAACGATTCTGTTCGCTCCGCACCGCCGGATTCGAGCTCGACATGGCCCGTGGTGTCGTGCGTGAACAGGGAGAGCACCAGGCCACAGATGGCGAGACCCTCTGCCAGCAGGTAAGGACCGGGTCGTATGCCGTAGCTCGCGGCTAGGAATCCAGCAACTGCAGCCGCCGCTGAAACGGCCAGGTAACCGGACGCCTCGTTTAGTCCGAGAGCAAAGCCCCTTCGCCGCCGTCCGACGAGGTCGATCTTCATGTTGACTGTGGTCGACCAAGCGAGGCCCTGGTTGAGCCCGAGCAGCACATTCGCAAACACGACCCAGCCCCAAGAAGGCGCGAGGATGATCAGCGGAGGAACCGGCAATGCCGCCATCCAACCCACTAGCAGTACGGTCCGGCGGCCGAACCGATCGGCGAGTCCGCCGGCGATGAAATTGCTGGCAGCCTTGACCAAGCCAAAGCTGATCAGGAACGAGAAGATCGCCGCGCTGCTGGCGAGGTGAAAGTCATTCTCGGCGAGGGGTGCCAGGGTCGACCGCTCGACTCCCACCACTCCGCCGACGAACGCGCTGATCGCCACCAAGAGCGCGAACTGTTGCCAGTTCGCGCGTAGGCCGAGTCGGATCGCCCGCGATGCCTTCATGCGGTGGCTGGGCTCAGGCGACAGCGCAGCGGTTGGCTCCCGCCTCCAACTCGCTCGGATCGCCTGGAACTTCTCCGTGCTCGTTGAGCTCGACGATTCGTGAATGATTCGGTGGGTCTGGCGGGATCCGCGCCAAGACAGCCTGCACGAATGACGCTTCCTCGAGTCTCGCGAGCGGCAACGTATTCCGGATTGTTCCGACCGTTGTCCCCAACATCCGGCCATCGAACGGTATTGGCTCCGATACGTGGCCGGGAAACACCTGTGTCGCCTGGGGCAGCTGGAGGAGACTCCTCACCGACACATGAAGTAGACGCGCGCGCGACCCCAGGTCCTGGCGGGTTCCTCCATCAAGGTCGGGCCTGCCGACGCTGTTAAGAAACAGTGTGTCGCCGGTGAACGCGGCGGTGTAGTCGAGCAGGTAGGTGGTGCTCTCATCTGTATGACCAGGGGTACGCATGGCAACCAAGGCGGTTGAGCCGAAGGCGATCCGGTCGCCGTCGGCCACAGGTCGGAAGGGATACTGGGCGCGGTCCTGGGCCGGCAGCAAGAGGTCGGCGCCCTGAAGCTGGGCCAGCTTTCTCGACCGCGAAAGATGGTCAGCGTGGATGTGAGTATCGGCCACCGCCACCAGCCGCCATCCGCGCTCACGGAGCAGGCGGACGTAGACATCCGGCTCGACCGAAGCGTCAATGACGATGGCTTCGGACTCAGATTCCACGATGTAGGAAAGACATCCCTTGCCAGTCCTCCGGACTTGGACGACGTCGCAGCCAGACGTCGTTGTCTCAGCGATGTTCCAGGCTAGTGACCAAGAGCGCATACCCCCGTCAAGCGTCAGTGCTTGGACGCCCTTCGCTCTGAGTAAGTCGGAAGCGATCGCGGCCGTCCGGCCAACTCCACAGACGGTGACGACAGGTCCCTGAGCCAGGCTTAACTCAGCCAAAGGTCCGAGCCGACCAGATTGGAGATCAGCATAGGCGTCCACATGGATGGCGCCCGGAATCTCCCAATCGACATCCGAAGGCGACCGGACATCGAGCACGCTGACCGGCCGGCCGGCAACGAGTTGCTCCTGGAGTTCGGCGACGGAGATGCGGTCAGCCGTCATATCACGCACCCTCCAGGAGTCTCGATGAGTTGTCGTTCGCTTCAGGCGAAGGCGACCGTCTTGGCACCGGCGACGATCTCTTCAACTATCTTGGCGGCCCCGACGATGCTCACGCCGTCCGCCAGCTGCTCTGGGGTGATGCCGCGCGGCTTGGCACAGGCGCCACAAAGCCACACCTTGCCCTGGTTGGCGATGAACTCCGTGATGAGATCGTGAAGCTTCGGCAGCCCGGTCGCCTCGACACCCTCGCTGCCGCCCTTGCACCCGAGCCGAACCGCTTCGATCGTGCACAGGACGACTGCGTCCTGTCCCGCCGTGGCCGCGATGTTGGCGGCGATGAAGGGCAGCGTTGCCCGCTCCGGCTCTTCACGTCCCCAGGTGCAGTTGAAGATCAGCTTCTCGCTCATTTCTGTCTCTCCACGGTGATGGTGAGGCGCCCGTCGTCGTGCGCCTCGGTCGACGTGATCCGCTGCCCGAGCAGCCTGGCCAGGGAGGGCAGGTCCTCTTTGGCGGAGGGATCGCTGACGACGACCTCCAGCGATTCGCCTATCGAGACCTTGGCGATCTGGCGCCGGAACTCCTGAGCCAGGCCGTCGGCGCAGCCCATGTCGCCGGCGTCGAAGACCTGCGTCGGGCCCGCTGCGACACCGGGCTGCGCCAGGAATCCGGAACACAGGAGGTCGATCCTTTGAATGCCCTGAGGTCCGAGGTCCAGGTAAACAAGCTGCTCGATTACCTGGCGGGATCCATCGCGCACGACGTTGAAACGCCAGCTGATATGCCGCCGCATTCCGACCTCGTCCTCGGTCGAGGCCGCGAGGTCGAATACCGAAGCAGACCCGAACCAGCTCCTGATCCGGGCAACGATCGCATCCCGGCCGTCGTACTCCTCCAGCCCGTGTGGAAGCAGGAACCGAGCGTGGGCGTCGCTCGCCAGGGCGGCAACCAGCCTTTCGAAGTCGCGCGCGGCCAGCAGCTGCAGGAACATGTGCGACGTGGCTCCCGCAGCCACCAGCGCCAGGTCTGCCTCGGCCACCGGAACGCGCCTCTGCTCGATCATCTCAATCACCTCCAGAAGTCCGCTGGGCCGCATTGTCAGGGCTACTTCTCAAATTGTCAAGAGATCAATTGAATTCTTGACGGACAGGCCAAAAGCGCGGATACTGGCGGGCGATGACAGAACGAGCCGTGAAGACCGAGCTGTTCGATCAATTCGCCCGGGTCGCGCAGGCGGCCGCCAGCGGTCGCCGGGTTGAGATCGTCGACGTGCTGGCCAACGGCGAGAGGAGCGTCGAGGACCTGTCGCGCCAGGTCGCCATGTCGGTCGCCAACACCAGCCGTCACCTGCAGGTCTTGAAGGAGGCCGGGCTCGTGGCTGCCACTCGGGACGGCACACGGGTGCGGTACCGGCTGGCCTCGCCGGCGGTCTACCGGTTCTGGGTGGCCTTGCGCTCGTTGGCGGCTGAAAGGTTGCCGGGCGTACAGGGCCTTGTCGAGGCGTATCTGGGTTCACGGCAGGGCCTAGAGGCGATCAGCGGCGATCAGCTTCTGGCCCGACTCAGGTCGGGCGAACCGTTGGTGGTGGTCGACGTCCGACCTGCGGAGGAGTATGAAGTTGCGCATGTTGCCGGCGCGATTTCGATTCCGCTTGCGGAGTTGGAGCAGCGGCTGCGCGAGTTACCACGGGAGCGGGAGGTCGTGGCTTATTGCCGTGGTCCCTACTGCGCATTTGCGCCGGAGGCGGTGCGGACCCTCCGGGAGCACGGTTACTCCGCCCGATACCTCACCGACGGATTGCCGGAATGGGCGGACGCCGGGAATGGTGTCGAGTCGGACGGAGTCAGCAGTTCGACCGTTCGCAGGCACACATTGGGAGAGGACCATGGCTGACATTCTTGACTTGGTCGATCTATACGAGATTCGCCACCAGGTTCGCGAGAAATCAGAGTTGGACCAATGACACGCGTCGCACTAGCACAACGGTTACGCCGGGTTCTGGAGGTAGGATGCCTGCCCACCGACTCCGATCAGGAGAAGGTCAGGAAGGAAGTCTTCGTCGTCATGAACCTGGGCGGCGCGCTGGCCGGCGTGCTCTGGGCCGTCATGTACACGGCTCTCGGCAAGCCTGCGAGCGGCCTCATACCTCTCGTCCAAAGCGTCGTGGTCGCCGCCGTTCTTGCCAGGTTTGTCGAAACTAAGAGGCTCGGGCTGCTCCCCGTGCCGTTCCTGGGGTCCGGCATCGTCCTCCCACTCTTGCTCCAACTGAGTCTCGGCGGTTACGTGCACGGGAGTGCGGTCGTCATGTGGGCATTTATGGCGCCGCTCTTCTCGTTGCTCATCAGACCCTCTCGAGAAACTGCAATCTGGCTCGCAGCGTTCGTCGCGGATCTCGTCCTGGCTGCCCTGCTCGACGCATCAGTCGCTCAGAAAGTGCAGCCGCTTCCGAATGTTGCGATCCTGACCCTGTTTGCCCTCAACATCGCCGGCATTGGACAGCTCACTTTTCTTGCCATCTCCTACTTTCGCGCCCAACGTGACGCGGCCGAACGGCGCTCAGAGAGATTGCTGCTGAACGTTCTTCCTGAGGCGATCGCCGCCCGTCTCAAGCGAGGCGAAGAGCCCATCGCGGACCACCACGACGACATCTCGGTTCTGTTTGCGGATCTTGCTGGTTTCACCGTTCGCTCCGCGCATGAGACTCCGGCAGAGACGGTAGCCGTCCTCAACGAAGTCTTTTCCGTATTCGACGGCTTGGTCAGCCGCTACGGACTCGAGAAGATTCGGACGATCGGTGATTCCTACATGGTGGCGGCGGGCGTGCCCGTCGCACGGCCTGACCACGCGCATGCAATCTGCGCGATGGCTCTAGATCTGCGGCGCGAGGTGGCCGGTCTCAACTCGGAGCACGATTGGGACCTCAGCTTCCGGATAGGCATCAACTCCGGTCCCGCCGTCGCGGGCATCGTCGGTCGGGAGAAGTTCCACTACGATCTGTGGGGCGACACGGTCAACATCGCCAGCCGGATGGAGTCACATGGTCTTCCCGACCAGATCCAGGTCACCGAATCGGTTTATGAGCGCCTCAAGAACCACTTTGTATTCGAGCGACGCGGTTTCATCGACGTGAAGGGAAAGGGCCAGACGCTGACCTACTTGCTAGTCGGCCATGTTGGCGAACACGCAGATGATCGTGGTTCATTGACGATTCCGACGTCGACCCCCTCGATCGATCCTCAACCCGTTCAAGCCACATGACAGGGACCCCGGCCCTTGTAAATCACGCCTGATAACGCCGGTCAGTTCGAGCGACCTCCACATTCAGTAGCAGACCACTGAAGGCCCAGCACAGCGGAGGCAGGTGGTTCGAGTCCACGGCTGCCCCCCGTCTAGGCGTCGAAGCTAGGTACGACATACGATCGGGAGTCAGTCTCCGAGCGCCTGGAGGTCACAGCTGTGTCACGCATTCACGGAACCAGGCGGATACACGAGGTCAGAGGAGGACACGAAGAACATCCAATTCGAGTACAGGAGGAACCGCGCGGACACCACAGGACACGAGAGGACGCGCCGTTGCGCCGGTTCGGGACCGTGAGGCCCCGGGTTCAAATCCCGGGCCCCCGACCAATTTCTGAATACGATCCCGTGCGTCACGGCTCATGCAGCGATGGCGATGGATCACAGTTGGATCACAATTTTTCCAGATCTTTACGAAGCTCAGTTTGCTGAACTAAGCCGGCGGCCAGCTGCGGCACGTGGTGGTCGCCGGTTATCGCGGTGGTTCCGTCCACTTTCGGAAACAG
>DATNOD010000054.1:0-4787 GCA_035601515.1 Candidatus Eiseniibacteriota bacterium | reverse complement strand
GATGTTTTCGATCATCGAGTCCAGGAAGTGGTTGGCCGCGCCGAGCTCCTCCGCGCGCCGCGCCGCGGTTGTTTCGAGCTGGCCGGCGGTCAGTTTCTGGTCGCGCATCAGCTGCGCGATGGCGATCGCTCGTGCAGCGCGCGTCGCGAGCGTCTCGAGGAGCTTGATGTCGTCCGCGCTGAGTGGGGCGCTCCCCTCCAGTCGATTGAGGTTGAGCCCTCCCACGACTCGATCCTCGGCGATCATCGGAATCATCACCGCCTCGCGAATGCGCCACCTTTGGATGCTTCGCATCTGATGCGGAGCCATGTTCGCGGGCAGGTGATCGGGATCGATGGCGACCACGACCGGCCGCCGCTCTGTCAGGACGGTTTTCCAGGGCCCCGCTGCATCGAGCTCCATGGGGACGCCGACGCGCTGTTTTGCGTCTTCGAGCACCTCCGGGTTCGGGTGAAAGGCCGCTACCGGTTCGATGCGCCGGCCATCACGCGACAGCAGAACCACGGAGCAGAAATCGCCGGTCGTGCGCGATATCTGCTCGGCGATGATGGCGAGCAGGGCGTCCATCTCCGGGACCGCGTCGCTGAACGCCGCCGACGCGGCCGCGATCGCGGTCAAGCGGCTGGAATCGTCTCCTGACACGAGGGCAACTCTAGTACGGCGTAAACCGGCTTGAGCCCTTGTTAAGTGATGAATTCGCGGCTAACGATCAGCATCGGTTATCGAGCCATCCAGGGCCACCGTCACCGACCAGGAACGATGGCGCGGCCAACAATCACGTAGACTTAGGTTCTCGGCCGGCTTTGCCGGCCCGCTCGCTCGGGTCCTCTCTCCCGTCGTTTGGACGGTGTCCTGATCGTCGCGCCAAATACGACCGTGGAGGGGATCAGGAGAACAGCGTTGCAGTCATTCGCAGACGCGGGCGTGCGCCCGCATACAGTCGCGGCTCTAGCCGCACTCGGCATCACCGAACCGGTTCCGGTTCAAGCGCAGGCAATCCCACTCATCCTGCAAGGGCGAGATGTCGTCATCGAGGCCCCGACCGGGTCCGGGAAGACGCTCGCGTTTCTCGTCCCGATGATCGAGAAGCTCCCCCGGCGTGGCGCGGGACCTCGCGCCCTCATCGTCACTCCGACGCGAGAGCTCGCGCTGCAGGTCGAAAAGGTGCTGCGCTCGCTCGCCAGCGACCTGCGCTCGGCCGTGCTCTACGGCGGCGTCGGTTACGCGACCCAGCGCCTCGCGCTCAAGAGCGGAGTCGACGTCGTGGTCGGGACACCAGGACGGATCCTGGACCTGGTCACGCAGGGCAAGGTGTCGCTGTCCCGTGTCGAATACCTGGTGCTCGACGAGGCTGACGAGATGCTCGACGCGGGTTTCGCCCCGGCGGTCGAGAAGCTTCTCGGCCTCACCTACGAGCCGCAGACCGTGCTCGCGTCGGCAACGATGCCCGCGTGGGTGACCCGGATGATCGAGAAGCACACGCGCGACCACGCTGAGGTCCGCGTCGAGACGGAGACGGAAGCTGACCTGGAGCACGGACTGCTCAGGGTGGCCCGTGACCTCAAGCTGCAGACGCTCAGCCGCGTGCTGAAGCGCCATGGCGGCTCGGCGATCGTGTTCGGACGCACCAAGCATGGTGTTTCGAAGCTGAACGGACATTTGCGCCAGCTTGGCCACAACTCGGTCGAGCTGCAGGGCAATCTGTCGCAGGCCATCCGCGATCGGGCCATGGCTTCGTTCCGCGATGGCCGGAGCCAGGTTCTCGTGGCCACCAACGTGGCCGCGCGCGGCATCGACGTCGACAACGTGGGTCTGGTCGTCAACTTCGACATGCCCGATTCGGCTCAGTGGCTCACCCATCGAGTCGGACGCACAGCACGCATGGGCGTTGCAGGGCGGGCATTGACATTCGTCACCCCTGAGGACGAGCTCGCGTGGGTCAAGCTCAGCCGCCAGGGGGCGCCGGACATTCGTGAGCTCGACGCCAAGCGCTTCCTCGACGATGGCAGCTGGCAGTACCAGGAGCACCGGCCGGCATTCGCATCACGGCCGGTCCAGTCCCGGCCTGCCAACGCCAGAAACGCAAGAAACAATCGTGGCCGCCGCTGGCCTTCCCGTAGCGTGACAAGCAGGTAAGTGGCCTAGACTCTTCCCAACCCGACAGGCTGGCGTTTCCTCCCGTGAACCTGCCGATCCCTCGTCCGATGAAGGAGATAGGAAGTTTCGCCAATGGAAGCCAACCACATAGCCCTCCTCGTCGATGACGAGGCCTCGTCTCGTGCCGCCCAGCAGTCACGTCTCGAGGATCAGGGCTACACCGTGTTCGTGGCCCTCAACCAGGCCGACGCGGTGAGTCGCGCCAAGCAGACGGCGCCGAAGATCATCTTCGCCCACCTCGGAAGGTCTGGCCTCGGCAACCTGGCCTTGATACAGGCTCTACGGTCCGACGACAACACCCGGCACATCCCGGTCGTCGTCGTCAGCGACCCGCCGGCGGTAGCCCCCAAACCTTCGAAGCTCCGCGCCGTCCCCCACGACAGCTGGTAGGCAGCCAAACTCTCTCGGGGCGTTTAGGATAGCCGCTGGACCCCGTCCGAAAAGGGGTCGGGGTGCACCTCGGGGGGCCCCCGCGAAATCGTAGATTTCGTGGGGATTAAAAGGGGGTAGGCGCCATGGCGGTGGCATCTGCTGCGCGAGAGCGCGACATTGTCTATCCGGAGGAGCGCCTGCCATGGCCGCAGACGATCCTGCTCGGGGTTCAGCACGTGATGGCGATGTTCGGCGCTACGGTGCTGGTCCCGCTGATCCTCGGCTTCAACCCCAACACGGTGATCTTCTTCAGCGGCATCGGGACGCTCATCTTCCTTATCGTCACCGGTCGCAAGGTACCCAGCTACCTGGGCTCGTCGTTTTCGTTCATCGGTGCCGTGCTCGCGATCCAGGGCGGGCCCGGCCAGCACCAGGGATTGGCGTTCGCTGGGATCCTGGTCGCCGGCGTCATCTACTTTCTGATCGGAGTCGTCGTCCACTTTGCCGGCATCAACGTCATCCGATTCCTGATGCCGCCGGTGGTGACCGGCACAGTCGTGGCCGTCATCGGGATCGCGCTGGCGAGCGTCGCCGTCAGCAACTTCCAGAAGGAGCTGGTCACCGGCACCATCACCTTCCTCGCCGCGGCCATCGCCTCCGTTTACCTGCGCGGCTTTCCGCGACTGCTTCCGGTGCTGATCGGGGTCGTCGTCGGCTACGTCGTCGCGGGGCTCGACCAGGCCGCCGGCGGCGCATGCGCCTCGGCCGCGTCGGGCTGCCACGTCAACACTTCCGGTATCGGCAGTGCCGACTGGCTCGGCTACCCGAAGCTCACCTTTCCCGATTTCAGCGACCCGGTTCGGGCCTTCAGCCTGTTCTGGTTCATCCCCATCGTCCTCGTGGCCGAGAACACGGGCCACGTCTTCGCGATCGGCGGGATCATGAAGCGCGACCTGTCCGGCTACCTGGGCCGCACATTCATGGGGGATGGCCTGGCCACGATCGTGAGCTCGATTTTTGGCGGCACCGGCGAAACGACGTACGCAGAGAACATCGGAGTCATGGGTATCACGCGTGTCTTCTCGATCTCGGTCTTCATCGTGGCCGCCATCACCGCCATCCTGCTCGGCTTCATCCCCAAGTTCGGGGCCCTGGTTCTCAGCATCCCGATCAGCGTCCTGGGTGGGATCGAGCTCTACCTGTTTGGCTTGATCGCGGTGATCGGCGCCAAGATCTGGGTCGACGCCCGCGTCGATTTCTCCAAGCGGGCGAACCTCGCGGTCGCTGCCATTCCGCTCATCCTCGCTGCCGGCGGAGCGGACCTCAAGATCGGCTCCTTCGAGATCAACAACCTGGGCATCGGGGCGCTGGGCGCGATCGTGCTCTACCAGATTCTGCGGCCGGGCCACATGCGCGACACCGAGGCGGAGCCGGCTGAGGTCGTCGCGCCGACCTGAAGTCACCCAAACAGCTCACGCGCAAGGAGTACGACAAGGAGCTCAGACGCCTCCAGGTCGAGCTCGTCCAGCTCGAGGAGTGGATCCGGAATCGAAACCTGCGCGTCGTGGTCCTCTTCGAAGGCCGCGATACGGCCGGCAAAGGCGGTGTCATCAAACGGATCATGGCGCTGCTCAACCCCCGCTATTGCCGGGTTGTCGCGCTCCCGGCGCCGACCGAGAAAGAGAGGACGCAGTGGTATTTCCAGCGCTACGTCGAGCACCTACCATCGGCCGGCGAGATGGTGCTCTTCGACAGGAGCTGGTACAACCGCGCGGGCGTCGAGCATGTCATGGGGTTCTGCACGGACGCCGAGTACGAAGATTTCATGCGTACATGTCCGGAGTTCGAGCGGATGCTCGTCCGGTCCGGGATCATCCTGATCAAGTACTGGCTCTCGGTCAGCGATGAAGAGCAGGAGAGACGGTTCCTCGGGCGCATCAACGACCCCAGCAAGCGCTGGAAGTTGAGCCCCATGGATCTGCAGGCCCGCGCGAGATGGGTCGACTACTCTGAGGCCAAAGACCGGATGTTCGCGAGCTGCGACATCAAGGAGGCCCCCTGGCTCGTCGTCGAAACCGACAACAAGCGGGCGGCGCATCTCAACCTGATCACCCACTTTCTCAAGCTCATCCCTTACCGGGAAGTGCCGCACGACGCCATCAAGCTGCCGCCACGGCAAAAGCGCAAATACAACCGGCCCCCGAAGAGCGCCCAGCGGATGGTGCCGGTCAGATACGAGGTGAGCGATTGAAGGTAAG
>DATNOD010000053.1:0-5846 GCA_035601515.1 Candidatus Eiseniibacteriota bacterium | reverse complement strand
TTCGATGCCACCGGTTGTACGAGCTGGTCCCGGCACGAGTTCGGCCACGGCGCCACTTACGGACCTGTGACGATGTGCTTTCGTGCCGCCACCATCGCGCCACCACTCGTTCTGCGCTGGTCGCCGGACTTCGGCTTCGTGTGCTGCCAGACCGACATCAAGTTGACCTGATCCTCAGCGCGATATCTGGTCGATCGGTGATCAGCACCGCGACCCGCGGATCGCGCATGAACGATTCGATGTCCGCCTCAGCATCGACCGTCCACACCCAAGCGGGTATGTTCGCGCGGGCACAGTAGTCGAGAACCCTGATTCGAGCGAGCCGCTGGTGGACCGCCGCGAAGTCCGCGTGGGATCGCTGCAGCCGTGCGCGGGGATAGAGCTCGCTCAATCGCACTTGCAGATATCGCCATGGCGGAGCGCCGTCGAGGTCGTCGCCGAGGGATAGTCCTGTCCTCACGTTGGGAAACTGCTCCTTGATGGCACGAATTGGCACATCGCCCGATGTGAACACGACTTCGCTGCGCGTGCAGCCCGTCTGGATGAAGCGCACCACGTCGGCCTCGTAGCCTTCCTCTTTTACGTCGACATGGAGCCCAACTTTTCCGTCGACCATCTCCAAGACGTCGCCGGCTTTCAGAAGCTCATCGCCGAGCTCATTCTCGAGTGCCGCATACGTGAGGTCGCGCACGGCGCGGCCGGATGGGGTGTGATCGTCGTGGTAGCTGATGAAGGCCCCATCCGGGGTCCGGCGGATGTCGATCTCGACGAAATCGACGCCCATCGCGATCGCGCGCATGTAACGCTCGGCTGCCGGCAGGCCGGGAGTGCCGCATTCACCGCGGTGGGCATCGATCTGGGGTGGCATCGTGGACTTGCAGTGCCCAGCTTGATCCATCGACACTGAGGTGATGGCAGGGCTGCACCCGGTAGTCGTCATCTCCGGCGCAACCGGCGCGATCGGTTCCGCGACGGCTGCGCTGCTCGCGCGCCGGGGAGCGCGCCTACTGCTGTTGAGCAGGCCGTCAGACCGCCTCGACGCATTGGTCACGCGCCTTGACACGGACAATCGGGTGACAAGCGTCGAGGTCGACCTGTCGTCGAACGCGTCGGTGCGGGCCGCGGCGCGCCAGATCTCGCGCCAGGTGGCGCACGTGGACGCGCTCATCAATACGGCCGCCGTCTTCGCATCCGAGTACGAACAAAGCGATGACGGCATCGAGCTCATGCTCGCCACCAACCACCTTGGACCCTTTCTTCTGACCAACCTGCTTCGCGACAAGATGGCGGGCGGCAGTCGGGTCATCACCGTGACGGCGCCGAGTGGAACCCGCGTCGACATCGAGCAGCTGCTGTCAAAGGATCACTTCAGCGCTTTGGGAACGTTCGGGGCCACCAAGGCCGCGAACCTGATGTTCACCTTCGAGCTGGCGCGCCGCGCGAAGCGATGGGACGTGCGCGCCTACGCCGAACACCCGGGCCTGGTCCGCTCAGACCTCATGCGAGAGACGCCCCGGCCGATCCGTTTCCTGACCCGCGTGGTGTCGAGGTCGCCCAAGCGCGCCGGTGAGGACCTGGCCGACTTGGCCACATCGCCGGCTTTCGAAAGCATGACCGGCTGGTTCTTCAAGGGCGGGCATCGAATCGATCCGCCGAAGTCAACGTTGGACGTCGACGCCCAACGCAAGCTGTGGCAGCGTTCAGCGGAGATCGTGGAGCTGGGCGACACGGGCTTCTGAAACCTCCACGCCGCACTCTTCGGCCCTTCACACCGAGTTCACAACCTCGCCGAAGGATGAGAGGCATCAAACCTCTCGTGACAAAGGAGTAACGGCAATGAGACGCGGTTTCGGTGTTCTGTGGTTGGCGCTGACGACCATCTTCCTGGTCATCGTCGGCGTCGTGGCGTACCAGGTGGGCTGGTCGGACGGCGCCGCCACGCATGTGGCGGATGGAGCGGCGGCGGCGGTTCCGTATTACTACTACGGGCCGCACTTCTTCGGCTTCGGACTCTTCGGGTTCCTGTTCTTCCTGTTCTTGCTGTTCGTGATCTTCCGCATCGCGGCCTTCGGCCGTGGCTGGGGCTACCGCGGCGGCTGGGGCAAGGGCATGTACGGCCGTGGCTACGGCGGCGGCGGCATCCCGCCCGCGATCGACGAACGGATGCAGGAGTGGCACAAGCGCGCGCACGGTGAGCCGGCGCCCGCACCACCGTCAGACACCAAGACGGTCTGACTTAAGGAACTCGAAGCACCGAGGGCGATGGGCCCTCGGTGCGGTTCCGATCCTTACGATGGACGCGGTGACGACCATCCTGGTCGTGGACGACGAGCCAAGAATCGTCCAGCTCGTCCGCGACTACCTCGAGCACGGTGGGTTCACCGTGCTCGTTGCTTCTGATGGCCCAACCGCGCTACGAACGGCACGCACCGGGCGCCCAGACCTGGTCATCCTCGACCTCGCGCTGCCAAAGCTCGACGGGCTGGACGTGACCCGCGCCCTGCGGCGCGACGGCGAGGTTCCGATCATCATGCTTACGGCGCGGACGGAAGAGTCCGACAAGCTCGTCGGCCTCGAGCTGGGTGCCGACGACTACATGACCAAGCCGTTCAGCCCCAAGGAGCTGGTTGCCCGGGTGCGCGCGGTGCTGAGGCGAGCCGAAGGGATGCGCCGGCCTTCCGACATGATCAGGGTCGGGTCAGACGTCGAGCTCGACGTGGCCAGGATGGAGGTCAGGGTTCGGGGTCGTCGCGTAGACCTCACGAAGACCGAGTTCCAGATCCTGTCGACGATGGCGAGGCAGCCCGGCCGGATCTTCACCCGATCCCAGCTCCTCGATGCCGTGAAAGGTGTCGCCTTCGAATCCTACGAGCGCGCGATCGACGCCCATGTCAAGAACATCAGGCGAAAGATCGAACCGGTGCCGGGGCGGCCCCGCTACGTGCTGACGGTGTTCGGAGTCGGTTACCGTTTCGCCGAGCCACCAGACAGATGAGACCAGCATGGGGACCGCCTCCCCGCCGCCGGCCGCCGTGGTGGCCGGAGAACCAGCCTTGGCCGCCGGCGCGACGGTGGCGTCGCGGACGCCTGCCTTTCTTCTGGCGCATGGGCTGCGTGATTCTCGGCGTCATCGCGCTGGTCGCGCTGATCGCGGCGATCGTCACCGCCTTGGCCGGCACCCTCGTGACCTGGGTGCTTGGTGCGACCGGGTTCCGCCCCGGCACTGCCCAGGTGGTTCTGGTCACGACAGCCTTGCTGATCGTGCTGTTCGCAACGGTGGCGCAGAGAGGGATCCGTCGATTCTCGCAGCCGATGGACGACCTGATCGACGCGGCGGGAAGAATCGAGAAGGGTGATTACTCCGCGCACGTGTCAGAGAACGGCCCCGCCGAGCTGACCTCCGTCGCGCGAGCTTTCAACTCGATGTCGGTGCGCCTCAAGACCAGCGACGAGCAGCGCCGCAGCTTCCTCGCGGACGTGGCGCACGAGCTGCGCACCCCGCTCTCGATCATCCGCGGACAAGCGGAAGCGATTGCCGATGGCGTGTATCCCGGCGACCCCGAGCACGTGACGCCGATCCTGGATGCGACGCGCACGCTTGAGGTCCTCGTCGAAGACCTGCGCACGCTCGTGCTCACGGACGCCGGCAGCCTCGTGCTCAACCGAGAGCATGTAGAGCCGGGCGCGCTGGTCCAGGACGTGCTCGCATCATTCGAGACGCAGAGCGAAGCATTCGGGGTGAGCATGGCCTCGGCGATTGCGGCGGCGGTGCCGAACGTCGACGTGGATCCGGCGCGGCTCCGCAGCGCGCTCGCCAACGTAGTTTCGAATGCGATCCGGCACACGCCCGCGGGAGGCTCGATTCGCATCGACGTACATCCTGCCGGCGAGAACGTTGAGATCACCGTGACTGATACAGGCGAGGGAATCTCGCCCGAAATCCTCCCGCGCGTGTTTCAACGCTTCGTCAAAGGTCCGGGATCGACCGGGTCAGGCCTCGGCCTCGCGATCACGCACGACATCATCACCGCGCACGGGGGCACGATCGAGATTCAAAGCACGGTCGGGTCGGGCACCACGGTCCGCATCACCCTCCCGCCGGCTTCATGACAACGAGGTAAAAATAGGTCTGTGACCGCGGTTCGGCGCACCCCTTCACGACCGCTCGAGGGTGAGGACATCGCCACCACGCGGTGGGAGGACGCCCGCCATTGGATGAGCATCTACGCCGATCTCCTCGAGTTCAAGCGAGGGATCCTGAGCCGTGTTCATCGCGATATCGAGAACCTGCAACCGCCGGCCAAGAAGGCCGCGGCTGTCGACCTCGAGATCATCGAGGCCCAGATGCAGGGTTACCAGGAGCGTCTCGACCTCTGGTATCGCCGGATCTGGGAGCTGCAGGGCCTGTGGCTCGATCCCACAGGTCGCATGGTTCGGCACAAGGGCCAAGAGGTGGCGCTGACGAAGAGAGAGTTCCAGCTCCTGCAGTTTCTGCTCGACCATCCCCACCGTTACTACACCACGGCGCAGATCCTTGGTCAGGCGTGGGCCGATCCCGCCCTATTCCCTGATGAGGTGCGCAATTACGTGCGTCGTGTTCGCAAGGTCCTCGTCGATCTCGCGATCCCCGTTGACCTGGTCAACAAGCCAGGTCGGGGCTACTCGTTGGTCTTCCGCACAGACTAAGAACGGTTAGCGTCTCAGTCGCTCAATCTCGCTCGTCGGAACGTGAGGAAGCCAACAAACGCACCAACCAACGCGCCTACCAGGGCCAAGGCGGCGACCATACGCATTCGGACGGCCCGAGACGACCGCGACCGCGGTGAATCGTCTGCCTTCGCGATTCCCCACACCCACGGCCGCACCTCTTGCATACGCGCCCGCCAGAAAATCTCAGTGACTTTCTGGGAGAGTTCGGGCGATGCCGGCCAAGGACGCAGCTCGATGGCGTCGTCGGCGAGTAGGCGGGGACGGACAGCGCCCAGCTCAGCCAGCTCCCCCAGGACCCGATTGCTTCTCTCGCTCAATCGTTCACTCAGTGCAACGATTGGTTCTGGCGTTTCCTTGCGTTCGAGCTGACCAATATCACGGCGACGATGCGGGCTTCGGGTCAGGTGGCGACGTAGGCCGCAAGGTGCTCGCCGGTGAGGGTTGACCGGTCGGCGACGAGGTCGGCGGGTGTGCCCTCGAAGATGATCCGGCCGCCGTCGTGGCCGGCGCCCGGGCCGAGGTCGATGATCCAGTCGGCGTGCGCCGTGACCGCCTGGTGATGCTCGATGACGATGACCGACTTGCCTGAGTCGACGAGCCGGTCGAGCAGGCCGAGCAGCTGCTCGACGTCGGCGAGGTGGAGGCCGGTGGTCGGCTCGTCGAGGACGTAAACACCGCCTTTGTCGGCCATCTGGGTGGCCAGCTTGAGCCGCTGTCGCTCGCCACCGGACAGGGTGGTGAGCGGCTGGCCGATGGTCAGGTAGCCGAGTCCGACCTCGCCGAGCCGGTCGAGGATGGCGTGCGCGGCCGGCGTGCGCGCCTCGCCGGCGCCGAAGAACTCCTCGGCCTCGGTCACCGACATCGCGAGCACTTCGCTGATGTCGCGGCCGCCGAGATGGTAGTCCAGTACCGATGCCTGAAACCGCTTGCCCTCGCACTCCTCGCAGATGCTGGTGACGCCGGCCATCATCGCCAGGTCGGTGTAAATGACGCCGGCGCCGTTGCAGTTGAGGCAGGCGCCCTCGGAGTTGGCGCTGAACAGCGCCGGCTTCACGCGATTGGCCTTCGCAAGCGCGTTGCGGATCGGGTCGAGCAGACCGGTGTACGTGGCCGGGTTGCTCCGTCGTGAGCTATGA
>DATNOD010000052.1:0-4595 GCA_035601515.1 Candidatus Eiseniibacteriota bacterium | reverse complement strand
GACGCGCACCGCGCGAACATCAACGCGCTGATCGTCCAGGTCCGCAAGGCGGGCGACGCATACTTCAACCGCTCTGACGAACCGCGCGCCACCGACATCGTCGGGCCGCGCGACTTCGATCCGCTCGCGTACGTGATCAAGGTCGCGCACGCCGCGACTCCACGCATCGAAGTCCATGCGTGGCTCAACACGTTCTTTGCCGGTGAGTCGAGCCAGGTCTATGTCGCGCACGGCGACACGTGGGGCAATCGCGCGGATGACGGCAGCACGAGCGGTTACCTGGATCCTGGCGTGCCCGAGGTGCAGATCTACACGCACAAGGTATTCATGGACGTGGCCAAGAACTACGACGTTGACGGGCTGCACATGGATTTCGTTCGCTACCCGGGCGTGGGATGGGGTTACAGCCCGGAATCGTTAGCCCTGTTCATGTCCGAATCAGGTGCGCGCACGGCGCCGTGGTCGGGGGACGAGAGCTGGAAGGCGTGGCGGCGGGCGCGCGTCACGGCGTTCGTCCACGACCTGCATGACGACCTCAAGCGCGAGCATCCGAACGTGAAACTCAGCGGTGCCCTGATCTGCTTTGGCGGCGGGCCGCTGACCCCGGCCGACTGGCCGAAAACATCTGCGTACTCATCGGTCTTCCAGGATTGGAAGGACTGGCTGAGCAGGGGCTATCTCGATTTCGGCGTGCCGATGAACTACGACAGCGACTGGAGCGGGTTGGAGAAAGGTTGGTTCGGGCGCTGGCTCAACTTCGAGAAGGATTCGGGCTTCGCTGGTCGGGTGGTCACGGGCGTGGGGGCTTTCTTGAACTATCCCGAGGGGACGCTCGCGCAGATCACCCGCGTGCTGGGACCATCGGCGCAGGGAAACGGCGTGCTGGGGGTCGCGATCTATTCATATGGCTCGACGTCGGTCTATGGCACCGACGACTTCTACGGTTCCCCAGATCTGGCGGCGGGATTGCCGCGCCAGCCTTATTTCGACGGCATCACCGACCAGGCCGCGCTGGCTGCGCGCGCGCGTGTCTACAACAACGTGTTCATGATCGGGCTGTCGCAGCCCGACTACTACCGGGACGTGCAGCTCGGGTGGGTGGCGACCGCCCCGGTGTTCACGCAGCCGGCGATGGTCCCGTCACTTCCGAGCTCTTGACCGGATGCCGCCCGCCAGCCGAATCCTGCGACTGCTCGCGTTTTCTGTGCCGGCCGCGCTGACCCTGGCCGGGGTGCAGCCGATCCTGGGCGCGGCGACTGGGTCGGTGACGCCGGGATGGGCCGTGGAGCTGGCCGGACCGGCGATCGCCGCGGCCCTGGTGCTTTATTTGGCCGCGCGGCGATCCGACCGCGGCGACGTGGTGCAGCCGCCCTGGTATGCGGCGTGGCTGTTGTTTCCAGGAGCGTTCCTGCTGGCGGGGGCCGCTTCGATGTGCATCTTCGGAGCCCTGGTCGACTTCCCGATCATCGCTCCGACGATGTGGGCATTGGTGGCGGTGGGCACGGTGGCGTGGGCGAGCGCGATCGCCGCCGTCGGCCGCGCCTCGCGCTAAACCCCATACCTATTTGGGGACCCTCCCTACCGGCCCGGCCCTCC
The DNA here is from genome assembly GCA_035601515.1 of Candidatus Eiseniibacteriota bacterium. Classification (GTDB taxonomy): domain Bacteria; phylum Chloroflexota; class Dormibacteria; order Dormibacterales; family Dormibacteraceae; genus UBA10449. The sequence goes on along the minus strand of DATNOD010000052.1, from coordinate 2,999 downwards.
CCCTCCGGCTCGCCTGAAGGCGAGCGTAGCGCCGAAAAACAACGGTGCCAACGCCGCCTGTCAAGACGGTGCAGCTAGCCCGATGCGCGCGAATGCATCATCCCCGCCCCGCCGCCCAAGTTGCGGCGCAGGTAGACCGCCACCCACATCCGATACGGACGCCAGCTCTCCGCCATCTTCTCCAGCGTTGCCAGGTCAGGCTCCGAATCAAGCCCGTACTCGGTTCGAATCGCACCCATCAGCCGCGGCTCACGCGTCGGCAGCTCGTCCACTGTGCTCAGCGCGCGCAGCCGAATGAGCTGCGACCCGAACTCTCCGATTCCGTACAGGCGCTGCAATCGCTCGAGCGCTTCCTCGCGAGAGAGCGCCTGCAGCATCTCGGTGTCGAGCTCGCCCGCAAGCGCCGCGCGACCCAGTCGGTTGAGGTACTCGACCTTGCGGCCGAACAGTCCTCGATAGGACTCGACCTCGATCAAGCGCGAAGGCTCCGGGAAAGTCCAGAGATGGTGGCCATGAACCTCGACCTCATGACCTAGCTCGCGGCACATCCGATCCTTGATCGCCTGCGCCTGTCGCATGTTGATTCGCGACGACATCACGCACCACGCCGCAGCTTCGTAAGCGTCGGACCAGTTGACCGGTCTGAAACCTGGAAACCTTCTCTGCAGCATCCCCACGACCCGATCGCGCTTGCCGACCTCTGGCCACGCGCGGCCGTCGATGTCGAGGCTGAGAATGCGGCGCACCTGGCGTTCGACCGCCTCGACATCAGCGTTGCCGTACACCTCGCCATTGACAGTCCCGGAATCGCTCTGGGTCAAGCACACGCCAACTGGACTCCAACCTTCATCGGTCAGGAAGGCGAGGTGCAGGTGTCCTGTGGTTGCCGGCCCATGCGCAGGCGCCTCATGCCACGCGCCGATGAAGTTTGCGGACTCCTCCAAGGAGTAGGGACCAAGCGGTTCGATCACGAACGTTCGGGTCTCGGTTCTTGTCATCATGCCCGCAAGTATGCCCGGCAATTGTTGACATCATCTGTCATCATCTGAAAACAATGCGAGCCGATCGCGTCCTCGGACTGCTCCTCCTCCTGCAAGCACGCGGCCGCCTCACCGCCGGCGAGCTGGCCGCCCGGCTGGAGGTCTCGAGGCGCACTGTCTACCGAGACGTCGATGCGCTCAGCTCGGCCGGCGTTCCGGTGCGAGCCGACCCTGGTCCCAATGGGGGCATCGAGCTGATGGCCGGCTGGAGGACGGACCTCACAGGCCTCACCGCACCCGAGGTCGAGGCCTTGTTTACGTCGGCTGCCGGGCCCGCGTTCGAGAGCGCGATGGGCAAGCTCGCCGCGGCCTTGCCCGGCGAAGGCGGGCGCCACGCTGGGCGGATCAGAGAGCGCCTGCTTGTGGATTCCGCCGGATGGGGCCGCCGCACGCCCCAAGCGTCTCCGCACCTCCGCATGGTGCAAGACGCCGTGTTCGGCGACCGCCGTCTGCGCCTTCGCTATCGGCGCGCCGAGGCGCGAGTAGTGGAACGTGACGTCGACCCTCTCGGGCTGATCATCAAAGCCGGCGTCTGGTATTTGCTCGCCGATGTCGATGGCGAAAGGCGCCTTTTTCGCCTTTCACGAATCGAAGAGGCAGAGGCGCTTGATGAGCCCGCGCGGCGGCCCAAGCGATTTGACCTGGCCAGAGCCTGGCGCCAGCAATCCGCCGAGTGGGAGTCTGGCCGATCCGGCTACGAGGTCGTCGTCAAGGCTGCCACCGACGATGACCTGGCGCTGCTCCTACGCGTCTCAGGAGACAGGGTGGTCGGCCGCCCACGCCGGCGGGTCGTGCGGCTGGCCTTCCCCGCGCTCGAGCCGGCCGCGGCATTCGTGAGCTCGTTCGGGGCCAGGGTCGAAGTCATCGATCCCGATGAGGTCCGCACAGCGCTGGCGCGGCGCGGAGCCGAGCTCGTGAAGCTGTACGAGTCCGAAGGCACAAAAAAAGCCGGTCGCCCAAAGCGACCGGCCATAAAGCTCAGCTCAGTTACGCGAGCTTGATGCGATTCGCGCGCGGGCCCTTCTGGCTCGGCTCGATCTCAAAGCTGACGCGCTCGCCACCGGCGAGAGAGTCGAAGTTCACGCTCGAGTCGAGTCCGGTTCGGTGGAAGAAATACTCACGCCCGTCCTCTGCGGCAATGAACCCAAACCCGCGGTCGGATACAAGCTTCTTGATGGTGCCTGTCGGCATCTGCAACTCCTCTTCTCGAAAGAAAATCTCGCGAACGCTCGGGTCCTTTCGAGAAGAATCGACGACCGCGGCGAACATCGTCCGACTTCCGGACGACGAAATTACCTTACCACGCACTTAGCGGCTACAAACCGGCCGTTCAGAGGGCGATCAGGGCCACCCCGACGACGGTCGCAACGGCCCCCGTTAGCTTCAGCGGAGCGGCGCGGCGCTCGCGGAGCTTCCATACGCCCCATACCGCCACGGCAACGATGGCCACCTCGCGTACAGGGGCGACGACCGCGAGCGGCGCGAAGCTCAGCGCGATCAGAACGAGGAGGTAGCCGCCCCACATGAATCCGCCGATGACAGTGCCTTGCCGCCAGCTGACAGGGGGCGTAGAGGACACCTTCGTGAACCTCGACCTGGCCCATCTCGCCGCAACCAGCCCAGCCGCGATCAGCACGACAAGCAACCACGCATACAGCCAGGGCGCCGCCAGCCTGACCCCCACCCTATCCACGGTGCTATAGGCCGCAATGGCGACGCCGGTCAGCAGTGCGGGCACGGTCGCGCGACCGCTGGTCTGCGGCAGCGTGACGGCGAGGATGCCGGCAATCAGCAAAGCCACGCCGACCAGCTGCGCCGTGGCCAGCCTCTCGCCAAGGATCCCGATGCCGACCAGCACGGACAGCATCGGCGCTGACCCGCGAGCAATCGGGTAGACGACCGACAGCTCACCGCGCCGGTACGCGGTCGACAGAAGAAAGAGGTAAGCGATCTCGAGCG
>DATNOD010000051.1:0-9306 GCA_035601515.1 Candidatus Eiseniibacteriota bacterium | reverse complement strand
CAGCTGCGTCTTCGGGCCCATTCATCCAGCAGCTCACCCAGCCGGTGTCAGGGAGCACATGGTGGGGTTTCGCGCGACCGGCTGCAATCACCTCGTCGTGAAGCTTGCGCGGCAGAGGCAGGTCGGCGAGGCGGTCTCCGTGCACGTGGCCCATCTCCTTTCGCCCATACCTGTATTCGGTGCCGCCGAAACGATGCGGTAGGGCTTCGACGCCTGCCCACGAGGTGACCGAGTCCCTGATCAGCTCACCGGCCCGCATCTGACCAATATAGAAAGAGGCGGCACCCTTCCGGATCCCGCCTCATCTTCTGATCGATCAGGTCACGCCGTCTGGCGCCGGGTCTGCGTCGCGAACAGGCTGCCCACCGACAGCACCACCAGGATGGCGATGATGTACGCGGACCAAGCCAGCGCTGTCACCCCGGTGAAGCCGAAAGCCAACGGGCTCACGAACAGAATCACGGCCAGGACGGCCGGGATGATCTCGAGTCCGCCCGCCTTGCTCATCGCTGCGTTCAGCAACCCGCCGAGCGCGATCAGCACACCGAGGACATACGCCGTCGAAGCGGCGACCGTCTGCGACGTGTCACCAAACACGAACGGAGTCAGAAACGTGATGACGCCGAGAGCGACGACGACCCAATCTTGCCAGCGCCTCCATGTAGTCATGGCAGCAACCTCCTGGGCACGACCACGGATCTTTGGAATGCGGTGGGCGCGCCCTCCGGGGGCCCGCACTCCAGGTCCTGGCATGGAATCGACGAGCAGATCGTTCGAAAGCTGCTGCTGCGCCAAGCCTTGATCGCTCATCTCATCAACCTCCTGCTAGAGCCAGCAACAACTACTTGCGCACACAAGCACTTATTCCCGAGCACGAGGCGGTGCGATGGGTATGTGAGACTTCGCTTCGTGGCCGGCCCCGTCTACGCTTTGAACCTGTTCGACATCACCGATCGGGAGGAGTACCTGGCCTACTCGCGTCGCTCCGCAGGGGAAGTCGAGAGACACGGCGGGCGAGTCGTCGCTCTAGGCCGGTTCAGCGACAGCGTGAAGGGTGACTTCGAGCCCCGCCAGGTCTTGATCCTCGTGGAATGGAGCTCGCGAGAGGCATTCGAAGGCTATCGCGACGATCCGGCGCTCGAGGACCTGCACGGGCATCGAGAGAGGGGGACGTCACGCTATGTCTGGCAGCTGTTCGACCGGCTGCCCGATCTCAGGCCCCTGCTGAAAGGCTAGGCACGCGCCATGGACTTCGAGCTCTCTGAGCAGCAGACGGCGTTTCGGGATCTCATGCGCGACTTCACGCGCAAGAGCATCGCCCCCGTGGCTCGCGAGTGGGAGCTCGCCGGGCGCTACCCCGAAGAGATCGTCGAGGAGATGAAGGCGATGGGCCTCTTCGGAATGCTGGTGCCCGAGGCTTACGGGGGCATCGCGATCGACGCCGTCTCTTACTCGGTCGTGTTCGAGGAGATCTCGAAGGCGTGGATGGGCGTGGCGGGGATCCTGGGCTCGCACTCGCTGGCGACGCTCATGCTCGCCCGGTCGGGCACGCCCGACCAGCGCCAGCGCTGGCTCCCCGACCTCGCCACCGGCAAGCGCCGATCAGGCATTGCGCTCACCGAGCCGCAGGCGGGCAGCGACCTGCAGGGAATCGCGACAGTGGCGCGGCGCGATGGCGATCACTACGTCGTGAACGGGGCGAAGACATGGATCACGAACGCGAGGCATGCGGACCCGCTGCCGGTGCTCGTCAAGACCGACCCAAGCGCCCAGCCCCGCCACCGGGGCATGAGCGTTTTGATGATCGAGCAGGGAACGCCGGGCTTCACGGTCGGCAACGACCTCGACAAGCTGGGTTACAAAGGTCCCGAATCATCCGAGGTCTTCCTGAGCGACTGCCACGTCCCGGTGGAGAACCTGCTGGGCGGGGAGGAGGGCCACGGGCTGCAGCAGGCGCTGTCGGCCCTCGAGTTCGGACGCGTCAACATCGCGGGGCGTGCGGTGGGCGTCGCGCAGGCGAGCCTGGACCGGGCCCTGGCCTATGCGCGTGAGCGCCACGCGTTCGGCCGGCCGATAGCCGAGTTCCAGGCCATCCAGCTGAAGCTTGCGGACATGGCGACCGAGGTGCAGGCCGCGCGCCTGCTGACCTGGTGGGCGGCATCGGCGCTCGACTCTGGGCGGCGGGCGGACCTCGAAACGGGGATGGCGAAGCTCTACGCCTCGGAGGTCTGCATCAAGGCATCGCTCGAGGCCATGCGCATCCACGGCGGCTACGGTTATTCGACCGAATATGAGATCGAGCGCTTCTATCGAGATGCGCCGCTGATGGCGATCGGCGAGGGCACCAATGACATCCTCCGGACAGTGATCGCGCGCCAGCTCGTCCGTGAAGACGTTTCCTAACCGCGCCGGTGGCGGCGTCACCCGTTCGCCGCGCAGCTGGCTCTTCGCCCCCGGGCATAACGAGAAGCTGCTGCGTCTGGTATTCGACGCTGGGGCTGACGTGGTGCTGCTCGACCTCGAGGACGCGGTGCCGCCAGACATGAAGGATCGTGCTCGTGCGATGGTCGCCGAGGCGGCCGCCTCGCGGCCGTGCTGGGTGCGGGTCAACAGAGCCCACAGCGAGACATGCGCGCGTGACCTCGACGCGCTGGCCGGATCGGTGTTGGGACTGCGCATCCCAAAAGTCGAGTCCGGAGCCGATGTCGGCTGGGTCGCTGAACGCGCGCCCGATATCCCTCTCGACTGCACGCTCGAGTCGGCGCGCGGCGTGATCACTGCCTTCGAGATCGCCTCCGCACCGGCCTGTGCCCTGCTGTCCTACGGCGGCCTCGACCTGGCGGCCGACCTCGGGATATCCGCGGGTGACCAGGAGACCCTGTTCGCCCGCTCGTACCTGGTGACCGCCGCCCGTGCCGCCGGCAAGCCACCGCCGAGCGACGGCGTGCATCCGCTGCTGGAAGACGACAGCGGCCTGCGGCGAGAAGCTGAGGCGGCGCGCCGCTTGGGTTTCTTCGGCAAGTCGGCAATACATCCGCGCCAGCTGCCGATCATCCACGAGGTCTTCGCCGCCACGCAGGAGGAGCTGGCCTGGGCGACTCGGGTGCTGACGGCATTCGAGAAGTCAGGCGGCGCCGCGACCAGGACTGAGGATGGCGAGTTCGTCGACCTGCCGGTGGCGGAGCGGGCGCGGCGGATGATGGAGAGTTGAGAGGCACTTGATTCCCCTCAGCTCAGATGACGCCGATGACCCGACTTCCGCGATTCCGGTCGCGACCATCGGGCTGATCGTCGTCAACTTCCTGGTCTTCTTCTATGAGCTGTCATTGGGAACCCAGGGTTCGCAGATCGACAATTTCATCAACGCGTACTCGCTGGTGCCATGCGAGTACACGCACCAATGTCCGCTCGTCGCGGGCACTCCGTCGCCATTCTGGCTCACCCTCTTCACCTCGATGTTCATGCACGCGGGGTGGACGCACATCCTCGGCAACATGCTGTTCCTGTTCGTGTTTGGGATCCACGTCGAGCGATCGATGGGCGTCATCCGTTACCTGGCCTTCTACCTCATATGCGGGCTGGGCGCCAACGCGCTCGAGATCGCAACCTCGGTCGGATCGAACGCACCCGGCCTCGGCGCCAGCGGTGCGATTGCCGGCGTCCTCGCCGGTTACCTCGCGCTTTATCCGAGGAGCCATGTGCGGACCCTGGTCACGCTCGGCTTCTTCTTCTGGTTGGCGCGAGTTCCGGCGTGGATCTTCATCGGGTTGTGGTTTCTCCTGCAGCTGGTCAACGGCCTCGCATCTATCAGCAACGTGAACGCGGGAGGGATCGCGTACTCAGCGCACGTCGGCGGCTTCATCACCGGGCTCGTCCTCGTCCGTGTGTTCGCCCAGTCGAACCGTGTCAGCCGGCTGAGGGTGTACCACCAGGCCTGAGCCGGCGCTCCCGGCTTCCTACACTAAGTTCGTGGCCTGGCCAGAGCTTCCGTACGCGGCCTGGAAGGACACGCGGGACACCTTGAACATGAAGCTTCAAATCCTGGGCAAGGTGCGCCTCGCGCTGACTCCCCTCGAGCCCCAATGGGCCAACGTCCCGCTGTACGTGACCGCGCGCGGCCTGACGACGAGCCCGATGCAGTCGGCTGGCACCATCTTTCAGGCCGATGTCGATCTCATCGATCACCAGGTCGTCATCCAGACCTCTGGTGGGGACTCCCGTCGTTTGGCGCTGGGCGGCGGATCGGTCGCCGACTTCTATACCGGCTTCATGTCCAGCCTCGAGGCCTTGGGCATCGACGTGGAGATCAGAGCCATTCCGGACGAGGTCTCGAATCCCATTCCATTTGCCGAAGACAATGTTCATGCGGCGTATGACCCCGAGTGGGCGAATCGATTCTTCGTGGTCCTGTCGCAGGTCGACATCGTCATGAAGACGCATCGCTCTCGATTCAAAGGGCGGCACACGCCTGTGCACTTTTTCTGGGGTACGTTCGATTTGGCCTATGCCCGATATTCCGGCCGTCCAGCCGACCCTCCTGCAGGGGCCGGTCTCATCGCCCGGCGATCAGCTGACGCCGAACAGATCTGCTGCGGTTTCTGGCCCGGACACGCGGAGTTCCCGGAGCCTGCGTTCTTCGCCTACACATACCCGAAGCCCGAGGGGATCGAGCGGACGGCCGGCTGGAGCACAGACCTTGGAGAGTTCGCGCTCCCGTATGAGGACGTCCGAAAGAGCCCATCGCCTCGCGATAAGATCCTTCAATTCTTCGAAAGCACCTATGCGGCCGGGGCCGAGCTGCGCGGCTGGGATGAGGATTTCGTCACTTAACGCGGCGGCGATCTGGCTTACCGGCGGCATAATGAATTTGCTGTAGTCGGGATCGCGCGCGGGGGCCGGGCGGCGCTGGCAGCCGTGGCTGGACCAGTCCGTTACGAGGATTTTTCACGCGCGCTCGTGCAGCTGGCGCTGGTGGCCGTCGCTTACTGGGTTGCGGGCAGCCTGAGCTTGCGTCTCGCCCTGGTGCACGGCCAGGTGACGCCGATCTGGCCCCCTACCGGCATAGCGCTCGTGGCCATCCTCGTCCTGGGCCGGCGGGTCTGGCCTGCCGTGTTCGTTGGCGCGCTCGCGGTCAACCTCCCCATCGGACCATCGCCGCTGGGCGCCGTCTTGATCGCCACCGGCAACACGCTTGCGCCGCTGGTCGCGTCCGAGCTGCTGAGGTTCGCACACTTCCGGCTCGAGCTCGACCGTTTGAGAGACGCCGCGGCCATTATCGGGCTGGGCGCGCTAGTCGGCATGACGATCAGCGCCAGCATCGGAACCAGCGTCCTCGTGGTCTTCCATGCGGTGCCCCCGAGCGGTTTCTGGCCGACCTGGGCGGTCTGGTGGACCGGGGATGCGATGGGCGTGCTCCTGGTGGGCCCTTTCCTCCTGAGCCTGCTGCGACGATCGCCGGACCCGCCACTGACGCTGCGCAGCGGAGTCGTGCTCGCGGCGCTCCTGGTGGGAATTGGCCTGGTCACATTCGGTCTCTTTCAAAACCAGCTGCGACTCGAATACCTGGCCTTCCCGTTGATCATGGTGGCGGCGTGGCGATACCGACTGCGCGGGGCTGCTCCGGCAGCCCTCGTCGCCTCAGGTGTTGCCATCTGGTCGGCGGTTCATGGAACAGGTCCCTTCGCGACCGAAAACCTCGGCCAGAAGATGATCACCCTGCAGGTATTCAACGTTTGCGTGGCGCTCACCTCGTTCGTCCTCGCCACATTCGTGGCTACACGCGAGCATCAAGAGGAGATGACGCGACTCTATGCAGCGGCCAGAGCAGCCAGCCAGGCGAAGAGCGCATTCCTCAACATCGCCGCGCACGAGCTCAGGACGCCGATCACTGTGGTGGCGGGCTATCTGTCCATGCTCACCGACGGATCGCTCGGTCGAGTGCCTGAGTCGTGGTCAGCGCCGTTGCAGGTCGTGGTGGGGAAGACTGGCGAGCTGAATCGAATCGTCGAGGCTCTGCTGCAGGCGTCGCTGGTCGAGAGCGATACGGGCCCGCTGAAGGGTCAAGTCGTCGACTTGCGCGAGATAGTTGAAGACGCGATCGCCCGCGCTCGCCCGCGGGCCGATCTCTTGCACGCCGATATTTCCGTGAGCCTGGCTCCGGATGTGGTCAGCGTGAAGGGTGACAAAGGCCAGCTGGGCCGGGTGCTGGACAATTTGATCAACAACAGCCTTTCGTATTCGGCCCCGCCGGCCCGGCTCTTCATCGACGTGTCGACCGACTCGCGGCGGGCGGTCGTTCGCGTCGAGGACAGCGGCATCGGCATTCGAGACGACGAGCGTGAGCAGGTCTTCGATCGTTTCTACCGTGGCGCCAGCCCGGCCGTCGTCAGGGTGCCCGGCGTCGGCCTAGGCCTCTACATCAGCCGCCAGCTGGCCGAGCATCACGGCGGTAGCCTCGTGGTGGAGAGCAGCAATCCAGAGACGGGCACCGTGTTCGCACTCGACCTTCCGGTGGCAACTCGCTGATCGTCACTCGCGCTGACTAATTGCGGCTGCCGTTGGGCATAATCGGATTCGCAATGCCGATACCACCCTCGCTGGCCGATCGTTCTGGCGCCCTGCTGACCATCGCGGCGCGTACCGGGCAGGAGCTGGCCGGCAAACGCCTCGCACCGATGGGCCTGACCGTGCGACTTTGCGGGGTGTTGAACCTTCTCGGCAACGGCCCCATCTCACAGCAGGAGCTGGGGGAACAGCTGGGGATCGATCGGACCACGATCGTCGAGCTCATCGACGAGCTCGAGCGGCAAGGGGTGGTCGTCCGGCGCCGGAACGCGGCCGACAGGCGCTCCTACGCCCTGGTTCTCACTCCAAAGGGACGCGCTGTCCAGAAGCGGGCCTCGAAGGCCTTCGACGCGGCGGCTGACGAGTTCTTCGGAGCCCTGAAGCCCACCGAGCGACAGCTCCTGAGCGACATGATGCGGCGGCTGATCGCCGCCGCCGACGAGAAGCTGGGAAAGACGCCGAAGGTCCCTTAAGCCCTCCCTCCGATCGTCAGCCAAGCAAATCATCCGCTCAAGGGAATAATGCTCCCTCGCGCTGGCTTCTGGTCGTCATGGATGGCATCAATCTCGGTCCGAAGGCGCGTCGCGTGGTCCGTTTCGCAGCTCGTCTGATCAATCCGCTCGTCCTGGCCATCGCCGGGCGGCGCTGGATGCCGATCCTCGGCGTGCTCCACCACCAGGGCCGCCAGTCCGGCCGCATCTACGCGACGCCGCTGGGGATGCGGCCACAGGGCGACACGTTCCTCATGCCGCGCACATTCGGCAAGAACTCCGCGTGGTACTTGAACGTGCAAGCAGCGGGTTGGTGCGTCGTCACGTACAAGGGTCGCGACTACACCCTCATCGACCCCGAGGTCGTCGACTACGCCACCGCAGCGCCGGCGTTTCCCCGCTACGAGCTGCTGCAGTTCCGCCTGGTCGGAATCAACGAATACCTGCGCATGACGCAGGCCCCCCCAACAATTCAAAGCAGAGAAGGAGCAATCAGCAATGGCACAGGCATCGATCGCTGACAAAACCTCCGCGCCGCGCAACCTTGGCGTGGCACTGATCGTGATCGCGTTTGCGCAGCTGATGGTCGTCCTCGACACCACCATCGTGAACGTCGCGCTGCCCTCGATCCAACGAGCGCTGTGGTTCAGCTCCACCGATCTGGAGTGGGTCGTCAACGCGTATTCGCTCGCGTTCGGCGGTCTGCTGCTGCTTGGCGGCCGGGCCGGCGACCTGTTCGGCCGGCGCCGGATGTTCATCGGCGGCGTCCTGCTGTTCGCGGCCGGCTCTTTCGCCGGCGGGCTGGCCACCAGCTCGACGTGGCTGATCATCGCTCGCGTCGTGCAGGGAGCCGGCGCCGCCGTCGTGGCGCCGACCGCGCTCTCGCTGATCGCCGACACGTTCAAAGAAGGCGCCGTGCGCAATCGCGCGCTGGGCATCTACGCCGGCGCGGCGGGTAGCGGCGGAGCCATCGGCCTGATCCTCGGAGGCCTCATCACCAACTACGTCTCGTGGCGCTGGGTCATGTTCGTCAACGTCCCCATCGCGCTGCTTCTGGCTGTCGCCGCGCCACGTGTGCTCGCGACTTCCAAAGGGCGGTCCGGTCGCCTCGACGTCCCCGGAGCGATCAGCGTCACCGGCGGAATGACTCTGCTCGTCTACGGTCTCTCGCGGGCCGCGACACACGATTGGAGCGACACGATCACCGTGGCGACGCTTGGATTCGGCGCCGCCCTCCTCGCCCTGTTCCTGATCATCGAGCTTCGCAGCAAGCAACCGCTCATGCCGTTGAGCCTGTTCGCGAATCGCAACCGATCCGGCGCCTACGCCCTACGTATGGTCGCCGGTGCGATGACGCTGACCGTGCTCTTCTTCCTCACACAGATCGTCCAGAACGTCCTCGGTTACAGCCCGCTCAAGGCCGGATTCGCCTTCCTGCCCCTCGGGGTGGGCGTCGTCATCACGGCCACGGTCACCTCTCGAGTCATCGGCCGGATCGGCCCGCGCGTGCCGATCGCTCTCGGCGCGATCGTGGTCGCGGGCGGCCTGCTATGGCTGTCGCGCATCGGCGATCACGTCGCGTACGTTTCTGACATCTTCGGCCCGCTGGCCATTCTTTCGGTCGGCCTCGGGCTCATCTTCTTGCCGACGACACTGGTTGCGGTGTCGGGTGCAGCCCAGCATGAGAGGGGCCTCGCCTCAGCAGTGCTCAATGTCAGCCAGCAGCTCGGCGGCTCGATCGGCCTCGCAGTGCTCGGCACGGTGGCCGCCAACGTGACCAAGAATCAGCTCGCCGGCGTAAGCCCAAAGCACGCGGCGATCAACCACGCGGTCACGGCCGGTTTCACGACGGCGTTCGAAATCGGAACACTCATCGCGCTGGCGGGTGTCGTCATCGCCCTTCTTTTCATTCGCGTGCGAACGAGGAAGCCGGAAGCGGAGGCTCTGCCCGAGGCGGCGTGACCCATTCGACGGGCGCGCGCCCGCCCCATTACACAGAAGGACGCGCGGACCCCCCTTCCATGCTGCATTTGCGCGATCGAGGCTTCCCACACTTGTCCGGTGACGCCCGCCGCACGAAAAACGCTTTCGGAAACCCTGCGCGAGATGCTCGACAAGCGGTACGCCCCGATCGGAGGCAAGGTTAACGAGAACTTACATCCCTTAACCGCCTAGGCTCAGGGATCGAGCGGATTCCACGTTACCCCTTAGGAGTTGCGCTCAATGGTGGAGTTCGTAGGGGTAACCCGGG
>DATNOD010000050.1:0-15644 GCA_035601515.1 Candidatus Eiseniibacteriota bacterium | reverse complement strand
CTCAGTCTTGAACTTGATGCCATTGAAGAGGTACGGGTTGTGGCTCGCGGTCACCACGGCGGCCGCGGTTGCCTTGCGATCGATGACCGTCCACGACGCCACTTGGGTTGGCGATGGGCGGTCGAAGATGAGACTGCGGACCCCGGAAGCCGCAAACACGTCGGCCACCGTCCGAGCAAAGTCCTCCGCCGCGAACCGGCAGTCGTAGCCGACGACGGCGAGCGGCGCCGGTGACAACGAGAGCATGTACTCGGCCGAGCCCTTCGCGACGCGACGGACGTTGGCAAACGTGAAGTCGTCCGCGACCACCCCGCGCCAGCCGTCGGTGCCGAACTTGATCTGGTCGGGCATGGCTAGTGTCTCGACGCCGAGGTCCGCCGCAGATTTCGCGGCATCGGCGGCCGGAGCCAAGGAGCCGACGAGCACGCGAGGGAGCGCAAACCTGCTGGGGCCCCCGCATCGTCGTGCGGGGCTGCTGACCGAGCGCGCGCAGGAGGCGACGCCGGCTTCAGCGCCTCTCTCGGGGTCCCCGCGGAATCGTCAGATTCCGTGGGGTGAGACGGCGCCCGGCCGCCTAGGACGCGAAGCTGCAAGGAACTTCGGCGGCGGGACACTTATTAAAGGTACTTGGTTTTGCGAGATCGCTTGAGCGCGTCGACGACCCTCTTCACGTCTTGTGCGCGCGAGCGCGGAACCACGAGAAGAGCATCCTCGGTGTCGACGATGATCATGTCCTCGAGCCCGATCGCGGCCACCAGCCGGCGATCGCCCAGGACCAGGCTCCCATGCGTGTCCACCAGCACCGCTTCGCCCTCCACCGAGTTTCCGCTGGAGTCGGGGTGAACCCGATCGCCGAGCTCCGACCAGTTTCCGATGTCGGCCCACTCGAAGTCGCCGGGCACGAGCAGCAGGCGGTCGGTCTTCTCCATGACCGTCCGGTCGATGACGTCGACCGGCAGCCTTTTGTAGCGCAGCGCCGCGAGGTCTTCGTCGCCGGCTTGTCGCGCGGCGAGCACACGTCGCAACGCCGCAAGACGCCCGGGCGCGTACTTGCCGAGCTCTTGCGTAAACACTGGTAGCCGCCATGCGAACCACGCCAGGTTCCAGTAGTAGCCGCCGGCCTTCACGAATCGCCTCGCGCGAGCTGCATCCGGCTTCTCGATGAACCGCTTCACACGCACAGCGCCGGCGGTCGCGCGTCCGGGTGCCTGAATGTAGCCGAGACCGGTTGACGGAAACGCCGGCTTCAGACCGACGGTCACCAGCGAGCTCGTCGTGGCCGCGGCTCGCACCGCCCTCCGCACCGCACTCCGGGCTTTGGCCCCACCGCCCACGACGTGGTCGGCGGGGAGCGCCACCATGACCGCGTCGCGATCGCGGGCCATGAGCGTCAGCGCGGCAAGGCCATACGCGTTTGTGGTGCCGCGGGCGGATGGTTCGAGGATCAGGTGCTCGGCATCGATCTCCGGCAGAACCGCCTCGATGATCTCGCGCTGCCGCATCTCGGTGAGCACGAAAACCTCGTCGCCGACTGACCTCGCCCGCTCATATGTCTCGCGCAGCAGCGGCCGGCCGTGCCCGCCCAGAGGCAGCACGTGCTTGGGCGTCGATCGCCGCGATCGCGGCCACAGGCGTGTCCCCGCGCCTCCGGCAGGGATCACAACGAAGGTCTTCTGGCTCAACCGACCTCTTCCGTCAGCTCCCTGGCGCGCTCCGTCGACTCCCACGGCGCGTCGATGTCCGTCCGGCCGAAATGGCCGTAAACCGCCGTCTGGCGGAACAGCGGCCGCCTGAGGTTGAGCTCCTTGATGATGCCGAGCGGGCTCAGGTCGAACAGCTTGTTGACGGCCGCCACAAGGACTGGCTCCGGAACCTTGCCGGTCCCGAACGTGTCGATCCTGATCGCGACCGGTTTCACGACCCCGATCGCGTACGAGATCTGGACCTCGCAGCGCCGCGCGAGGCCGGAGGCAACGATGTTCTTGGCGACGTGACGAGCGCCGTAGGCGCCCGCCCGATCGACCTTTGTGGGGTCTTTGCCCGAGAAACAGCCGCCGCCGTGGCGTGCGTAACCGCCATACGTGTCGACCATGATCTTGCGTCCAGTCAGCCCGGCATCCGCGACCGGTCCACCGACGACGAAACGGCCTGTCGGATTGATGAAAGTGCGGATGCGGCCGTCTTTCAGCTCGGCTGGGATCACGGCATCGATGACGTGCTCGCCGATGTCCGAGCGCAGCTGCTCGGTGGTGACCTCTTCGTGATGCTGGGTGGAGAGAACGACGGTGTCGACCACAGGCGGCTCACCTCCGTCGCCGTAGCGGATCGTCACCTGCACCTTGCCATCGGGCCGGAGGTAGTTGAGAGCCTTAGACCGGCGCACCTCGGCCAGCCGCCGTGCCAGCCGATGGGCATAGGTGATCGGCAGCGGCATCAGCTCTGGCGTCTCGTCGCATGCGAAACCGAACACCATGCCGGAGTCGCCGGCGCCCCCGATATCGACTCCCTGAGCGATGTCAGGCGACTGCTCGTCGATGGTGGTGATCACTCCGCACGTCTCGGCATCGAATCCATACTTCGCCCGCGTGTAGCCGACCTCCCGGACCGTCTGCCGGATGATGCGAGGGATGTCGACGTAGCAATCGGTGGTGATCTCTCCGAGCACGATCACCAAGCCGGTGGTGATGGCCGTCTCGCATGCGACTCGCGCGAGCGGATCCTTGGCCAGGATCGCATCGAGGATCGCGTCGGATATCTGGTCGGCGACTTTGTCCGGATGGCCCTCGGTGACCGACTCGGACGTGAATAGACTCGCCATTGAACGGGTCCTCCTTTGAATCTCCCGCGCCGGCAAGGTCAGGCCGCCGTGTGGGCCAGTCCCCAAGCGCCAGGTTCATACCTCTGGGACGACGGGAATCCTAGCGCAGCTCGAGGTACTGAATGCCCGAGTGACGCATGAACCTCGAGCCCTTCTGGGCCAGCAGCGCGGCGGTTGCCGCTCGAGACGATTCCACCACCGAGTCGATGTGATCGCGCTTCATCTCCCAGGTCGCCGTCGGAGCCGTGATCGGGCAGAGGACAGTGATCCGGGCCCGTTCGCGGAGACGCTCGTAGTCGCTGAGCATCTGGTGGTGGAGTGACAGCTGAAGGGTGCGTGCGATCAGCTCGGGCCAGGTGACGGGGGTCTGCTCGTTCTCACCGCCGGCCATCAGGCTGATGGCCAGGATCTCTTTGGCGCCGTCATTGATCGCGATGTCGAGCGGCGTGTTGTCTACGATCCCGCCGTCCATATGCTCACGCCCATCGATCCGGACCGAAGGAAACACGCCCGGGATGGCGGTCGAGGCGAGCAGGGCCGGGGTCAGGAGGCCGGCGCGAAACACGGCCGGCTTACCGGCGTTGAGGTCGGTGGCGACGATCGCCAGCGGGACCCGCATCTGCTCGAAGGTCGTGATGCCGGTGAGGGCCTGCGCGCGCTCGACAAGGCGACGGACGTTGTCCTGGGGCAGGGCGCTCACCTGGCCACGGCGCAGGCCCGAGAGGATGACGCCAAGCGGGTGCGCGTGGAACACCTCGAGGGCCTGGCGAGACATCCAGAGCTCGCGCAGCATCATCACGCCGGCCTGCGACGGATACGCGGCTATGCAGCTGCCGTTGAGCGCGCCGACGCTGACGGCGACGATCGACGCCGGCGGCTCGAGGCCCGCCTCGAACAACGCTTGCAGCACCCCAACCTGGGCGGCGCCGCGAGCGCCGCCCCCGCCCAGCACCCACGTGCGCCGAGCGGGCCCGAACAACTGCTATGTGCCTTCTTCCCAGGACGACAGGTAGTGCTTCTGCTCCTCGGTCAAGGTGTCGATCGCTATGCCCATCGCCTTGAGCTTGAGCCGCGCCACCTCCTTGTCGATGTCGTCGGGCACGTCGTAGACCCGCTTCTCGAGCTTGCTGGCGTTCGCGGCCACGTACTCGGCGCAAAGCGCCTGGTTGGCAAAGCTCATGTCCATGACCGCGGCGGGGTGACCCTCAGCGGCGGCGAGGTTGATCAGCCGCCCCTCGCCGAGCACATGCAGCCGGCGGCCATCGTGAAGCTTGTACTCCTGCACTGACGGGCGCACCTGGCGGACGCCACTGGCAAGGGCATCGAGCGCCTTGAGGTTGATCTCCGAGTTGAAGTGTCCAGAGTTGGCCAGGATCGCCCCGTCCTTCATAGCTTCGAAGTGCTTCCGATCGAGCACGTTGACGTCTCCGGTGACGGTCACGAAGATGTCGCCAACCCGCGCGGCCGCGTCCATCTTCATCACGCGAAAGCCATCCATCGCCGCCTCGAGCGCCTTCACCGAATCCACCTCGGTGATCACGACGTCGGCGCCGTGGCCCTTGGCTCTCGATGCGAGACCGCGGCCGACCCACCCGTAACCAGCGATGACAAAAGTCTTGCCCGCAAGCAACACGTTGGTCGAGCGGATGATGCCGTCGATGGTCGACTGTCCGGTCCCGTACCGGTTGTCGAACATGTGCTTTGTGTCGGCTTCGTTGACCGCGATGATCGGGTAGCGCAGGACCCCGCGGTCGGCCATCGCTTTGAGCCTGATCACTCCGGTGGTCGTTTCTTCGGTGCCGCCAATGACCTCTGGCAGCTGCTGCTGCCGCGACTTGTGTAGGACCGACACCAGGTCGGCGCCGTCGTCCATCGTGAGGGCCGGCCGGTGATCGAGGGCCGCCTCGATGTGCTCGTAGTAGGTGTCGTTGTCCTCGCCCCTGATCGCGTAGGTCTTGATGCCATGCTGCGTGGCCAGTGCCGCCGCAACCGCGTCGTTGGTGGAAAGGGGGTTCGAAGCGCATAAGGCGACGTCCGCGCCTCCGCCCTTCAGGGTCAGCATCAGGTTGGCCGTCTCGCTGGTCACGTGCAGGCAGGCGCCGACCTTCAAGCCCTTCAGCGGCTGCTCCTTCAGAAAGCGCAGCCGGATGAGCGTTAGGACCGGCATCTCCCTGGCCGCCCAATCGATCAAGTCCTGACCCTCCGCGGCGAGCTTTGGATCCTTGACGTCATAGCCTCTCGCGCTGGCTTTCAAAGGCACCTCATCTCCTCAATAAACGAGCTCACTGACAACCTCGATCCCTTGCAGCTGCTTGCGTCCACCCAGGAAGCTCAGCTCGATCAGCACATGCACGCCGAGCACCACGCCGCCCAGCTTCCGGATGAGCTTGGCGGCCGCGGCCGCCGTGCCGCCGGTGGCCAGCACATCATCGATGATCAGCACCGTCTGACCGGGCCGGACCGCATCCTCGTGGATCTGGAGCTGGTCGGTCCCGTACTCGAGCTGGTAGTCCTGGCTGACCGTCTTCCACGGCAGCTTGCCCGGCTTGCGGATGGGCACGAAGCCTGCGCCGAGTCCCAGCGCCACGGCGCCGCCGGGGATGAACCCTCGCGCTTCGATCGCCGTCACCACGTCCGGTGGGCGCTCCGACCAGTGGCTGCAGACCTTTTCGACGACGCCCTTGAAGATGGCTTTGTCGGCCAGCAGCGGGGTGATGTCCTTGAAGATGATCCCCGGCTGCGGGAAATCTGGGACGTCGCGGATGAGCTTCCGCAGGGTCTCGTCGGAGATCAGAGGCACGGCCCGACTCCACGGCGAGAGATTCGGTGCCCAGGTGGTCGAGATCCTAGGCGCGGTCGAGCACCGGAGCGCGCGCATTTGGTGATGCGCAAGCGAGGAGCGGAGACCGCAACAACGGAGATCGGCCGCATGGGCGCCGAAGATCCGTCGCGGGGCTCGGGCCGGGCCTCTGTAGTCATACGACTCGTCGGAAGTATTCCAGGGTTCGGGCCAAGCCGTCCTCGAGCGGGACCTCCGGCTGCCAGCCCAGGAGCTTGCGCGCGTGAGTGATGTCGGGGCGGCGCTGCTTGGGATCGTCGACGGGCAGGGAGCGAAACTCGATCTGGCTCTGTGACCCCGCCAGCCGGACGATGAGCTGAGCGAGCTCCAGGACGGTGACCTCTTCGGGGTTGCCAAGGTTCACCGGCATCTCGTCGCCCTTTTCGAGGGTCGCGAGCACGCCACGCACGAGGTCCGAGACGTAACAGAGGCTGCGCGTCTGGGATCCGTCGCCGTATACAGTGAGGGGCTCGCCGCGAATCGCCTGGGCCATGAAATTGGGCACCGCCCGCCCGTCCGAGACCTGCATGCGCGGGCCGTGGGTGTTGAAGATCCGGATGATGCGCGTGTCGACCCCATGCGCTCGGTGGTACGCCATCGCGAAGGCCTCCGCACACCGCTTCGCCTCGTCGTAGCAGCCTCGGGGCCCGATCGGGTTGACGTTGCCCCAGTAGGTCTCGGGCTGTGGGTGGACGAGCGGGTCGCCATATACCTCGGACGTCGACGCAAGCAGGAATGTGGCGTGCTTGGCGTGCGCCAGACCGAGCATGTTCATCGTCCCGAGCGTGCCGACCTTGAGCGTGTGGATGGGATTCGCGTCGTATTGGGGAGGCGACGCCGGCGACGCGAAGTGGAGGACGTAGCGCACGTCTCCATCGACGTCGATGTGCTCGTTGACGTTCGACTGGCGAAATTCGAAGTGGGGATTGTCGGTCAGCGTGCCCACGTTGTCGCGAGAGCCCGTGATGAAGTTGTCGAGCGCGAGCACACGCATGCCCCGGTTCAGCAGGGCCTCGCAGAGGTGCGACCCGATGAAACCGGCGCCGCCTGAGACGACCGCCCGTTCCTTGGTCGTGCGGCTAGTCGCGGCCGATACCCCGATACGTGAAACCGAGATCGCGCATCACCTGCGGGTCGTAGATGTTGCGGCCGTCCACGATCACGGGCCGGCGCATCGAGGCTTTGACGCGGCCGAGGTCGAGCCGGCGGAACTCGTTCCACTCCGTGACCACAACCAGCGCGTCGGCGCCCGCGGCGAGGTCATACGAATCGCGCGTGTACTCGACCTCGGGCAGCTTGACTCGCGCACCTTCCATCGCGGCGGGATCGTAGGCGCGAACCTGCGCGCCAGCCGCGAGCAGCACCCGTGCGATGTCGATGCTCGGTGCTTCACGCAGGTCATCGGTGTTGGGTTTGAAGGCGAGGCCGAGGAGCCCGACGATTCGGTCGTTGAGGCCCTCGAGGCATTCGCGGAGCTTGTCGATGACGAGCATGCGCTGGTCTCGGTTGATGTCCATGACAGCGTGGAGCAGCTCGGGGTGGTAGTCGAAGCGCTCGGCCAGCGCCGAGAGCGCCTTCACATCTTTGGGAAAGCAGTTGTGGGTGACCAGCCCGCCAGTAGTGACAAACGTGTGCACGCCCGGAACTTCAAGCGAGTACACCGCGCCCGCGAACGGGCGACGCTCGACGCCAACGACCCGCACCCATGCGGTGTTCGCTCCCTCTCGCCGGTATCCGGTCGGTGCGATGCGCTTCTTCTGGCGGTCGATGGACTCGGTGATGGCCTTTCGCTCCGACTCACGGAGAAGGTCGAGAAGGTTCTCCACCTGATCAGCCCCCGAGATCCTCAGCCAGTACGTGTCGCGGGTCGATTTCGTGGTGCGGCCCACGCGCATCGAAGCCACCACGCCCAGGTCGGCGAGCAAGCGAAGCAATCCATCCGCCAGCTCTCGGCTGGTCGTGCCGCACTCGAGAATCACGCTTGGTCCGCCGCGGACGTAGCTCCAGCTACCGTCGCCGCGCCAGTAACCCGCCAGCAGAGCCCGCTTGTTCTCGATCGGCTGCGTCCATGTCAGATCGGGCAGTGGCACCTGCTCCGCGGCCACATGCATGCCAACTCCGCGCCATAGCCCTGAACTCAACTCCGTCCGCACCGCGACCTCAGTGGCCGCGCCGGCAGACATATGTGCGGCCGATCGCACCAATTCTTGCGATCTCGCCAACTCAGCGCCTGATTGGCTTGAAATCGCAATAGGGAGACAGTCCTCCGGTCCAAGCTCCGAGGCTAGCTTGACGCCATCTCGCGTCACGAACGGGTGGTCCGGCGTGCACAGCACCCGCCGCCCCATCTGGGTCCGGACCTCGAATATCTCGCCCGCGAATGGGCGCATCGTCGCCGCGGACATTCGCGCGAAACCAACCGAACCCGTCTCCGGCTGCCACGCGAGGACCTCGGTCTCTTCGATCGAGCTGAACTCTGTAAAGACCTGCGCCAGCGCGGTCAGACTCACGCGATCGCCGCGGCGCACCAGCACTGTCTCTTCGCCTACCAAACAGCTACCGCCATAGCCCAGGCCCACGTCGAGGTAGCTCGGACCGATGCGCTTGTCCATCCCCATGCCTTCCGCGACCAGCTTCGCGTCCGCGCCCACCCTCTCGCTGATCCGTGCGATCTCATTGATAAAGGAGATGCGCGCGGCTAGGAACGCGTTGGACGCGTACTTCACCATCTCTGCCGTGTAGATGTTCGGAGTGATGAGGATCGGCGCGTTGAGCGGTTCGTAGAGCTTCGCCACCTTCTCGCCGGCGGCGCGGTCGTGACTCCCGATGACGATCCTGTCGGGGTGCATGAAGTCCTGGATGGCGGAACCCTCGCGCAAGAACTCGGGGTTGGAGACGACCTCGGCCGTGTGCTTCTGGTTGCGGTTCCGCAGCACCTTGGAAACCATGTCACCGGTCAGCGGCGGCACAGTCGATTTGTTCACGACCACCAGCGGTCCGTCCATCGCGTCGGCAATCGAACCGGCCGCCGCCTCGACGAACGAGAGGTCGGCCTCGCCGCCCTCTCCTTCCGGTGTGCTGACGGCGATGATCGCGTACTCGGCTCCCGGCACGGCTTCGCTATAAGACGTCGTGAAGTTCAGCCGGCCGGCTTTGGTATTGCGCTCGACGAGCTCGATCAAACCGGGCTCGAAGAATGGGACGTGGTTGTGCAACAGCTGGTTGATCTTTTCGCGGTTGATGTCGACCACGATCACGTCGTTGCCGAGATCGGCGAGGCATGCGGCCGTGGTCAAGCCGACATAACCCGCGCCGATGACCGCAACCCTGGACACAGCCGGCCGATTATCTCAGCAGGCGGCGCTTGGCGAAGACAGCCTCGTAGGCGGCGATGGTTTGGCGCGCGGCCTTTCGCCAGCCGAACGTTTTCGCTCGTTCGAACCCGGATCGACGCGCACGTTCGGGGTTTTGCGACAGCGCGAGGGCCGCCCGCCCCAGCGCTTCGGCGTCGCCGTCCGTCACGAGCTTTCCTGCGCTGCCCACTACCTCAGGCACGCTCGAGTTCCGAAATGCAACGACCGGGCAGCCGCACGCCATGGCCTCCAGGCAAGGAAGTCCAAAACCCTCATAGCGGCTGGGAAACAAGAGGCAGCCCGCGGCGGCGTACAGGTCGGCCAACTCGGCGTCGTCGACCTGGCCGAGCATGTGGGCGCCGAGCATGCTGCGCGGAGCCTGGCGGCCGGGATCCCCGACGATCACGAGCTCGAGCTCGGGGTTTGTCTTGGTGGCGGCACCCCAGGCGCGCAGGAGCGCGGCCGGGTCCTTTCTTGCGTCGAGGGCGCCAACGAACAACAGGTAGCCCTGTTTTAGGCCCCAGCGCCGGCGGACGCGATCGGGCGCGCCTGGCCGCGGCCTGAACTCATCGCCGGCAGCCTCCGGCACGATCTGAATTCGTTTCCGGTCAACCCCGCCGAGTCGGACGGCGTCGTCCGCCGTGGCTTGGGACACCGCCAGGACCAGGTCGGCACGCCTGAGCAGCCGCCGCCCCAGCCAGAACCGAAACCGCTCGCCGCGCATCGTCGGCCCGCCCCAGGCCCAGGGAATGAGGTCGTGCAGCGTGACGACCAATGGCACCGGTGCCCGCGCCGGTAGCTTCAGGTCGATGGCGTGATAGACGTCAGGAGCGATCCGCGCGAGGTCGGGACCCAAAACGACGGCCTCTTCGTACCCGGCGAGATGACCGCGATAGCGGCGCCGAGATGAGGCAAGCCTGTACCCGGCGACTGGCAGCGGCGGCACGGGCAGGTCGGAGTCGAGCAGAAGCGTCAAGTTGGGGTCAAAGCCCTCCGCGATCAGGCCATGGAGGATTCCGCTCGCGTAGGAGCCTACTCCCCGCTTGGCGCTCGGCCCTTGAAGCGGGCGCATGTCGAGCAGCACCGACGGTGCGGCCCGGGGCGATGGAGTCACGAGTAAAAGTCATCATAATTTGGCGGCCATGGAGCGCTTTGACGTCGTTGTCGTCGGCGGCTGCGGCCATGTGGGCCTGCCGCTGGCGCTTTCCTTTGCCGATTGCGGTTACAAGGTCGGGATCGACGACATCGATCACGCGAAGATCGAGCAGGTCCGATCAGGCACGGTGCCGTTCCTGGAGAACGGCGCCGAAGAGCTGCTGCGAAAAATTCTGCCCACCGGCCGGCTCGTTCTCGCTTCCGACCCCAGCATGCTGGCGCGCACCGACACCGTCGTGCTCGTGATCGGCACTCCGATCGACGAGTTCATGAATCCCTCCGTCCAGGTGTTCGATCGAGTGCTCGACGAGCTGATGCCGCACCTTCACGATGGTTGCCTTGTCGTGCTGCGCTCGACCGTTTTCCCAGGCACGACGCAAGCAGTCGAGAGAAGGATCCGTGCGGAAGGGATCGACGCCGACGTCGCCTTTTGCCCGGAGCGTATCGCTGAGGGTCACGCGCTCGAAGAGATCCGCAGCCTGCCTCAGCTGATCGGGGTCTCATCCGACCAAGCATTTGAAAAGGCGCGCGCCCTGTTCGCCCCGATGGGCGTGCAGATAGTTCGCACCACGCCGCTGGAAGCAGAGCTGGCGAAGCTGCTTACCAACACGTGGCGGTACATGAAATTCGCGATCGCCAACCAGTTTTTCCAGATCGCACATCGTTCAGGCGTGGACTACGACCGCGTGCTGAAGGCCGTGCGACAGGACTATCCGCGAGCCGCCGACCTGCCCGGCCCGGGTTTCGCCGCAGGCCCGTGCCTTCTGAAGGACACGATGCAGCTCTCTGCCTTCACGCCCGACCGCTTCCCGATGGGCCAGGCCGCGATGCAGATCAACGAAGGTCTGCCGAATTACATCGTCGACAGCCTCGACACGCGGCAGGCTCTTGCAGGCCGCACGCTTGGGATTCTCGGCATGGCTTTCAAGGGCGAGTCGGACGATCCGCGCGCATCGCTAAGCTACAAGCTGCGGAAGCTCGCCGCCTTCAAGGGCGCCCGTGTGATCTGCACCGACCCTTATATCCATGACGAGTCGTTCCTGCCGCTCGACCGAGTCGTGAAAGAGGCCGACGTCCTCGTGATCGCCGCCCCGCACCGCGCCTACAAGCAGCTCGACCTCAAAGGTCGGGAGGTTGTCGACGTCTGGGGCATAACGGGACCGATCCGGCTCTGAAGGTCCTCGTCACCGGCTCAGCCGGGTTCATCTGCGGATACCTGGTCGCGGAGCTCCTGCAAGCCGGCCACGAGGTGGTCGGCGTCGACAACTTCAGCAAGTACGGTCCGGTGCGTCGCGGACATGACGACGATCCGCGGTACCGGCTCGTCGAGGGCGACGCCAAGGACGCCAAGCTCCTGACCGAGCTTGCGCTGGATTGCGACCACGTGGTCGCGGGCGCCGCGATGATCGGCGGCATCTCGTACTTCCACGAGTTCGCATACGACCTCCTCGCCGAGAACGAGCGCATCTGCGCCGCCACCTTCGACGCCGCCATCGCCGGCCGCCGCAGCGGGCGGCTCGAGAGGATCACCGTGATTTCGAGCAGCATGGTTTTCGAGTCGGCGGAGGTCTTCCCCACTCCCGAGGGCGCCGAGCGAACCAGCCCGCCGCCGCAATCGACGTACGGTTTTCAGAAGCTGGCCGTCGAATATTTCGCACACGGCGCCCACGAGCAGTACAGCCTGCCGTACACGATCGTGAGGCCCTTCAACTGCGTCGGGATCGGAGAGCGGCGTGCCCTGCGCGACCACGACATCATGAGCGGCAACGTGAAACTCGCCATGAGCCATGTCGTCCCCGACCTGTGCCAGAAGATCATCAAGGGGCAGGACCCGCTGCACATCCTTGGCGACGGCGGCCAGGTGCGCCACTACACCTATGGCGGCGACCTCGCGAAGGGCATCCGGATGGCCATGGAGTCGCCACGCGCCATCAACGAAGATTTCAACCTCTCGACGGCCGAATCGACGACGGTGCGTGAGCTCGCAGAGACGATCTGGCGCAAGGTCCACGGCACAAGCCGGCCATTGCACCTCGTCTCCGACCCGCCCTACGAGCACGACGTACAGCGGCGCGTTCCCGATGTGCACAAGGCGCGCGAGGTGCTTGGCTTCGAAGCCACGACCTCGCTCGAGGTGATGCTCGACGAGGTGATTCCCTGGATTCGCGAAGAGATCGAGGCGGGACGCATCTGATCGAACATGAGGCGCCGGCGCTCAGCGTTGTCGTCCCTGTTTACAACGAGGGCGAGAACGTCGTGCCGACGCTTCGCGGGATCGTCGAGCGAACCAACACGCGACCGCTGGAGGTACTGGTCGTGCACGACTTCGATGGCGACACTACCGTGCCGGTGGTCAGACGCCTGCAGGCCGAGCTGCCTGAGCTAAGCCTCCACCGCAACGACATCGGTCGGGGTGTGCTCAACGCCCTCAAGTCAGGCCTGGGCGCCGCGAAGGCGCCGCTCGTGCTGGTGACCATGGGCGACGGCTCCGACGATCCTGGCGACATCGATGCCATGTTCGCGTTGGCAAGCGGCGGGGCAGACGTCGTCGCGGGGTCGCGCTACATGAAGGGCGGCAGCCAGGTCGGTGGCCCGCTCCTGAAGCGAACGATGTCGCGCATGGCCGGCCTCTCGCTCCACTGGCTGGGCGGGCTGCCCATTCACGATGCCACCACCAACTACCGGCTGTACTCGAAGCGCCTACTCGAGCGCGTGACAATCGAATCGAACGGCGGATTCGAGCTCGGCCTCGAGCTCACGGTCAAGGCGTATGCGCTGGGGATGCGCATCGCCGAAGTGCCCACGACCTGGCGCGATCGAACCGCCGGAAAGAGCCGGTTCCGGCTGTGGACCTGGCTCCCGCGCTACCTGCGGTGGTACGCGGTCGGGATCGGCGCACGCTTCAGGAAGAAGGCGTCGTGAGCGGCTTGTAGTTGCGCTTGTAGTAGTCCCAGTACTCGCCCGACCTCAACGGCCGCCACCACTCGGGGTGGTCGACATACCAGTGCACTGTCCGTTCCAGTCCTTCCCCGAAGGTGACCCTTGGCTCCCAACCGAGATCGGTGATCCGCGTCACGTCGAGCGCATAGCGGTAGTCGTGGCCAGGGCGGTCGGCGACGTACTGGATGAGGCTCTTGGGCTTGCGAATGATCTCCAGCACCGCATTGGCGACGTGATTGCCATCCGTCTCGACGCCCGTCCCGATGTTGTAGACGGGATCCTCCAGCGGCGCATCGTGCAGCACGAGATCGATGGCCCGGCAGTGGTCTTCGACGTGGATGTAGTCCCTAACCGCCGAGCCATCGTTGTAGAGCGGCAGTGGTAGGTCATCGATGGCATTGGTGATCAACACCGGCACGATCTTTTCCGGGTACTGGTAGGGCCCAAAGGTGTTCGAGCCTCGCGTCACGAGCAGCGGCAGCCCGAAGCTCTCGGCATACGCGCGCGCGATGTGCTCGCCGCCAGCCTTGCTCGCCGAATAGGGACTGCGAGGCTTGAGCGCATCGCCTTCGCGCGAGCGGCCTTCGCGAACCTCGCCATAAACCTCGTCCGTGCTGACAAGAAGAAAGACGCGATGGGAGTGCCGCCTTGCCGCCTCGCATAGGACAGCCGTTCCTCGCACGTCGGTGTCGATGAAAGCGAGCGGCTCCATGAGCGACCGATCGACGTGCGTCTCCGCCGCAAAGTTCACGATCGCGTCGACCTTGGCCGCCAGCGAGTCCACGAGCGCGCCGTCGCAGATGTCCCCATGAACGAAGCTGTAACCGCGCGTGCCTTCGAACTCGGCCAGGTTCGCCGGGTTGCCCGCGTACGTCAGCTTGTCGAGGACCGTGATCTCGATCTCCGGTCGCGTGCTCCGCAGCAGCCGGATGAAGTTCGAGCCGATGAAGCCCGCGCCCCCCGCCACCAACAGACGCTTGAACGACCTCATGGGGTGCGGCGCCTACTTGATCTCAGGGCCGGCCGTCCAGTCGTACCCGATGGACGGATCATCGTGCGGGATCCGGCCCTCGTCGTCGGGCGAATAGACATTAGAGGTGATGTAGAAAAGGTGACTGCGCTCCAGCGCCCGGCACCCGTGCGCAACTCCCGGCGGGATCTTCACGCACGTGGCGTGCGCATCTCCCATCAGGAATTCCATGAGAGAGCCTTTCGTCGGCGACCCGTCGCGCGTGTCGTATAGCGCCACCTTCAGAGCCCCGACCACGTACCACCAATCGGTCTGCTTTTGATGGATGTGCCAGGCCTTGGCCGTACCCGGGTACATCAGCGAGTGGCTCCACTGGCCGAAGTGCTCGAAGAAATCGTCCGTCTCGCGGATCACCTCGCGAAAGAAACCGCGCTCGTCCGTGTGCGTGACAAGCTGTTTCATCACCACGCCTTCGATCGGGCGGACCGGTGCTTTCTTCATGGTTCGTGATTCGCTCCGTTGATGCGCACGTGGTCGTTGACCTTGTAGTAAGCGTCGATCGACTCCCCCGCGTCGCCCCAGAATCCCTCGAGCAGCGTGTATTCCATCAGGCCTCGCTCGACGAACCAGTTGTTGACATCGGTGATCTCGAGCTCGCCGCGGCCCGAAGGCTGAAGGCTCGGCAGCACTTCCCAAACCGTCTCGTCGTAGAAGTACGCGCCGGTGACGGCGAACTCGCTGGGTGGATCTTCCGGCTTCTCGACGATTCGCTCGATCCGGCGGCTCCCATTGAGCTTCGCGACGCCAAGGTGCCGCAGGTGCGCCCGGTCGGTCACTCGCGACAGCACGACGCGCGCTCCGGACTTCTGCTTGTCGAACGCCTCGACGCAACCTTTGAGCGATCGGCCGAAGACGTTGTCGGCGAGAAGCACCACAGTGCGGCCGCCACCCGCGAAGCGTTCGGCCAGGGCGAGGGCTTCCGCGATGCCGCCGGGCTTGGCTTGATAGGCATATAGCAGTCGCGCGATCCCGAACTCGTCGCCGTTTCCCAGGAGGCGCAAGAACTCCCCTGCGTGGGTGCCGCCCGTGACGAGCATGATCTCGGTCACCCCGGCCTTGACCAGCGCCTCGATCCCGTAGCTGATCATTGGGCGGTCGTAAATCGGAAGCAGGTGCTTGTTGGTGATCTGCGTCAGCGGGTGAAGCCGGCTGCCGGTGCCGCCGGCGAGGATGACCCCTTTCACTGCACCGGGATTCTACTTGCGGTACTCGGATAGGCTTTCGCCCATGGAGCAGCCTCCGCCCCCAGAAACTCCTCCTGGTACACCTACGCCGGCCGCACCCACCCCGCTGCTCGCGCCCGGCGCTCAGGCAGGACAGGGGAGCCGCTTCTCACCTGACGGTTACTGGTGGTGGGACGGCGCCGGCTGGAGACCCGCCTATTCGCAAGACCGCCTGTGGCGGTGGGACGGCCAGGCCTGGGTGCCTGCCGCCGGGGGCGCCGCACCGCGTTCGGGAGGCGGCGTCGGGCTCGCGATCGGCCTTACGGTCGGCGCGTTCGCGCTGGTT
>DATNOD010000049.1:0-2817 GCA_035601515.1 Candidatus Eiseniibacteriota bacterium | reverse complement strand
ACCTCCGCCAACGCATCGCTGCTACGCGGTGGCCCGACCGGGAGATTGTCACGGATCGGTCCCAGGGAGCGCAGTTGGCGAAGATCCAGGCGCTCGTACGCTACTGGGGGACGGGCTACGACTGGCGGACGGCGGAGGCGAAGCTGAATGCCTTGCCGCAGTTCGTGACGAAGATCGACGGGCTCGACATTCACTTCATCCACGTCCGCTCTCGTCATCCGAATGCCCTGCCGCTGATCATGACCCATGGCTGGCCTGGCTCGATCTTCGAGCTCGTGAAGGTGATTGGCCCGCTCACCGATCCCACGGCCCATGGCGGACGCGCCGAAGACGCCTTCGATCTCGTTGTGCCCTCGATGCCGGGTTATGGGTTCTCGGGCAAGCCGCAAAGCACTGGCTGGAATCCCGACCACATCGCACGCGCCTGGGACGAATTGATGAGGCGTCTGGGATACACGCGCTATGTGTCGCAAGGCGGCGACTGGGGAGCCGTGGTCTCGGACGTAATGGCGCGTCAAGCGCCGCCGGGACTACTGGGTATCCACATCAACATGCCCGCGACCGTGCCACCGGAGATCGCGAAAGTTCTCGCCTCTGGCGGTCCGGCCCCGGCAGGGCTGTCCCCCGAGGAAAAAGTCGCGTTCGATGGAATGGACGCCCTCTACAAGAAGGGCTCCGGCTATGCGCTCATGATGGTGACGCGCCCGCAAACCCTCGGCTACAGCCTGGCGGATTCGCCGGTCGGGCTCGCTGCGTGGTTCTATGACAAGTTCGCCGACTGGACGTATAGCGCCGGTGAGCCCGAGAAGGTGCTCACGCGCGATGAAATGCTCGACGACATCACGCTGTACTGGCTCACCAACACCGGGACCTCTTCCGCGCAGCTCTACTGGGAGAACAACGCCAACAACTTCAACGCGGTGGACATCAACATTCCCGCTGCCATTACAGTCTTCCCCGGCGAGATCTATCGCGCGCCCCGGAGCTGGGCCCAGCGGGCTTATCACAAGCTGATCTATTTCAACGAGGTCGACAACGGCGGCCACTTCGCGGCCTGGGAGCAGCCGGAACTCTTCGCTACGGAGATCCGAGCGGCGTTCAAGTCACTACGGCCAGCGGATCGAAAAGTGGCGGCGCACTGATCGCGCCATCCATTTGATTCTCACTGGAGCAGACAATGTCCGAACACATCAACCATCATCGCCGCCGATTCCTGGGCACCGCGGCTACGACCATTGCTGCCGCCTCGGTCGGCGTGATCCGTCCCGCTCGCGCACAGTCCAGCAGGACACGACAGGCCGACGTCCCCCCGACCAAGCCGGGGTCGCACACCTCGTTCGGCCCCATCAAGCAGATCGATGCCGGCCTCCTGAATGTTGGTTACGCTGAACTCGGCCCGACCGATGGTCCTGCGGTCATTCTTCTGCACGGCTGGCCCTACGACATCCACAGCTATGTCGATGTCGCTCCTTTGTTGGCATCGGCGGGCTACAGGGCCATCGTCCCGTATCTGCGCGGCTACGGCACGACGCGTTTTCTCTCGAGCGAAACGTTCCGGAACGGCCAGCAGTCGGCTGTTGCTCTCGACATCATCGCTCTGATGGATGCTCTCCGGATCAAGAAGGCAATCGTTGCGGGTTTCGATTGGGGATCACGGACGGCCGCCATCCTCGCGGCGCTCTGGCCGGAACGCTGCAAGGCGCTCGTCGCCGTGAGCGGTTATCTGATCACCAACCTGAGGGCAAACCTCCAGCCGTTGCCGCCAGCCGCTGAATTGGGGTGGTGGTACCAGTATTACTTTTCCACGGAGCGCGGCGCGCTCGGGTACACCAAATACCGGCACGAGTTCAACAAGCTCATCTGGAAGAACGCTTCGCCGAAATGGGACTTCGATGATGCGACGTTCGATCGCACCGCAACGTCCTTCGACAACCCGGATCACGTCAGCATCGTCATCCATAATTACCGCTGGCGGCTGAGCCTGGCCAAGGGCGAGCCAAGGTACGACGCTCTGGAAGAGAAGCTTTCTCGAGCTCCCGTGATCACTGTGCCCGCAATCACCATCGCCAGTGATTTCGATGGCGCGGCCGCGGACGGAAAAGCCTATACCAACAGGTTCTCAGGCAAGTATTCGCACCGGATCCTCAATGGCATCGGCCACAATGTGCCTCAAGAAGCTCCGGATGCCTTTGCCAAAGCTGTCCTCGAAGTCGACGGGTACACCACATGAGCCTGCTCGCCGCGTTGCTGACCGCCGCCATCGCTCCGTTACCCGTTGAAGGTGAGTTGCCTTCTCTCGGCGGGGCGAGCGGATGGCTCAATTCGCAGCCACTGACCAAGGACGGCCTGCGCGGAAAGGTCGTCCTGGTCGACTTCTGGACGTATACCTGCATCAACTGGCTCCGCTCACTCCCCTATGTCCGCGGGTGGGCCGGGAAATACAAGGAACAAGGACTGGTGGTCATCGGCGTCCACACACCCGAGTTCCGATTCGAGAAAGACGTCGACAACGTTCGCCGGGCTGTGGAGGACATGAAGATCGATTTTCCCATCGCGATCGACAACGACTATGCGATCTGGCGCGCCTTCGACAACCACTACTGGCCGGCGCTCTACGTCATCGATGCGCAAGGGCGGATTCGACACCATCAATTCGGTGAGGGCGGATACGAAAGGTCGGAAAGGATCATCCAGCAACTCCTGGGCGAAACCGGGATCACCGGTATCGGTGATCAACTGGCTGCGGTCGACGCCCGTGGTGTTGAAGCCGAGGCAGATTGGGCCGACTTGAAGTCTCCGGAAAACTATCTCGGCCAC
>DATNOD010000048.1:0-6318 GCA_035601515.1 Candidatus Eiseniibacteriota bacterium | reverse complement strand
GATGGTGTTGGCGAAAGCCAGGACGTTCTCGACGAAAGTCTCGTTGTACTGCAGCGCGATCTCGACCTGCGTCCCTTCGACCTCGCGGTCGACATAGAACGGCATGTGGTTGACGACCGCCTTGTCGCGGTTGAGCGCGCGGACGAACGAGACGATGCCACCTTCGAAATAGAAGGTGTTGGTGAATCCGAGGCTCTCGTCCGCCAAGGCGATCTCCAGCCGCTTGTTCAGGTAAGCCATCTCGCGCAGTCGGTGCTGGATGACTTCGCGGTCGAACTTGGTGTCCGGGAAGATCTGCGGATCGGGCCAGAACCGCACGATGGTGCCCGTGCGATCGGTCTTGCCGACGACCTTGACGCCGCCTTTGGGCACGCCACGCGCGAACTCCTGGTGGTGAATCTTTCCGCTCCGGTGCACCCACACCTGCAGGCGCTCGCTGAGGAAGTTGACCGCCGACACCCCGACCCCATGCAAGCCCGACGAGACCTTGTAGCCACCCCCGCCGAACTTGCCGCCGGCGTTGAGTCGTGTGAGAACAAGCTCGAGGGCAGAGAGCCCCTCTTTCTTGTGGATGTCGACCGGGATGCCGCGACCGTTGTCGTCGACCTGGACGCTGCCGTCCGCGAAAAGGGTGACGACGATCCTGGTTGCGTACCCCGCCAGCGCCTCGTCAACGGCGTTGTCGACGACCTCGTAGACCAGGTGATGCAGGCCTTCCGTGGTCGTCGATCCGATGTACATGCTCGGACGCCGCCTGACATGCTCCCGGCCCTCGAGGACCTGGATCTGCTCGGCGGTGTACGCCACGTCGGCGCCTAAAGGCTGGGGCCTGCGACTACGCACAGCGAGGGGCTTTTTGGCCTTGCTCACCGGTATTTCAGCCCTCCCAGCCTGGAGAACTTGTGGGGATCAACTGGGCAGAGTCTCAGGACCCTAATTTTACCGGATTTCGAGTTCGAAAATGGCCTCAGGGAGGCCCTTAACAGGCCTGATTTTGATCTGGTTTCCAGCGCAGGATGGGGTCCTCGCTCTGGCCCTGTAGATAGGCGTTGATTCGCCGTGCCGTGGCCACCTCGTCCAGACGGCCGACAGGCAGGCCGTGGGGGGCGTGATGCAGCTTTTCCGGCTCCTCTTTTGCCTCGCGCACGATGTCCGCAATCGCCGCTGCGAAGGCGTCGAGCGTCGGCTTGCTCTCGGTCTCGGTGGGTTCGACCATGATCGCCTCGGGAACGACTAAGGGGAAGTAGATCGTGGGGGCATAGAAGTCGCGTTCGAGAAGGCCCTTGGCCACGTCGAGCGCCTTGATGCCGTTGGGGGCCAGGTTGCGGGCGCTCGCCACGAACTCGTGCATGCACGGGCCATCGTGTGGCATTTCGAGAAGCCCCTCGACGCGCTTCCGGAGGTAGTTGGCCGACAGCACGGCGTCCATCGAGGCCTGCGTCAGCCCGTCCCCGCCCATGGCGACGATGTACGTGTACGCGCGCACGAGCATCCCGAAGTTGCCGTAAAAGCTGCGCACCCTGCCGATCGACTGCGGCCGCTTGAAGTCGAGCTTGAGATGGCCGTTCATGCGTTCAACCGTTGGCGTCGGCAGGAACGGAACCAGTTCCGTCTTCACGCCCACCGGGCCGGCGCCCGGCCCGCCCCCGCCATGGGGTGTGGTGAAGGTCTTGTGAAGGTTCATGTGGACGGCGTCGAAACCCATGTCGCCGGGCCGGCAGACGCCCATGAAGGCGTTGAGATTGGCGCCGTCGTAGTAGAGCATGGCTCCAGTGTTGTGCACCAACTCGGCTATATCCAGTATGTCTCGCTCAAAAAGCCCCAAGGTATTGGGGTTGGTCAGCATCAGGGCTGCGACCCTGCTCGACAGCTTCGACTCGAGGTCGGCCAGGCTGATGCGCCCGTCAGGGGCGGAAGCCACCTCCACGACCTGGAATCCGCTGAGTGCGGCGCTGGCCGGATTCGTCCCATGGGCTGAGTCGGGGACGAGGACCTCGGTCCGGGCTTCGCCGCGAGAGCGGTGGTAGGCCTGGATCATGCGTAGCGCGGTCCACTCCCCGTGGGCGCCCGCAGCGGGCTGCAGGGTGACTCGATCGACTCCGACCACGGCGCACAGTGCCTGCTCGAGACGCCACATCAGCTCCAGCGCGCCCTGGACGGTGTCCTCCTCCTGGTATGGGTGGAGGGCGGAAAACCCGGGCAGAGCCGCCGCCGCTTCGTTGGCGACCGGGTTGTACTTCATGGTGCAGCTGCCCAATGGATAGAACTGCTCGCTGATCGAGTAGTTCATCGATGCGAGCCTGCTGTAGTGGCGCATGACTTCGGGCTCGCTCAGCCTCGGCAATGTGGGCGGCCGAGAGCGCAGAAGCTCTTTGGGGAGGACTTCCTCGATCTCCGAAGCGACGACATCCGCGTCCGGCAAGCGTGGCCCATGGACGTTGGGCCGGCTCTTTTCGAAGCTGAGCGGCTCGGTCATCAGCTCAGCGCCTCGACGAGCTCGTCGATAGCGTGGGCATCGTTGACCTCTGTGCATGTGAAGGTGAGCACCCCGTTGAGCTCGCGGAACCAGCGATGCACGTCCAGGCCGCCCAGGATTCCCTTGCGCGCCAGCTTGCGATTCACCGCGGCCGCTTTCGGCACGCGAATCGGGAACTCGTTCAGGTACCGCCGTTCAGGAAACGCGAGCTCCCAACCCGGCAATTTGGCGAGCCGGTCCGCCAACGCGTGGGCGCGCTTGAAGCTGACCTCGGCGATCTGGCGCATACCTTCGGCGCCCATGTAGGTCATGTAGACGCTTGCCGCCAGTGCGCACAGCGAGTGGTTGGTGCAGATGTTGGAGGTCGCCTTCTCGCGCCGGATGTGCTGCTCGCGGGCGGTGAGCGTGAGAACAAAGCCCCGGCGTCCCTCCGCGTCGTGCGAGGTGCCGATCAACCGGCCCGGCAGGCGGCGGACCAGTTCTTTGCGGCAGGCGACGAAACCGACGTGGGGCCCGCCGTAACTGGGGCTGAGGCCAAGCTGCTGCCCCTCACCGACCGCGATGTCCGCGCCATATTCGCCTGGCGGAGCCAGGATCGCGAGGCTGATCGGGTCGACACACGCAATCGCAAGCGCGCCAGCTTCGTGCGCGCGTCGGGTCAGATCAGGCGCATCGACCAGAAGGCCCAGGAAGTCGGGCTGCTGAAAGATCACGGCCGCGGTTTTGGCCGTCGGCTCGGAGCCCTTCTTGACTTTGATGCCCCGACCTTCACCGAAGCCGCGCAACACTTCGACATATTCGGGATGCAGGTAATCGGCGACGAGGACCTCGTTGCGACCGGTGTGGACGTGCGCCATCATCGCGGCCTCGGCAACCGCGGTGGCGCCGTCGTACAGCGAGGCGTTGGCGACGTCGAGCGCGGTGAGCTCGGCGATGAGTGTCTGGAATTCATATATCGCCTGCAAGGTGCCTTGGCTCGCCTCCGGTTGGTAGGGCGTGTAGGCGGTGTAGAACTCGGGTTTGGACGTCACTGCCGCGACCGCGGCCGGAATGAAGCGCCGATAGACACCGCCGCCACGAAAGGTGAGGCGGTCCGGATAAGCGCGGTTGCGGGCGGCCAGCGAGGAGATTTGTGCCATCGTCTCGAACTCGGAGAGGCCGTTTGGAAGCTCCAGCCTGGGGATGCGCAGCGACTGCGGGATGTCGACCAAAAGTCCTTCCATGGACTCGACCCCGATGGCGGCCAGCATCTCGGCGCGCTCTTCTGGGGAATGGACGAGATAGGGCAATCTAGGCGCCTGGCTCCGCGAACTTCTTGTAGGCGTCCTCGTCCATAAGGTCCATGGGCAGCTCGCCGCTCAAGTCGAGCTTCAGGATCCAGCCGTCGCCGTAGGGATCGGAGTTGATGAGCTCGGGCTTGCCGGCCAGCTTGTCGTTGACCGCGGCCACGCGGCCCGAGACCGGAGCGTAGAGGTCGCTTGCCGCCTTGACCGACTCGACGACGCCGAAGCTTTCACCCGCTTCGAGCTTCCGCCCTGGATTCGGCAGCTCGAGGAAGACGACGTCGCCGAGCTGCGATTGGGCGAAGTCGGTGATGCCGACTGTGGCGCTCTTGCCTTCGACGGTCAGCCATTCATGGCTCTTGGTGTACAGCCGGCCCGCCATCCGCTCCCTCCTCGTGAACGCTGCCGCGACTAGGACTTCGCCGGCGCGGCAGCCGATCGCGCCGAGCCACGGTAGAAAGGCAGCTGCACGACCTCGGCTGAGGCTTCGCGTCCGCGAACGTCGACGGCAGCCGTTTCCCCGACTCGCAATGATGCGACTTCCACCATCGCGAGCGCGATCGGGTGGCCGAGGAAAAAAGAGTGAGTGCCGCTCGTGACTGAGCCGACGGCCCGTCCGTGGCTGCTGACGGACGCCCCGTGTCGGGCGATGTCGCCCGCCGACGTCTGCAGGCCGACCAGGGACCGTTTGGCCCCATCCGCTTTGACGCGCACCAGCGCGTCGCGCCCGATGAATGCGCCCTTTTCGAGTCGAACGGTCCAACCAAGACCTGCCTCGTATGGGTTCACGGTCGTATCCATGTCATTGCCGTAAAGGCGCAGCGCGGCCTCGAGGCGGGTGGCATCGCGTGCTCCAAGCCCAGCGGGTAGGGCACCCGCGTGCGCGCTCTTTTCGAGTATCGCGTCCCATACTCGCTCCACCTGATCGGCTGAGACGAATATCTCGAAGCCATCTTCACCCGTGTATCCCGTGCGAGAGACGAGCGAGTCGACACCCGCCACGACGCTTGGTCGAAAGCCGAAATACGGCAGGTCGTCGAGGCGGTCGGCGGGCGTGAGCTCCTCCGCCCTCGGACCCTGAAACGCAATCAGCGCCAGCTCGAATGTGCGGTCCTCGATTTCGACGCCGGCAGGCGCACGGGTGCGCATCCAGTCCAGATCCTGTTCGCGATTGGCGGCATTGACCACGACGAAGAAGCCCTCCTCACCCCAGTAGACGACCAGGTCGTCGAGGATGCCGCCGGCTTCGTTGCACATGAGGTTGTACTGGGCACGCCCATAGCCGATCCGTGACAGGTCGTTCGTGAGCAGGCCTTGCAGGAATTCGAAGCTGCCATCGCCCGTGACCCTGAATCGGCCCATATGCGAGATGTCGAACAAGCCCGCGACCTGGCGAACTGCCAGGTGCTCGTCACGAATCGATGTGTACTGCTGTGGCAGCTCCCAACCGCCAAAGTCCACCATGCGTCCACCGAGCGCGACGTGGCGTTTGTAGAGAGGTGTCCTCAGCGCGGCGCTAGCCGTCAAGGTCGCCGGGCTCGTCGTCATCGTCGTCGAGGTCGATCGCTTCAGGGTCGATCAGAGCGAGCATCTCTTCGTCGTACCGGCGACGCGCGTCAGCGACCACGCTGGCGACGTAAAGCGTGCGGTCGACTGTCCACTCGAGCTTCTCCGCGAGCTCCGCGGCAGTCGGGTCGCGGTGAAGCTCCCGTTTCATCACGAGCTCTGCGCGCTCGTAGTCGGTGGCAGCGGCAACGAGGAGTTCGCCTTCCCGGACCGCGGCGGCTTCGGCCGCGATGGCGGCGTCCATCTGTGCGGCAATGCGAGCCTCGGCGAATTGCGCGAAGTCGGACTCCCCACTTTCGG
Organism: Candidatus Eiseniibacteriota bacterium; assembly: GCA_035601515.1. Taxonomy (GTDB): domain Bacteria; phylum Chloroflexota; class Dormibacteria; order Dormibacterales; family Dormibacteraceae; genus UBA10449. Next base: position 693 of record DATNOD010000048.1, on the reverse strand, counting down.
CATATGTCCGCACCGCTTCGAGGAGGCCGATCGAGCCCTCCTGGACCAGGTCCGAAACCGACATGCCTTGCTCACCTCGTGTCGCCGCCAGGCGCACGACGCGTTCCAGGTGCGCCGCCACGAGGCGGTCCTGGCTGGCGCGATCACCCAGACCAGCACGCTGGAGCAGCCTCGCCTCGTCGCCGGGTGTCAGGCCTCCCGCGGAACGAGCGCTCCGCATCAGAGCATCCAGCTCAGCCGCGGCGTCGCCGTCGTCGGTCGGGCGCTCGGGTTGGCGTGGTGAGAAAGCCATCCTGGCGATTCTACGACTGCCGGAAACCCCTACTCCCGACCGTGGCCCGGCAGGCGAATGTTCCACGTTTTACACCGCTGGCCAACGAGCGGCCTATGCTCAAAACATGCGCATCCGCCACTTGCTGGGAGCAGGGGTGGCTGCCCTTGCGATCGCCGTCCTGCCGTCGACTTCAAGTGCCGCGACGACGCCTCACGTCGAGCAGGCCGATCTCAACGGCGACATCAACAACATCATGGCCGCCTATATCTCAGCCTCCGTTTCGCGCGCCGAGGCCGACCACGCCGACGCCCTGCTGGTGGTGATCAATACACCGGGCGGCATCTCGACTTCGATGGACGACATCGTGACCAACCTGCTGAACTCGAAGGTCCCGGTCATCGCCTTCGTTTACCCAAGCG
>DATNOD010000047.1:0-1623 GCA_035601515.1 Candidatus Eiseniibacteriota bacterium | reverse complement strand
ACCGGTCCCCCGCTCCGCGCTCGGGCCTGCGCTCAACGAGCAGGGCTACTACGTCGGCCGGGTGGAGCGGAACCTCTACTGGATCACCGACGGCACCTACCAGTGCGCGTTCCTGACGACCTCGGACGGCGTCGTGCTGCTGGACGCGCCGCCGACGATCGGCCACAACATCCAGCGCGCGGTGGACGAGATCGCCGCCGCCAACGGGGTCAGCAACAAGGTCAATTACCTCGTCTACTCGCACCATCACGCCGACCACGTCGGCGCGTCGTCATTGTTCGACAAGAACGTGACGCGCATCGGCCACGAGGAGACGCGACGGCTGCTACTACGCGATGACGATCCCGCGCGGCCTCCGAACGAGGAGACGTTCCAGGACAACTGGACGCTCCAGATCGGCGGCGAACGCATCGACCTCGCCTGGCACGGCGCGAACCACTCGCCAGACAACATCATCATCCACCTGCCCGATCACGACGCGCTGATGCTGATCGACATCGTCAACCCTGGCTGGGCGCCGGTTTTCCTCGCGAACCTGACCGAGGACATCCCTGGCTACCTCGAGGCGCCGGCGAAGGCGCTGGCCTATTCGTGGAAGCACTTCATCGCCGGCCACCTCGGCCGGCTCGGCACCCGCGAGGACATTGCCTTGCACCAGCAGTACATGGCGGACATCGCCGAGAGCTCCAGGAAGGCGCTCGACACCGTCGACCTGACGCCCTACTTCGTGAAGTACGGCGACAACCCCTGGGCTGCGTTCAAGGGCGGCCTGGAAGAGTGGGTCGCTACCGCAGCCGCACCCGTGATCGAGAAGTACACCGGGGTGCTCGCGGCCGCCGACGTCTTCACCGAGAGCACGACGTTCCAGGTGATGCAGTCGATCCGCCTCGACCTCGGCTACGGATCGTGGGTGCACCCATGATTCGCGACCCGATCGGCGACCACCTGCTGACGCCGCAGAACGCGGCGCTGCTGGTGATCGACTACCAGCCCTCGCAGATCGCCGCGGTCCAGTCCATGGATCGGACGTGGTGCTCAAGAACATCGTGTCGACGGTGAAGCTGGCGAAGACTGCTCGCGGCTGCCGATCGTGCATTCCACGGTCAACGTTTCGTCCGGCCGAAGCAAGCTCACCGCCCTGGGCGCGCTGACCCTGCTGGGCCGCGCCGGCGCGGCCATCAGCTCTCTGCCAGCAGGCTTCGGAGATCTGGCCCGCGAGCGGGGCCGGGAAGCGCCGGCCCCGTCGCAAGGCGCGATCGATGGAGCAGAAACAGCGCACAACGAACACGCTGACGTTGCCGTTCGCGGCCATACCGAGGCCGCTACCAGAAAGGAAGGAACTCCTATGCCCAACGCAGTTGTGATAACTGGATACGGACCACCTGAGGTGCTCAAGTGGGCCGGGGTCTCGCTGCGGCAACCGGGTGAGGGACAGATCAGGATCAAGGTCAAGGCCGCCGGCATCAGCCCGACCGATCTCGCCCTGCGGGCCGGCTATGTCAAGGAGGTCTTCCCGCTGCCCCCGAACGCCGTGCTCGGCTTCGAGGCAGCAGGCACCGTCGACGCGGTCGGGCCTGGTGTCACCGGCACGTCCATCGGCGACGGCGTCACTGCCCTGCTGGT
>DATNOD010000046.1:0-13565 GCA_035601515.1 Candidatus Eiseniibacteriota bacterium | reverse complement strand
CGATGACGACAGCCTCCTTGGTGCTTGCGCACGTGAGGATGTAGCCGTTGACCTCGCGATCCAGCCTGACCTTGACAATCCCCAGCTTCGCCATCAGATCAGTATTACCGCAATGCAGCGAGAGGCCGTGGTCGTGTTCGGGATCGCGCTGCTTCTAGTCTGTCTTTACTGGACGTATGGCTATTTCCGCCGCCGATCGCGGAAGCGCTACTGAGGTGGCCTCAAACTAATCCGTCGTTTCACCCTGGACCTTGATGCGCAGGGCGTCAAGCGCATCGAATTTGTCGAGTGGCTGCTTGGCGCGCACTCGGTCGGGATACTTCGCGGTCTGGATCGCCTCGATCAGAAGCTCGATCTCCTCCGGGGTGAAGTTCAGCGTCCGGAGCACGACTTCTTTCACCTTCTCGTGACGGTCGACGGCGCCCCGTATCACCTCATCGGTGTCGGTGACGACCTGCGGCCGAGTCGGCCGAAACAGCTCTTCCGATCCCGCGAGTGAAACGCGCTTGAAAGTGGTCATGGCTGTCTGTGATTCTCCAATACCCGTGTTGCCAATGCACGATACGCCCGCGCGCCGTCCGAGTCCTTCGCGTATTGAAGGATCGACATTCCGGCGAGGGGCGTCTCCGCAAATCGGATCGAGTCGGTGACCCCGAAGTCGTAAACCTTGTCGCCGTACTTCTCCTTCACCGCGGCGAGCACCTCTTGCGAATGCAGCGCGCGCGACTTGTAAAGCGTGGGGAGGATGCCGATCAGCTCAAGGCGCGGATTGAGCCTGCGCTTCACCCGCTCCATCGTGATCAGGAGCTCCTGCATGCCCTTCAGCGCGAGGAATTCCGCCTGCAGCGGCACGAGCACCTCGTCGGCCGCCACCAGTGCGTTGATGACGATCAGGTCGAGCGAAGGTGGGCAGTCGATGATGATGAAGTCGTATCGCTTCTGCGCCGCCTCGAGCTTGTCGCGGAGGATGCTCTCGCGGCCGATCTCGTTGATGAGTTGGTTCTCGGCGCCGGCCAGCTCCACATCGGCAGGGATGTAGTGGACGCCCATTTGCGGCGCCTCCTGCACCACGTCGGTCACCGTCGTGTCGGGGTCGACCAGGAGGTGGTAGATGGTCTTGTCCAGCTCGGCGGGAGGCTTCATGTACAGCGTCAGGTGGCCCTGCGCGTCGAGATCGATGAGCAGAACCCGTTGCCCGATCTCCGCGAGTGCTGCGCCTAGGTTGACGGCGGTGGTGGTTTTGCCCACACCACCCTTTTGCATGGCGACGGCTATCGTTCGGGCCAAGAGTGACCCGAGTCTAACCGAAGCCGAGCGAGATCGCCCGCGCGGGACCGCCCTCTATCATTGGCCGCGGTGTTCGTTATCCCCCTGATCTCGGCCGTTGTCGGCGCAGCCTTCGCGGTGGTCGTCGCCAGGCAGTATTCGGCCCGCCGAAAGCCCTACCAAGCGGTCTGGGCGCTCGCCCTGGCCATGTTCGGCGTGGCCGCCGCGTTCGAAGCGGTCGGCCAGTTGGCCGGCTGGTCGGATGCGACCTACAAGGGCTACTACCTTTTCGGCGGGATGCTCAACGTCGGATGGCTGGGAATCGGCTCGCTCCTGATACTGACGACGCCTCGTGTAGGACGAGTGGCCGTAATCGTGATGGCAGTCATCTCGTTGTTATGTGTCGTGACAGTGCTCGCATCGCACACCAGCCCAACATTGCTGAAAGCTCAAGTGCCGGCTCGCGGGGCTATTGACGTTCCCGGCGTGCTGCCTCTCATCACCAACGTCGGCGGATCCCTGCTGCTCGTTGGTGGGGCGGCGTGGTCGGCGTGGAAGTCCGCGCGAGCAGGAGCTCCGCGGAACCGGGTGCTCGGCCTGGCCATATTGGCTGCCGGGGCTTTCATCGTCGCCGGCGGTCACACCTATGCGCAAACGAAAGGCGTATATGTCGCCCAGCCGCTGAGCGAAGCGCTGGGCATCGTCGCCATGTTCGCCGGCTACCTGGTCATCGAAGCTCGGCGCGCAACGGCGCCGGCGAAGCCGAGGATCGCATGATCGTCGACATCGCCATCGTGCTGGTGCTGCTCCTGGCGCTCGTGCTCGGATATCAGCGTGGCGTGATCCAACCGTTGATGGCCGAGATTTTCTTCTTTGGCACGCTTCTGGTGATCTTCCGGTTCCACGACACGTACACGAACGAGATGCAGAAGCTCCTCCACCTCAACGCCGTGCTGAGCGTGTTCGTGGCCTTGATCCTGGCGGTCATCATCGGCGCGATCGGAGGCGCGGTCGGAGGCGCATTCCACCGGCTCGAAGCCATTCGCGGCGTCGATGGTTTGCTGGGGATCTTTGTCCACGTGGCCGTGACGCTGGTCGTGATCTACCTGGGCGTCGCCGCACTGGTCACCCTCGACAACGCATTCGAGCCCACGCTGAAGACGGCGACCCTGACACTGGCCCAGGTCAATCAGCTCGAGAACTGGATTCTTTCCAACCCGATCACCGCCGCGATGGTGTCCAAACAGGATCTCGCGGCGCTGAAGACGGCCGCAGCCAAATCAACGGGCGCGAGCGTCGACTCGGTGGGCGGCATTCACCAGTTGCAGCAGATCTACGTCGACTTCCTTCAGCCTCAGCTGCACAGCTCGAGGGCGGTGCCGGTCATCCTCTCCGTCGGATCTCATATCCCGATCATCGGCCACGTCGGACCAAGCGACCTGCACCCGATCCCGACGCCGGCCCCGTCGCCGAAGGTGAGCCCTTCACCCAGCCCAAAGCACTCGCCTTAGGCGATCGAAGTGCTCGACCTGGCGCTGACGCCTGACCAGGAGCAGCTCGTGGCGACGGTGCGGGACTTCTGCGCAAAGGAGTTCGCGCCCACCATCGCCGCCAACGACCGGGATGGCCGTCACGACCCCAAGATCTTCACCAAGCTCGCGTCGATTGGGTTGCCGGGCGTGTGCTTTCCGCAGCGCTATGGCGGTCACGGGCTTGACTACCTGTCCCTCGGCCTGGTCTGCGAAGAGCTCGAGTACGTCGACACCACGTACCGCACCGTGCTTTCGGTGCATGTCGGCCTGGTCGGCATGGGTCTGTATACATGGGCGGACGATGATCAGAAGCAGCGATGGCTCGTGCCCATGGCCTCCGGCCAGAAGCTCGCCTGTTACGGCCTCACCGAGCCGAACGCAGGGTCGGACGTGGCTTCGATGCAGTCGACGGCACGCCGCACTGGCAGCAGCTATGTGCTGAACGGACAGAAGGTCTGGGTCTCCGACGCGGACACGGCCGACTTCCTGCTCGTCTTCGCGAAGACCGATCCCAAAGGCGGGAGCCGCGGCGTCACCGCTTTCATGCTGGACCGAGCTGCCTGCGGGAAGGCGCTGCGAACCGAGCCGATCACGGATCGCCTCGGCATCCGCGCCGGCGACGTGGGCTCGATTTTCATGTCCGACGTCGAGGTGCCCGAGCGGAACCGGATCGGCGACGAAGGCGATGGGTTCAAGATCGCCATGAGCTGCCTCGACAACGGCCGCTTCACCGTGGCCGCGGGCGCCGCCGGCACTGTCCGAGCCTGCCTCGACGCGTCGGTGAAATACGCTCGCGAGCGCAAGACGTTCGGTCAGGAGATCGGGCGCTACCAACTGGTCCAGCAGATGATCGCCCGGATGTCGCGTGACTACGAGATCTGCCGTCTCCTCTATTTCAAAGTCGCTTGGATGAAGAACAAGGGTCTTCGGCATACACGCGACGTTTCAATGGCCAAGCAGTACGCCACTGACGCGGCCTTCAACGCCGCCCACGACGCCATCGAGGTGCACGGCGCTTACGGGTATTCGGCCGAGTACCCGGTCGAACGGTTCCTGCGTAACGCGCGCGCCCCGATCATCTATGAAGGCACGCGCGAGGTCCATACGATCCTGCAGGGCGAATACGCGCTCGGCTACCGCGAGGACCGTCCAGTCAAGAAGTCGCTTCCGCCCTACGAACCCGATTGACCGCGGTGGCCGTCCGCCGCTCGCTGTCGCGGCTGACCCAGGTCGATTTCGTCCTCCTATCCATCTACTGGATCGCCATCGGCTACCTGTGGTCGAGCCTCGGCGGCTTGATCCTGCCCGACCTGGTGGAGCACCTGGTGGGCAACGCACACAAGGGACCGGCGCTGGGAGTGCTCGAGGGGGTCGGCTCACTGATGGCCGTCGTCTGGCAGCCGCTGGTCGGGTCGTACTCCGACCGGACCCGCACGCGATTCGGCCGGCGCCACCCATTCATCGTTGCCGGCACGGTTGGCGACGTGATCTTCCTGATCGGGATCGCGCTGTCGGGCACCTACTGGATGGTGCTGATCTTTTACTTCCTGCTGCAGACGGCTTCGAACACCGCGCAGGGTCCCTACCAGGGGCTGCTGCCGGACGTGGTGCCGGAGGATCAGCGTGGCACCGCATCCGGCTACTACGGCGCGGCGAACATCATCGGGCTGCTGGCCGGAACCGTGGGCGGCGGCTACATCCTCTCTCATTACGGACGGACCGCAGGCATCGTCAGCATCTGCGTGCTGCTCGTGGTGACGATGCTGCCCACAGTCCTGTTCATTCCGGACCGCGCGGAGCCCACCAAAGGCCAGTTCACGAATCTCAGGGACGCTGTGACGAGCACGTTCTCCCGGCCCCTTGCCTACCCGAGCTTTCTATGGCTGATGGCCTCGCGTCTTTTGATCTTGATGGGGCTTGTCGGGCTGCAGAGCTTCGTCCTCTATTACTTCAGTGATGTCTTCTATCACGGTCACATCGACGAGGCCGTCACTGCGGCCTACACGCTGCAGGGCCTGGTGATTGTTTCGGCAGTGGTGATCTCGCTGCCCGCGGCGCGGGCGTCAGACCGCTTTGGCCGGCGGCCCTTGATCCTCATCGGCGGTCTTCTGGGCGCGGCGGGGGTCCTGATCCTCGTGTTCAGCCACTACCAGCTGCTGCCCGCGTCGGTGGTCGAAGCGCTTGCCCATTCGCTCAATGTGCCGACGCTGGCGGCGCAGGCGACCCTGGTCGGCGTTCTCATCGGGATCGGCTACGGGCTCTTCTTCTCGGTCGACTGGGCGTTCATCCAGGACATCATCCCGCCGGGCGAAGCCGGCCTCTTCATGGGTTTCAGCAACATCGCGACCGCAGGTTCGGGGGTCATCGCCCGCTTCGTCGCGGGTTTCCTGCTCGAATTCAACAACGGACCGAAGCTGCTTGGCTTGCCCGGTGGATACCCGGTGATATTCACGGTGTTCTTCATCTGGTTGCTTGCCGGCGGACTTCTCATCCTGAAAGTTCCGGAGATGCGTAAGAAATGAAAGAGATGAACCTCGCGGGGCTCGCGCCCTGGGGTGGGCTCGCCGGCCATCCCATCGACTCCGCCGACGTCATCGTGGCCGGCATCGCCTACGACGGTTCGGCGGTCTACCGCAAGGGAGCCGCTCGGGCGCCGGTGCGCATCCGCGACCTCTCTGCTGTCATGCCGCCGGTCACCGAGGACGGTCGCCCGCTCGATGGGCTGAAGGTGCACGACCTCGGCGACCTCGACGCGGGGCCTGAGATCGAAACCGGCTGGTCGAACGTGGCTGACCAGCTGGCCGCTTTGCCCGCTTCGGCCCTGCTCACCGTCTTGGGCGGCGACCACTGCACCGCGATCGCGACCCTGGCCGCGCAAGCTCGAAGGCATCCGGATCTCGCCGTACTGTGGGTTGACGCGCACCCGGACCTGTGCGACTTCTCGCGTGGCGGGCGCTGGACCTGCGGCTGCGCGATGCGCAGGGCGCTGGAGGTCTCCAGCATCGGCCCGGCGCGAGTTGTCATCGCCGGCGGGCGCGACTACGACCCTGAGGAGCTGGAGTTCATACGCGCCCGCGGCATGCTCCTGGTGTCGGCTTCGGAGCTGGCCGGCGACAGCGGCTCGGCACGAATGGTCGCCGACGCTCTCGACGGAAAGAGCCTGCACATCTCGTTTGACATCGACGCTCTCGACCCGGCCTTCGCGCCGGGCACTGAGATTCCATCGGCGGGAGGCCTCTCGACTAGACAAGCGCTGGACTTCCTGCGCATCGCCACCGCCGGTTCGAAGCTGGTGGGACTGGACGTCGTCGAAGTATCACCGCCATTCGACAATGGGGACATCACAACCCTTGCCGCCCTGAAGCTGATCTTTGAGTTCTGGGGATTGTTCTGGCATGGAAAGCGCTGACGTCGTCATCGCGGGCGGGGGGATCATGGGCTGCGCCCTGGCCTATCAGCTCAGCAAGCGCAACGTGGACGTGCTCCTCGTGGAGCGTGAGACGCTGGGCTCGCAATCGACCGGCAAGTGCGCGGGCGGCGTGCGCCAGCAGTTCTCGAACGAGGGCAACGTCAGGTTGCAGCGGATGTCGGTGTCGATGCTCGAGCGCTTCGATGAGGAGATCGGGCACCCGGCGGACTTTCGGCAGATTGGCTACTTGTTCGTGCTCACGCAGCCGCAGCAGGTCGAGGACTTCCACCACAACATGGAGATGTGGCACCGGGTCGGGCTGACCGAGGCCCGATGGGTTGACCCGAGCGAGGCCGCGCGTATGGTGCCGATACTCAACGTCGAGGACGTCCTCGGCTGCACGTTCTGCCCCAGCGACGGCATCGCGAGCCCAGCCGACGTCACATCGGGCTACGCGGCCGCCGCTCGCCGCCTCGGCGCGCGATTCAAGGAAGGGGTCGCGGTCACGGGCATCGATGTCGCGTCGGGACATGTGCGAGGTGTTCGGACGACGGCGGGCGACGTGGCCACGCGGCTTGTGTTCGACTGCGCGGGGGCGTGGGCACCGTCGATCGGCGGCATGGCCGGTCTCGAGATTCCCATCCTGCCGTATCGGCGGCACATCGCTGTCACGGGCACTTTTCCGGCGGTGCCGCGCTCGAATCCGATGACCGTCGACTTCCAGACCTCGCTGTACTTCCACCCGGAGGGCGATGGCGTCCTGATCGGCATGAGCGACCGCGAAGAGCCGCCGGGCTTCGTGGAAGACGTCAACTGGGAGTTCCTCGAGAAGATGTTCGCGCAAGCCGCTCGACGAGCCCCGGCGCTCGCGAGCGCCGGCGTGAAGACGGCGTGGGCGGGCCTCTATGAATCGACGCCCGACCACCAGGCGATCCTCGGGCCGATCAGAGAGCTGGAGGGCTTCTGGTGCGCAGCGGGGTTCAGCGGCCATGGATTCATGCAGGCGCCGGCTGCGGCGCTGCTGCTCACCGAGCTGCTCCTGGATCAAACGTCGGAGGTCGACATCTCTTCGTTCGCTTACGACCGGTTCGCCAAGGGCTCCCTGGTCAAAGAAAGAAACGTGATCTAGCGCCGGAGAAGAAGCGCGAAGACGATCAGACCCAAGCCCCCGATCACGAGCACACCCGAGCACCCAGCCTGCACGACCGTGTAGACGATTCCCCCTGTGGCGCCATACGTGGCGGCGATCTCCGCCCGGCGCCTCCGCGTGCGAATCGCGGCCGCGATGCCTCCCGCCCCGATCAGCACGGCGAACGCTCCCATGGCGATTCCACCCGCCTCCTGGCCGCTCACCGTTACGATTCTGACCCGTGGCCAGGGTTCTCCTGCTTGGATCGACCGGCTTTTTCGGCCGTGGAGTCGCCCACAAGCTGATCGACGGCGGGCATCAGCTCAGGGTTCTCGTCCGCGATCCGATGAAGGCGGCCGCCTTCAAGGCTCGAGGGGCGCAGGTCCTGGTCGGCGACGCACTGAACCCCGCGGCTGTGGGTCAGGCGGCCCAAGGCACGGAGCACATCATCAGCCTGGTCGCGGTGCGCCGCAACCGGCCGCAGTCGTTCCTCGAGGTCAACGTCGACGGGCCGCGGATCATGGCCGAGGCGGCCAAAGCCGCGGGGTCGAGGTCGGTGGTGCTCGTGAGCGCGATCGGCGCGCGCCTCGATCCCCAGTACAAGTACTTCACGTCCCGCTGGATGGGCGAGCAGGAGATGGCGAAGACCGGCGTGGCCGGCACCATCCTTCGCTTCTCGTTCGTGCTGGCAGAGGAAGGAGGGATCCTCAACGATTTCGAACGTGCCGCCAAGTTCGGTCCCTTTCTCATCATCCCGGGCGATGGCCAGACCAAGCTGCAGCCAATCCTGCGCGAGGACGCGTCGCGCTGCGTGGTGGAGGCGATCGAGAAACCCGACCTGCTGGGAAAGATCGTCGAGCTGGGCGGACCGGAGGTGGTGACCTACGAGACGCTGCTCGATTGGTTCATCCAGGGTCGCGGAATCCGGAAGCCGAAGTTGAAGCTGCCCGCCGCATTGCTCGTCCCCGGTGCCGCGATCATGGAGACCTTGTTCAAGGATCCGGTCGTGACGCCGGACGAGATCAACATGATCCAGGTCGCGAACGTCGCCGACGGCATCGACTCGGTGAGCACGCACTTCGGGTGGCGGCCGACCGCCCCCAGCTCGTGGGTGCCGGCGCATTGGACGAAGGCGCCGGCGCGGAGGTAGCGGCCGCAGAACGCATCCGGGCGTTCTTCGGGTTGCCGGTGCCTGAGGCGCAGCGTTCGGCCCTTGGCGCCTTTCTTGCGGCGAGCGCGGAGGTGGCGCCGCGCTTTCGTTGGACACCCGCCGACAACTTGCATCTGACGGTCCGATTCATCGGCGGCGCCGATCGCGGTCTCGTCGAAGGGATCGCCGATCGGCTGGTCGACCTTGGCCTGAGCGCCTTCGAACTCGAGCTCGGCGACCTCGGCACGTTCAAGCGAGGGCGGCTGGTGCGCGTGGTATGGCAGGGGCTGCGTTCGGGCGCGGGGACGCTGACGGCGCTTGCCGGCCAGGTTGACGCCGAGTGCGAGGCCGCCGGATTGGCGGGCGAGAAGCGCGCGTTTCAAGCGCATCTGACGCTTGCACGCGCCCGCGCACGTGACGGGGCAGAGCTGCCATCGCTGCCGCCGCCACCCGTGGTCAGCCCGTGGCGCGCGAGCGAGCTTGTGCTCTACGCAAGCCGCCTTAGCAAGGCCGGCGCTGTTTACGAACCGCTACGTGCCGTGCAGCTCAATTGACGCGAGCCCGGACAAAGCGCACTCGAGGTCCTGCTCCGGGCGCGCCCCGCTGACGCCGACAGCGCCGATCGTCATGCCGTCCCTTTTGATCGGCATGGAGCCTGGGCCCGGAATCAGCGGCATGCGGACGAGCCGGTCCACCGCGCTGAAGAAGCCTGGACGGTCCACCGACATCTGCAGAAGCGACCCGCCGTCGCGAAGAAGCATTGCCGCCCCGACAGCCTTCGATTCGGCGATCTGCGGCGACAGCGGCGGCGCGCCGTCCATTCGCCCCAGGGCGATGAGATGGCCCCCTTCGTCGACCACCGCCACGGTCACATTGACCCCGATCTCGGCGGCTTTGACGTGAGCGTTGGCGACCACCTGGTTGGCGTCTTCGAGGCTCAGTGGCATTTGCGGGAGACTTAGTCTCGCATGGACTTGAACGGCAGGGTGGCGATCGTCACCGGCGGTGGGACCGGCATCGGCCGCGCGGTATGCCTCCGGCTTGCCAAGGCCGGCGCGGCCGCGGTGATCGTCAACTACTCACGCTCCGAGGGCGACGCCAAAACGACCGCGAACGAGGTCGAAGCTCTGGGCGCCAAAGCAGTCGCCCATAAAGCCGATGTCGCCGATGAGGCCCAGGTCGTAGCCATGATCCAAAGCACCGCGAAAGAGTTCGGCCGCCTGGACGTTCTCGTCAACAACGCCGGCACAACCCACTTCATCCCACACGCCGACCTGGATGGACTCACCGACAGGGTCTGGGACGACATCCTCAGCGTCAACCTCAAAGGCACGTTCTTTTGCTGCCGGGCGGCTGCGCCCGAGCTCCGCAAGGTCAAAGGCGCGATCGTCAATGTGGCCTCGGTCGCCGGCTACAGGGCGGCTGGATCGTCGATCGCCTATGCGGTGTCGAAGGCGGGCGTCCTGCAGCTGACTCGCGCGCTGGCGCTCACGCTGGCGCCCGACGTGCGCGTCAACTCGGTGTCGCCGGGCTTGGTGTCGAGCCGTTGGTTCAGACAGCGCTTCGGCGACGACGCCACCGCGGCGCTCGAATCATCAACCGCCGAAAGCACACCGCTGAAGGCGGTCGCGACGCCAGACCATGTGGCGCAGGCCGTGATGGCCCTTGTCGAGAACGACCTCATCACCGGCCAGGACGTGGTCGTCGACGGCGGAACTATGGTCAAGTATTCCTAAGGCCTCGTTTGGCTACTGATGGTGGCTTGGCGGCGAACTGACTTTCGGGCTTGCGTTCGAATAGGACCACCCTTACTGTTGGCAACGGCCCCGAGGGAAACGTTCGAGAGGGCAGGAACATGCCGCAAGGCAGGTACCAGCGCTCGAGAGGCGATCCGTCGGGGTCACTTCTTTTTCAGCCGAAATGGCAAGCCGGCTGTGTGCATCGCCGTTACCCTCTAGCGCAATGAAAGTCGCGCGGCGCCCAGCCTCGCCGGTTCAGAACGCTCCGGTTGCGGTCGAGGTCTCGATCGTGATGCCCTGCCTCAACGAGGTCGAGACGCTGGCCGCCTGCATCGCCGAAGCGCGCGAGGCGATATCGAAGGGCGGTTACACAGCCGAGATCATCGTCGCCGACAACGGCAGCACTGACGGCTCGCAGCTGGTGGCGCGGGAGCTGGGAGCGAAGGTTGTCGACGTCCAGCGCAAGGGCTACGGAAGCGCCCTAATCGGCGGCATCGATGCGGCGCAGGGTCGTCTCGTGGTCATCGGCGATGCCGACGCGAGCTATGACTTCGCGGCCATCGCCCCTCTCATCGCCAAGCTTCGCGATGGCTACGACCTCGTCGTCGGCAATCGCTTTCTCGGCGGAATCGAACCGGGCGCGATGCCCTGGTCGCATCGATGGCTCGGCAACCCGGTCCTCTCGAGCATCAACAAGATGTTCTTCCACGCACCCGTCGGCGACACCCATTGCGGGTTGCGTGCATTCAGCAAAGGCGCTTACGACAATATGCGCCTGCGCGCCACGGGCATGGAGTTCGCGAGCGAGATGGTCATCAAGGCATCGCTGAAGGGAATGCGCATCACCGAAGTTCCGGTGGTGCTTCGGCCCGATGGCCGGTCTCGGCCGCCGCATCTGCGCACATGGCGCGATGGCTGGCGACACCTGCGCTTCATGCTGCTGTTCAGCCCGCGGTGGCTCTTCCTCTATCCGGGACTGGCACTGCTCGTTGTCGGGCTGGGCCTGTCGGCGCTGCTGGTCGCGGGTCCGCTGCGCGTCGGCGCCGTACGGCTCGACATCCACACCATGCTGGTGGCAGGCTTCCTCGCCTTGCTCGGATATCAGCTCGTCCTGTTCGCGGTCTTCACCAAGATGTTCGCGATCCGCGAGGGATTCCATCCGCCTCATCCCGCCCTTCAGACGCTGCTTCGATATATCACGCTCGAGGTCGGCTTGCTGGCCGGGGCGCTGATGGCTTTGGGCGGACTCGTCGCACTTGTGCTGGCTGTCACGAGCTGGCAGTCGGTCGGATTCGGAAACCTGAACCCGTCGACCACAATGCGTGAGGTGATCCCGGCTGTCGTCCTGCTTTCGCTCGGCACGCAGACCATCTTCGCGAGCTTTTTCATCAGCATCCTTTCGATCGACCTCAGCTGAAACGCCGATCCGCGCTGGCGGTGGGCGGGACGACCCTGATCTTCGCGCCGGTCGGCTACCTCGCGATGTTCAGCGGATTTCACGCGTATGACGATGAAGGGATCTTTCTCGTCACGCTCCGGGACTTTCTATCCGGGCACCCCCTGCTCACGCCCAACATTCCTTACTACGGGCCGTTCTTTTACGAGACCATTGGCGGCCTATTCAAGCTGCTGGGCATTGCACCGACCAATAACAGCGGCCGGTTGGTGACTCTTGTGTTCTGGCTGATCGCGAGCGCGGTGGCCGCCTTCGCCGCTTACCGGCTAACGCGAAACGCATGGATCACCCTCGTGGTCCAACTGGTCACATTCATCCTCCTGACCGCCCTCACCCGCGAACCGATGACCGTTTACGGCCTCCTCAGCATTCTCATGCTGGGACTGGTGGTAGCGGCAAGCTTCGCTTCCATGAAGCCTCGGGCCGCCGCTATGGCCATCGGCGCGATCGTGGCCGCTCTATGTCTGGTGAAGATCAACGTCGGAGCGTTCGCCGCGCTGGCTGTCGTTTTTGCCTGGGCCGGCGGCCTCACACCGAGGTGGCGGCGATTCGCCCTGCCCGCCATGGGCCTGGTCATAACGGTCGCACCGTTGCTGCTCATGGCGAATCTGCTGGCGCGCACATGGGTGCTCGAGTTTGCCCTTGTGGCGAGCATGTCGGCCGCCGCGGTGAGTCTCGCGTGGATTCTCGCTCCGCCCCCGAGAGTGACCTCGCCGTCGAGCGCGCGGTTGATCCTCGGTGGCGTGACCGCGGCCGCGCTCACGCTGGCGGTGGCGCTGGCCGGCGGCACGCACGTGGCGGACATCTGGAACGGGCTGGTGGTGCGCTCGGTCCAGTTCTCTCAGCTCTTCACGTGGCCTGTCGACGCCAATCCCGTCGTCGTCCTGGGTGCAGCTCTTTCGCTGGCAGCGTGCGTTGTATATTCGCGGGTTCGAGTTTCCGACTCGACGGCCGATCTCGTCCGCATCGGTGCAGGTCTGTTCATCCTGCTGTCGATCCTGCTACTGCCGAGCTCGCTCTGGCTCTTGGGCCTATCCCTCGCATGGATTGCCACCCGGGCCCGGCGCGATGAGCCCAATCAGTACGTGCGGCTGCTCCTACCGGCGCTGGCCGTCCTGGAGAGCCTCCAGGCGTATCCGGTCGCCGGCACGCAGCTCTCGCTCGCGGCGCTCCTGTTGATCCCGGTTGGGGCGGTTGTTCTCAACGATGGAATATCGGGCGTTCGGGCGCGAGGTGCCGCGCGTATTGGTTCAGTCGCGCTGATCGTCGCCACCGCCGTGCTTGCGCTCGACGGCTTCCTTGCCGGGTCTCACTTCGCCGCCGGATCGCCATCCGGCCTGCAGGGGGCGGAACTGGTGCGGATGCCTTCGAAGCAGGCCGCGCAGTTGCGACAGCTCGTGGCTGCGATCGACAACGACTGCTCGAGCTTCATCACGTTTCCGGGCATGAACAGCATGTACATCTGGACAGGCCAGGAACCGCCGTCAGACCTCCGCTACGGAGTGTGGTGGCTCACGCCCGACCCTGTCGACCAGCAAGGGGTCGTCCAGCAGCTCGAGGGCCGGTCTCGCCTGTGCGTCGTCAAGAACCAGACCCTCATCGATTTCTGGACTCAAGGCCGTCAGGTCCCGTCGCGGCCGGTGGTCAACTTCATCGATGCGTCGTTCATGCCGTCGGCGACGTTTGGCGATTACGAACTTCTTGTCAGAAAGCCCTAGTAAAGGGTTATGAGGAAAAACCTGCCGGTTTTCCCTCATCGCCAAGCCGGCTTCGCCGGCGTGGCTGCTCTCTTTCCCGCTGTTTTGGATTAGCGAAGAGATACTCCCGGCAATGTCGGAGGCATACAAGCGTGTCGGGGACGGCCGGAGTAATCCGGCCTACGCG
>DATNOD010000045.1:0-15244 GCA_035601515.1 Candidatus Eiseniibacteriota bacterium | reverse complement strand
TCCTTGCCGCCGAAGCCCCAGAGCACCGGGTTCCACATGGTCAGGGAGTCGCCGTACGCGTGTCCGTCGGTCTGTGAGATCGGCTTCCCGGTCGACTTCAGCTTGCCGGCCGCGGTCGTGAGCTCATCCCAGGTCGATGGGAAGCTGGAAACGCCGGCTTGCGTGAAGTAGTCGGTGCGGTAGGTCCAGGCGTTGGGCACGATCGTGTAGGGCATCGCCCGCCAGACGCCGTCGACTTTGCAATAGGCCTCGTTGACGGGGTCAGGCTTCCCCAGCTTGCTGATCAGTATGTTGACGTCGTTGGTGAGGTCCACGCAGGAATTGGTGTAGAGATGCGGCCATGCGTACTGCATCTGGATGATGTCGGGACCAGAGTTGGCTTCGACTGCGGCGGCGGTCTTGGGCTGCAGCTGGTCGCCAGTGACGGTCTCAATCGCAACCGTTACACCGTTGGCGTCACCCCATTCGGCAGCCTGGCGTTTGAACTCGGTGTCGGCTTGCTTGACGAAGCTGGTCCACTGCAAAAGCCGAATCGAGGCGCCCTTGCGCGGCTTCGGGATGGTGGCAGTGGGGGTCGTATTAGTCTGAGGGCCGCAGGAGATGAGGATCTCGGGGAAGGCCATCGTGGCCACGGCCACCCCTGCCGTTTGGAGGAATTTTCGGCGCGACCAGCCGGTCTTGGCCTTCTTCTTTGCTTTCGCCATGTCAGGAACCCCCCTCGGTGCCAATTCAAACTGGGAACCCCCTGGAAAACCCAATCTTAACTCTCGCCCGCTGATGAACCTGGCCGGGTTGGCTCCTAATGAGCTCCGGCGCGAGCAGCGCATTTCGCCGCGACGCTAGTCTGAGCAGTGCTGATGGAGGGCGTCCGCGTCGGCCGTAGTGGGCTGCAGGTGAGCAGGCTCTGCCTGGGCACGATGATCTTCGGCAGCCAGCGCGACCAGTCAGAGGCTTTCGCGATCATGGACATGGCCGCGGAGCTGGGGATCGACTTCATCGACGTCGCCGACGTCTATCCGGTGCCGCCTACGTCAGAGACCTGGGGCCGAACTGAGGAGATCGTCGGCGCCTGGCTCCAGGGCAAACGCGACGGCTTCGTGGTGGCGACGAAGTGCGTCAACCGCGTCGGTCCTGCTCGCAATGACTACGGCGGCAGCCGCAAGCACGTGATCGAAGCCTGCGAGACGAGCCTGCGACGTCTCAAGACGGACCGCGTCGAGGTCTATTACCTGCATCACTCGGACCTCGATGCGCCCATCGACGAGACCTTCGAGGCCCTCGACCGCCTGGTGCAGGACGGGAAGGTGCTTTACGTCGGTGTCTCGAACTTCGAGGCCTGGCAGGTGGCGATGGCGCTGGAGGCGATCGCGAAGTCGAATCTGGCACGCATCACAGTTCTGCAGCCTCGCTACAACCTACTCAACCGACCGTACGAGCGCGATCTGCTGCCGCTGGCGCGAGCCTCTGGCATGGGCGTGGTGCCATACAACCCTCTCGGCGCCGGCCTGTTGACCGGCAAGTACACGCGCGGCGGGGAGCCGCCCGCCGAGTCCCGCTTCGCTCAGGGCGACTACGGCAGGATGTACCGGGGCCGCTACTGGAATGACCGCATGTTCGACGTTGCGGACGCGGTGGCGGAGCTCGCCAGGGACGAAGGCTGCACGCCTGCTCAGCTGGCGGTGGCCTGGCTGCTGGCGCAGCCGGACGTGACCGCACCCATCATCGGCGCCTCCAGACCCGAGCAGCTGGTGGAGACGGCGAAGGCGGTGGGCCTGAGTCTCTCCGAGGCGACATTGCAGCGGCTGGACCAGGTTTCGCAGCCATTTCGATAGCGCTGGTATGTTCGAGCCATGAGTGACCAATCTGAAACCGTGATTTCGTGGCGCGCCATCGGCGCGCGCTCGCCCGTGATCGCCAGTGACGGCGTCGAGGTCGGCCATGTGACCGAGGTTGCGGCCCTGCCTGAGGAGGACATCTTTCACGGTGTTGTATTCACGCACCACCTACTCGGTCACGAGTATCTGGCGCCTGCGGAAGACATCGACAGAATCACCGAGCGTGCCGTCTATCTCAAGTCCACGAGTCAGACCGCCGAAAAGTACGAGCGCTTCCATGAGATGTACGTGAAGCGCCTGGGCCTGAGCGGGCTGTTCGGCTGGAAGCACCTCGGCTGGAAGGACTCCTCGGAGTAGGTATCCCGAGGCACAGCCGATTGCTAAGGGTTCAGCGATTTGCCCAGACTGGGTGTACGCTCGTGATTCTCCATGGCTAGATTCAGGACCGAGATCCGGTGAGGGTCGTCCAGCAGGACCGTTGGCCGGAGGTCGATGGCGCAGGACCCCCCGAGCCGAGGCTAAAGGTCCACGATCCAAACGGCGATCACTTTGGCCTCGATGCCATGCGATCTTGGTTGGCGAGTGGCGTCCAGATGGTCGATCGCCGCCGGCGTTTCGGAAGCCATGGCCGGGCCAGGGAGATGCTGGTGGCCGACCAACCCGCGAATCAGAACGGGTCTGAACGGTGGCAAGCCTTAGCGGCAGCACTACACAGGCATACGGTCCGCGGCGGACTGTCAGAGCTCGGTCCCGAACAGCGGCGTGTCATCACACTTGCCTACCTCGAAGGCCGCACCAATCGCGAGATCGCCGCGATGCTGGGAGTCTCCGTTACGACCGTTCGACGCCGGCTTTGGATAGCTCTGGGACTCCTCGAGGCATACATAGGCCGAACCGGAGTCTGGCTGTCGGCTTTGATTCTGGTGGCGGCGACCTCGGCTCTACGCCCTGCCACGCGCGTGGGGCACTGGGTCACCACCGCGGCCGGCTCGACCGACCGAGCTCAGAGGGTGGCCAATACGCTGACCGCAGGTGCGATGTCGGCGGCCGTCCTGGGCATCGTCGCCTTCACCTCTGATTCCATCACACCCCAGAACTCGCCCGGTACCGCCAAAGCGCAATCGAGTGTCGCCGCGCCGAACGTACCGTCAATCGATTCACGGATAACGCAGCCGTCATCGCTTCAACCGAACATCGTCGTAGCGAGCACCATCGCGCCTGAGACGACTCCCGTTTCAGAGGGCACGGCCCCTGCGGGAGGTCGCCACCACAACAACGGCTGCGACGGCAACCCGACGAGCGCCCCGCCTCCTGTTCCTGTGAGATCGCTCGGGACCGGATCGCCGGTCACGCATCCCGATGCTGGGGGATGTCGGCCTTAGGGCTAGGCCTGCGGGTGTCCGGCGCGGATTTGGGAAGCGATGCTCTTGAGCTCGCTCGGCTCCTCGCTCTCAGGGTCCCCGCCGCGGCCCATCGCAGCCGCAGCCAGCAGCTTGCCTCCACTCCAGTAGCGAACTATGAAGTCGCGATCCCTCAGCGAGCCCTCAACGGTGATGCTGTCCCACTCCGCTGCGAAACCGACGTACTCGAGCGTTTGATCGAATTGATCGCTCCAGAAGGAATGTACGTAGTCGTATGGCACGCCCCGGTCCAGGAGTGATGCAGCTGCCGCACGTCCCTGCTTTTCGGCGTTGTTGTAGTGCTCGACTCGAATTCGTCCAAACAGCGGGTGAGCGTGGTCTGCAATGTCTCCGGCCGCATAGACGTCAGGCAGGCTGGTCCGGCAGAACTCGTCAACTTCAACACCGTTCGAGATCCGCGCGCCGGCCGCGCTGAGGAGATCGACCTCGGGGTCGATACCGATGCCGGCGACCACAAAGTCGCATTCGAACGTCCGGCCCGACCTGGTGACGACGCGCTCGACTCGTCCAACACCCTCCAACCGATCGACGCCGTCACCCAACACCAGCTGCACTCCGTGCGATTGATGGAGTGCGGCGATGACGCCGGCAACCTCGGGCCCGAGAACACGGACCAGCGGGGCCCGGCCCGGATCGATGGCGGTCACCTCGACTCCAAGCATGCGCAGCGACGCAGCCACTTCACAGCCGATGAAGCCGAGACCGATCACCACGACTCGCCCTCCTGCGCGAGCTGCGGCCCGGATCCGCTCGGAGTCTTCCACGGTGCGTAGATCGAAGACGCCTTGTCGGTCTGAGCCTGGGAATGAAAGGTGACGCTTGCGCCCACCGGTGGCGATCAGCAATCGGTCATAGGGAATGACTTCGTCGCCGTCGAGGCGAATCCGCTTGGATTCCGGTTCGAGCTTGACCGCCTTCCTTCCGAGCATGAGGTCGATTCCAAGGCGCTCGTAGTCGGTGCGAGGCGCCACGAGCGCGGTGTCGAACGGCTCTGTGCCACGAAGAAAGCCCTTGGATAGCGGCGGTCGCTGATATGGCAGATGCGCCTCCGAACCGATGAGGGTGATGTGAGCATCGGGGGCGAGGCGCGCAAGCTCGAGCGCTGCGTTAGCGCCGGCCAGGCCTGCGCCCACGACTACGACCGACAAACGGTCAGCCACGGGCAGGTGGATCGATCCGAATGTTGGCGCCGGTCAACGGAGCGGATTCGGGTGTGGCAAGCCAGGCGATGACGCGAGCGACTTCCTCGGGCGAAAGGGGCTCCTGGCCGATGCCGGCCATTCGGCCCATGTCGGTGTCAACACTGGCGGGGCTGACCGCGTTGACACGAATTCCGAGGGGCCGGCCTTCGACGGCGAGGGCCTCGGTGAGTCCGGCCAATCCCGATTTCGCCGCCACATAGGCTGACATCTTCGGAAACTTAT
Organism: Candidatus Eiseniibacteriota bacterium; assembly: GCA_035601515.1. Classification (GTDB taxonomy): domain Bacteria; phylum Chloroflexota; class Dormibacteria; order Dormibacterales; family Dormibacteraceae; genus UBA10449. Next base: position 10,564 of record DATNOD010000045.1, on the reverse strand, counting down.
CGGTCCCTGAAACGCCGGACAGGCTGCTCACGTTGACGATCGTGCCGCCGGGCCCCATGAGTCGGAAGGCGGCCTGCGAGCACAGGAACGCACCTCTCAGATCGACTCGTATCACTTCGTCCCACGTCTCGACCTTCATGTCGACAACGTGGGCGAGCTCGAGGATCGCGGCATTGTTCACGAGCACATCGAGCCGCCCGAGCTCGCCGAAAAATCGGTTGACCGATGCTTCGTCGCCCGCATCGTGACCCGACGTGCGACTGAGGTCGCGGCAGTCGTAACCGCGAGCCGCCATCTCTCGCATCACCGCCGCTCCGATGCCGCGGGATCCGCCGGTGACGACCGCGATCAACCGGCCACCACCGCCAGGGCAGCTTCGTAGGCGTCAAGCGACGCGTCGAGGCCGAGGCGGTTCACGGCGGATGCGCGAACGGCCGCACGATCGAGCTTGGTTGCGGCCAGGGCGGCCGCTGCCAAGCCTTTGACTTCGCCGGGTTCGCTCAGGAAGCCCGATACTCCCGGCTCAACAATCTCGACCAATCCTCCGCGAGAGTATCCGGCGACCGGACAACCTGCCATCTGTGCTTCGGCGCAAACCATCCCAAAGGGCTCGTCCCAGTGCACAGGCAGCAGAGTGACCCTCGCTCCAGCCATCAGCCGCCACAACTGGGATCGCGGTTGCGGCGGCAGTGCGACAGCGGCTTCCAGGGCGAGCTGGTAGCTCTGGTCATAAGGCACCCCCACCACAACCGGTCGCAAACCAATCGCGCGAGCGGCCGCAATCCCGTCTTCGAATCCCTTCTCGGGCGAAAGCCTGCCTGCCAGCAAAGCATCCTCGCGGATCGGGACCTCCTCGACTGTGAACACAGGCACTCCGTTGCGTATGACGCTGACGTTGGCGGCACCTGCCTTCGCCCACGCCCGCCGGCACGACTCCGACACCGTGGCAAACGCGGCCCGGCTCTTGAGGACCTCGCCCAGGACTCGATTCGAGATCGGTGGCAAGTGGAGGGTGTGAAGCACCGGCAGGCCATCCGACATCTCAATTGCCTCAGCATCAAACGCGTGCTGTGACACGACGTCTGCACCCAGCCTGCGGAGCTCCTTGAAAAGGAGCTCGAAGGCCCGACGCATGGCCGGCGATGCCGCCGGCTCATCGCTCGATCCCGGCATCATCAACGCCTGATCCGCACCCGGCGCAACCGGAATCTCAACGAGATCTACTCCAGGCAGCACTGAGCCCTCGGCACAATAGAGAAGAATCTCGTGTCCCCGCTGGGACAGACCGGTGGCCAGATCGCACAGGAAGGCCTGTGCACCGCCAAGCTGGGCGGGTTGAAGGCGAGTGACCAGCGAAGAGACGACCGCGATCTTCAGTGGCTTTGTTGGAAGTGAGACAGAAATTCAGCGCGCGTGCGCGGGTCCCTTCGAAAAACGCCCAACATGCACGACGTCACAGTTTGGGAGCTCTCCTTCTCCACCCCACGCATCTCGACGCATAGGTGGCGACCCTCGACAACGACACCGACCCCGCGCGGCGTGACCACGGTATTGATGGCGTCCGCTATCTGCCGAGTCATCCGTTCCTGAAGTTGAAGCCTGTGGGAATAGGCGTCGACGAGGCGCGGCAGCTTGCTCAGACCCACGACCCTGCCGTCCGGAACGTAGCCGATGTGCGCGCGCCCGAAGAATGGAAGGAGATGGTGCTCACACAAACTGAAGAAGGCGATGTCCTTCACGACGACCATGTCGTCGTAATCCTCAACGGCGAACAGGGCATCGCCGACTATGGTCGATGGATTGGCGGCATAGCCCGCGGTGAGGTCTCGAAGGGAGTCGGCGACCCTGTTTGGGGTTTCACGCAGACCCTCGCGATCTGGGTCCTCGCCAAGCTGCTCGAGAAGAGCTGCCACCGTGTCGGCGAGCTCATCACCGGGCGTGAGAGATGAGGCCGCGATGCTCATCAGCGTTCAACCTCGGCGACGTTGTTCTCAGTCTCTTTCAAGCGGACCCGTTCCAGCCGAGCGGATGACAGCTTGCCGTCCAGGCGGCCCCAGATCGCCAGGGCGACATTTTCGGTGGTGGGCAGGCAACCCTGAAGCCAAGGCACGTCGCGGTTCAGGTGGTGATGGTCGACGTCGTGGATCACCAGGTCCTTCACAATCCGGTCGACGTCCCTCAAATTGATCACCATTCCCGTATTCACATCAACAGATCCACTGACAGTCACCTCGAGCTCGTAGTTGTGGCCGTGGTCTCCGGAACAGGCCCCGAATACCTCGCGATTGCGGGCCGCGTCCCACTCTGGCTTGGCAAGGATGTGACCGGCCGCAAAGGTCAGTCTTCTGGTCACGTTGACACGCTGGGATGGGCTCATGTCCATACGGTTGAATCGAACTAGAGGTGGATTACTTCCAGGCTGCTTCCAGCGCTCCCCCTGGCTGGCAACGCTACAGCCTCGATGATGTCGGTCGGCTGCCAACCCCGTACCTGACCGCCGTGCCCGCTGCTGAACGCGAAGCGGCCGCGCGCGGCGACGAAGAGGCCGCCGAGCGGCTCCGCCGAGCCCTGTTCTGGCCGATGGTATATGAGCTCGAGCCAGAGCTCTGGGACGCCCTCAGCCAGGCCGAGCCTATTCATCCGGGAATCCTCGCGAAGCTCGAGATCGATGGACGGCGGGTCCTCGAAGTGGCCGCAGGCAGCGGCCGGCTCACCGTGTACCTGTGCCCCCGAGCGGTTGAGCTCGTTTGCGTAGACCCTTCCTCCGGCCTGCGACGCATCCTGACAGGACGATGCCCAAGTGCCGAAGTACGGGCTGGATTCTTCCACGCTCTCCCGATTGTGGATGGTTGGGCTGATCTGACCGTGTCTTGCGCCAGCGTTCCGCCCGATCCTGGCGTAGTCCTCGAGCTCGAGCGGGCGACTGCGCGCGGCGGCGTGCTTGCTTTGATCAGTCCTGAAAGCCCAGATTGGTTCCAGGCCCAGGGGTGGGAGCGGCTCAGGTTCGACCCGACCGACGTCGTCATCAACCCGCACGACCCTGAGCTCGAAGCGATCTTTGGACCACTCGACCCGCCGCACGAGCTTTTGTGGCGCCCCCGATGACGTCTCTCCGGATCGATCAGGTGGACGAAGTCGAACTGGCGGTTCTTGGCGGAGGGAACTCGGACGGCAAGTCGGCGGCTTCGGCCTGGAACAGCGCTTCGGGCCCGGGCAGACCTTGGAGTTGATGCAGGCCAAGATCTCTGAAGCTGACGCCGGTGGCTTGATGGCCGTCAACCGCGTCGCGGGCGGCGCGTGAAAGCACTATTTGCCCCCCGTGGGCCGCGAAGCAGACCCGAGCCGCAAGGTGAACCGCGATGCCCACGTATCCCGTGTCGGTCAATGTGGGACGTCCGGTGTGCAGGCCGACCCTGACTCTCACCCGCAGGTCGTCTGGCCAGACCGTCACGAGAACTTTGCGCTGAATCACAAGCGCGGCATCGAGAGCCGACGGCGCCTGTTTGAATACCGCGAACAACTCGTCGGCGCGGACGTCGACCTCGCGGCCGCCCGACTTGCGGACGGCGTCACCGAGTAGCGTGCGGACATCGGCCAGCAACCCTGAGTAGCGATCGCCAAGGTGCCGTACGAGACCGGTCGAATCCTCGATATCGGCGAGCAAGAAGGTGACGAAGCCAGTCGGCATTGAGCGCACCTCGCTCGCTCGAGCCTCGATCTCGCCACGGATACGCACGTTCTGCAACTGCCCGGTGATGAAGCCGACAGGCACGATCCCATACCGCTTGGCGGCGTTTAGCAGCCTCGTGCGCGCCCGATCTCGAGCGGCTTCGTCCTCGAAGGTGGTCTGGTTGAAGCGCGACAACGCGTTGCGGACATGGGCCTCGTCGTTGATCGGCAATCGACGGCGCCCGCGCGAATCGATGTATGCGAACGCACTGTTGGGCAAACGGGCACGCGTCTTCGCGTCGAGGTAGGTCATGGTAGGAAGTGCCATGTTCCCAAAATTGCCTAGCTGTCGGGATCGCCGGTCCATCCGCCGCCGTCTTGGCCACCAGGCACAGGGTATCTATGCCGCTGATCTCGACGGTCTCATCGCGATTTTCTCGCCGCTAACCAGCAGGCGATGGATGCCGGCCCCGATCGCTGCACCGATGAATGGGCCGGCGACGTAGATCCACAGGTCCGACCAGCCGCCGCTCCCGAACAGGGAGGACGCGCGCGAGGACGGGTCGCCAAGCCCTGCATTCCGCGCTCTTCTTCAAATACGTCGAGCGCGACGCCTGACAGTGCCTCTGAATCCAAGGCCGATCCGATCTCGCCGCTCGACGTGCCCGGCCCGAGGGCAGGTGGCCACCGTCCAGGAATTGTTCGAAACCGCCTGCTCGTGGACCGGCTGGGCGCTGCCGCCCACTCAACACGACCCCGGACCGTTGGATGCGCCGGTCTACGAGCCGCCGGCAGCCCTCATGACCGCCCGCACTATTCCGGCGTAACCGGTGCACCGACAAAGATTTCCGCCGAGGTGGTGCTTGACCTCGGCCTCCGTGGGGTGTGGGCTCTGGTCGAGCAGCGCTTTCGCGCTCATCAGCATCCCCGGTGTGCAGAAGCCGCACTGCACCCCGCCCTGCTCGAGAAACGCGGTTTGTAACGAATGAAGGGCGCCATCTGTCGAAAGGCCCTCAACCGTCTGCACGGTTCTGCCCGCTGCCTGCAGCGCCAGGAACGAGCACGAGTTCACCGGCCTGCCGTCGAGCAGCACCATGCAAGCACCGCATTCGGAGTCGTCGCAGCCTTCCTTGGCTCCGGTCAGACCGAGCTCGCCTCTGAGGACCGACAGCAGCGAGCGGTGCGGCTCAACCTCTTCTGTGTAGGTGGTGCCATTGACGTCGAGGGTCATCGCGTACTTCACGACGGGCGACTCCGCTGCGCGCGGCCGAGTGCCGTTGTCAATGCGCGCCGCACCATCACGGGCACCATCGCGCTGCGATAGTCGGCGCTTGCGCGAACGTCGTCGATAGGTCGCGCCGAGGCCGCGGCGACGCCGGTGGCACGCTTCAGTAACTCGGAATCGATCGTCATGCCGCGCAGAATCTCCTCGGTCTCCGTCGCGCGGACGCATGTCGGCGCCACCGCCGTGAGCGCCACCCTGGCGTCGATGCACCGATCGGCATCGTCGAGGCGGACCAGGGCGGCCGCGCCGACGATCGCGATCTCCATCGCGAGCCGGTACTCGAGGCGCACGTAAGCGCTGCCCGCTCGTCCGGGGCCCTGGAGCGGTGGCAGCACGACCGCGACCAGAATCTCGCCGGGATGAGCGGAGGTGCTTCCGGGGCCGGCCACGAACGAGCTGAACGGGACGCTACGCACGCCTTCGGCAGATGCAAGCTCGACCCTGGCATCGAAGACCAGGAGCGGGCTGCCCAGCTCCATTGCGGGCGACGCGTTGCAGACGTTGCCGCCGACCGTACCGACGTGGCGCGTCGCAGGCGAGCCGACCAGCGCCGACGCGTCGGAGAGCGCGGTCCATGAGTCCCGGACCATGTCGGAAATTTCGAGATCTCCGTGTGTGGTGAGGGCCCCGATCCTGAGCCCTCGGCCCCGGTCGGGATGGATCCCGGACAGCTCCTTCAAGCGATGGATCGCCATCAGCCTTTCAGGCAGCGACGCCTTGCCGCTGCGCGCGGCGACGACAAGGTCCGTCCCCCCCGCCACGATCCTCAATCCCTGATTCGCCGCGAGCATGGACCTGGCTTGCTCGAGATTTGTTGGCTCGAGGTAGGTGCGGTCGATCATTTCGCCGCGGCTTCCTTGACCGCCGCCCAGACCCTGGGCGCGGTCATCGGGAGGTGGCGTACGCGGGCGCCGGTGGCGGCAGCGATCGCGTTGGCGACGGCCCCAGCAGCCGCGATGATCGGCGGTTCGCCCACTCCTTTGCCGCCTCTGGGCCCCATCGCGCCAGAGGTTTCGATGAATTCGACCCGGATCGCGGGCGCATCGGCCGACGTCTGCAGCTTGTAGTCGAGCAGATGCGGATTGACCTGGCGACCCTCACGGTAAGTGGTGCCCTCGGTGAGCGCCATGCCGATGCTGTGCACGACGCCGCCCTCGACCTGACCGCGAGCGCCTTCGGGGTTCAGCACTCGACCGAAGTCATGGGCAGCCGCCAGCTCCAGCACGCGAACCACGCCGGTTTCGGCATCGACCGCGACGCGCGCCGCCTGGCATGTGAAGGTCGGATCTGCAAAGGCCGGAAACACAACCCGCCCCGAGCACGAGGCACCGAAGTTGTCGGGCAGGGCTTCGGCGATCACAGATCCTTGCGCAGTGAGCAGCTCGCCGCCGGCGAACAGCGCGGATGCGACTTCAGCGACCGACATGGCCGTGCCGGGGACGCCGCGAACGCGAACGATGCCGTCGACGATCTCCATGTCATCGGCCGAGGCCTCGAGCTTTTCTGCCGCGATGGACAGGATTCGTCGTCGCACCTCCGCGGCGGCCGTGATCACGGCCCGTCCGTTGTTGAAGGTCGTCTGGCTGCCCGAGCTGCCCATGTCCCAGGCTCCGGCGTCGGTGTCTTGATACAGGATCGAGACGCGGTCGGGGCTGATCCCGAGCTCCTCCGCCGCGATCAGCGCCAGGCCCATCACAGCTCCAGAGCCGTTCTCCTGCGCGCCGGTGACGAGGGTTGCCGAGCCGTCCGTGTTCACCTTCAAGCTCACTGAGGATGCGGCCGGGTAGCTGAACCACCAGGCGCACGCAAGGCCGATCCCCTCATCAGACGCGGGCGAGTCTCCGAAGCCAATCAGCTCGGCCGCTTTCTCGAGGCACGCCTTGGCTCCAACCGCCTTCATCCGCTGTCCGGTGGGACCTTCGTCTCCATCCTCGAGCAGGTTGCGCATTCGGATCTCGTAGCCGTCGAGACCGGCCTGCCTCCCCACCTCGTCGGTGTGCTGCTCGACAGCCCACGCGACCTGCGGACCCGACGGCGCGCGCACGGAACCTGCTGGCGTCTTGTTCGTGTAGACGGTGTGCGCCGTGATGTCCAGGTTGGGGATGTCGTACGGCCCGGCGGCCATCATGGTGGCGATCTCGGCGATGCTGGGCGCGTCCGATGCGTAGGCGCCGGTGTCGAGAACGATCCGCGCCGACCTCGCGGTGATCATGCCTTCGCGCGTGACACCCGTCTTCAGGTCGATGACGATCGGGTGATTGACCTTGTCCGGAGCGACGAACTCGTCATGCCGGTTGAAGACGACACGCACCGGCCGGCCCGCCTTCCGGGCCAACGCCGCGACGTGCGCTTCGAAGTGGAACTCGCACTTGCCGCCAAAACCGCCGCCGAGGTGGGGAACGATGATGCGAACGTTGCTCTCGGGCATCTGCAGGGTCTCAGCCACGCCGGCGCGAGCTGCGAAAGGCACCTGAGAGGTCGACCAGATGGTGACCTTCTCGCCTTGCCACTGAGCCAGCACCGTGTGCGGCTCGATTGGCACCGGATGCGATTGGTCGCAGTTGTAACGCTCCTCGACGATCGCGTCCGCAGCGGCGAAGCCCGCATTGACGTCGCCCTTCGCGATCGTCACGTACGCGCAATCGTTGCCGCCGCGGATGAGGCCCTCGTACGCCTGATACGAGCTCCAGTCCGGATGCACCAGCGGGCTGTCGGGCTGGAGCGCAACCTCTGGATCGGTGACCGGAGGAAGCGGCTCGAAGTCGACCTGGATGAGCTCGAGAGCCGCCGATGCGATCTCGGCGGTGCGGGCCGCGACCGCAGCGACGACCTCTCCTTCGAACCGCACGACTCCATCCGCGAACAGGGTCCGGTCCTTGACCGCGCTGCCGTAGTGGAGCTGCGGAACATCTGCCTGCGTGATCACGGCTGCGACCCCCGGAAGGCGCCGAGCCTTGTCGATGTCGATCTCCTTGATCCGCGCATGTGCGTGGCCGGCCAGCAGGAAGCGGCCTTCGAGCATGCCGGGAAGGAGCAGATCGGCCGCGTACCGCGCCTGGCCGGTCACCTTCTCGAGCCCGTCGGCTCGCACGTACTTAGCTGCGCCCGCAGGCCGGCTCATCCCAAAGGGAGACTAAAGCACGGCCTCGATCAGAGTCGGGCCGTAACTTTCGGCGAACGTGAGGCTTCAATGCGCCGCGCGGAGGCCTAATAAGGGATAACCGCGAGCGCTTGAGCCGAACCCTGGTCGACGAGATGGGCAAGCCCATCGTCCAGGCGCGGCACGAGCTCACGAACATCAAAGCGGTGAATGTGGGCTCTTCGGACGCCCCGCCGCTTCAGCCGGTAGCACCGCTCAGGTGGTTTCCAGAGTGTGGATGTTTGCTTCCCGCAGAGCGATCTCCACCGCATGCTCCAAAATGTCAACGTCAGCCTCTGACATCACGGTTGAGAGGCAACCAAGCCCGCCGGGATCGACCAACACTCCGTGGTTGAGCAGTGAGCCGGTGAAGCGCTCGATGAGCCTCGCCGATTCTGGATCCGCCCAAGTCGATCGATAACCGACCAGCTCCCTCTGTTCAGGCACGAAGCGGAAGAGTGAAGCTTCGCCTGTAACACGCCAAGGAACGCCGGCCTCATGGATGACTGCTTGCATGCGCTGGCGCGCCAGCTGGCCCAGCTCGTTCAGATCAGCAACAACTGTGGGGGTGAGCAACTCCAATGCGGCGGACCCCGCCGCCATGGTCACGGGGTTTGCGTTGAAGGTCCCGCCGTGCGGGGCAGCAGGCTTGCCGGTCGTGGGATCAAACACCGACATGACGTCTTTCCGACCGCACACCGCTCTCACGGGAAATCCACCGCCGATCACCTTGCCGAGCGTTATCAGATCGGCCTGGAATCCGAACGCCGCCGCGGCCCCTCCATATCCAATCCGAAACGATATGACCTCATCCGAGATGAGGACCACGCCGGCCCTGGAGCAGAAGCTGCGAAGAGTCGCAAGGAAGTCGCGTGAGGCGGGGATCAGTCCGATCCGGTTGGGCAGCGGGTCGACGATCACCGCCGCCAGCTCCGTCGCGTGTTGCTCGAGGAGCCGCAGACTGGCTTCGGAATCGTTGAAAGGAAGAACCACCACGTCCGACAGCACGCTTGCGGGGGTGCCGGCCGAATAGGGAACTTGATTGGGCTGGGCGGGGTCTCCCCAGTCAGCCGGCGATGAGTCGAGGCTGACCTCCACGAAGTCGTAGCTGCCGTGGTATAGGCCCTCACACTTCGCGATCTTGGGCCGACCGGTGTATGCGCGCGCAGCTTTGACAGCCATCATCACCGCTTCGGAACCCGAATTCGTGAACCTGACGTTCTCGCAGCCGGGGACGCGCTCGACCAGCATCTCGGCGAGGCGAATTTCCGACTCAGTCGGTGCGCCAAAGCAGCTCCCGTTCTCGACCGCTGAGGTTGCAGCACGCACGATTGACGGATGCGCGTGACCGTGTATCAGGGCGGTGTAGTTGTTGAGGAAATCGACTCGCTCAATTCCGTCAACGTCAAGGATCCGACTGCCATTGCCTGAGTGCGCGTAAATGGGATACGGGTCACGAAACACGGTCGTGCGGGTGTTGCCTCCCGGAAGGACGCGTTGCGCCCTCTCGTGCAGGCGGGCGGAGTTGGAAGATGAATTTGGATAGATCTGGTCAGGTGACATCTCGCGCTGCGTCCACCTCCAGCTCCACTCGGAGCGGGCCCAACACGGCCGCGCACAGGTGGTACCAGGCCACGGTCAAGACGAGGTCCGCAATCTCAGCATCAGAAAAGAAGGATCTCAATTCATCAAACGCTGCGTCATCGACCTTCCGCTCTTGGGCAACCTGCAGCGCATACGTGACGACTGCGCGCTCGACCGGCGCGAGCTCGTGAGTTTCACCGGCCAGAATGGTGTCGATCTTCTCCGGCGTTACCCCTGACTGGAGCGCTGCGGGACGGTGGTGAGCGATCTCGTACGGCTGGTCGAGCGCCTCAGCGGTCGCGAGAATCGCCATCTCTCGAAGTGCCGGCCTGAGGCTCGAGTCGTCTCGAATGTAGCGCGACATGCCGAGAAAGGCTTCGAGCGCAGCAGGCTGGTTCGCCAATACTTGATAGAGATGGTTGACGCCGCGACCCATGCCGCGGATTTGGGAGTAGATATGCTCCATCCGCTCCGGATCGGGTGAGTCCGCCGGCGTTACATAGCGAAGCCTCGCCATCGCTCTCCCGGAGCTTACTCGGCGAGCCGGCGGCTCAACAATACGATCTGTCTAAGGCGGGATTGGTTGTTGCACGCGGAGCCGCATTGCAGGTCCCGGAGCTCGTCCGGATCGGTCCTCGAATCCGCGGTCGCGGTCAAGGGCCTCATGTTAGTTCGGGAATCGTCCGCGGGCGGACTAACGTTGCGGCAGTCCTCTCGCCAGATTGCAAGCAGGAAGTTGAAAATCAGATCAGCACGACTTTCCAGGTTGAAGATGGTTGAAGCTCAAAGGCAGATTCTCCGGGGGGTGAGCTAATGCGAGCATTCGCTTACGACAGCTACGGCGGTCCAGGTTCCATTCACGAATTGCCCGATCCGACACCAGAGGC
>DATNOD010000044.1:0-12981 GCA_035601515.1 Candidatus Eiseniibacteriota bacterium | reverse complement strand
ACCACGAGGGATCGACACGATTGGATTAACGCAGTTCAGTGCGTTTCCAGTCGATCAGCAGCAGGGTGGAAGAACACCCGCGCCGGCGGTCGTCGCCAGCGAGAGCGCCATCGTTGCCGCCAGGATGGCAGCCAGGATCAGCTTCCTCATCAAATCTCACCTCCCTTGCGGCACGAGACCGCTAGAGGTTCGAAATCGGTAGCCAGGCCTGCCGCGGCTCGCGAATCGCGGCCACCAGGCCCGATGCGGCCGCGGCGAGCTTGATGCCGCCAAGGATCGCTATGGCGGCTCCCGCGCCAAACTCGAGTGGTACTGTCGTCCCGAGGAGGATGGCCGTGCCAATTAACGCCGGGAGAGTTGCCAGCAGCAGGGCCGTAACCGCTACGGCAAGCACGGCCGGCGAGCGGTCAGACGCGCCTTCGTCGGCCTCTAGCCATTCGTCGCCCGCCTCCACAACGAAGGCGGCTGCGCGGTTTTCAAACCAGGTCTTTTCGATGACGGCTTCCTCACAAAGTCCCGATCTCACCCTTTCGCGGCTCTGCTCCGGTCGCGCAATGTTAACTCAAGGCTGGTTTGAATTAACATACGGTTCCCGATAAGTGGCCTGGCAAACTTCCCCCGCCGATCTGCCGGCGCTGAGCAGCATTCAGCCCTCGGCTGACAGCACCACTCGAATGATCTCCAGCTTCCTTCGGCGTGCCGCCCTCTCGCCTGAGTGGAGGCGATTCGCGGTCGCTGCGGCGCTGGCCCTGGTGGCCTCAGTCCTTTTCCTCATCTGGACCGGCTTTCGCCTCGGCGGCGACAAGACCACCATCGCCATTGACGACATCGGTGAAGGGGTGGCCAGCGGGATCGCGGCCGTCAGCCTGGCTGTTGCGGCGGTCAGGGCATCGGGCCGGACGCAAGCAGCGTGGGCGCTGCTTGCCGCATCGGCCGCGAGCTGGACCATCGGCGAGGCCATCTGGTCGTGGTACGAGGTCTTTCAGGGGATCGCGGTGCCGTTTCCTTCGCCGGCTGACGCGGGCTTCTTGCTCGCCATCCCGCTGACGATCGGAGGCGTCCTCACCTTCACGACGGCTCCGAGCCGCGTCGCGACTCGTGGGGAGGCGGTGCTATCAGGAGCAATCGTCGCCCTGTCGCTCCTGTTCGTGGCGTGGGCATTGGGGCTCCGCACCGTTTACGACCAATCGCAGCAGCCGATCCCCGCGACGCTGATCGGGCTCGCATACCCCATCGGCGACATCGTGATCATCACCGTGCTGCTGATCGCTCTGCGCGGCGCGAGCAAGGCGCAGTTCGGGCGCATGGTGCTCCTGATCGCCGGGCTGGCTTCGATCGCCGTTTCAGACAGCACGTTCACCTACCTCACCGCCAATGGCACGTATGGCGCGATCGGCAGCGTCCTCGACATCGGCTGGGTCATCGGCTACCTGTTGATCGCGCTCGCGCCCTTGTGGCCAGTGGCGGGTGTGGAACGCGAGACCGAAGAGGGACCGATCGAGCTCTGGCAGATGGCCCTTCCCTGGGTCGCCACGCTGGCGGCTGCATTGATGGCGATTCGTATCGCCTTTATCAACCAGGCCATGGACCAGTTCCTGACTGTCCTCGCCGGCAGCATCGGCGTGCTGTTCGTGTGCAACCAGATCCTCACCCACCGCGACTCGCTGAACCTGCTCGTCAAGAGCCGGCGAGCGGAGGTTCAGGTTCAGGCTCGCACGGCTCTTCTGAACCAGGTCATCGTCCAGGCGCCGCTGGGCATCGCCCGCGTCGACACCGACATGAGCATCCTCGACGCCAATCCGCGGCTCGGGGCCTTGCTGCACACGAAGCCGACCGACATGATCGGCAGCTCGATCGCCCACTTCATGCCGCCAGAGGAGATGGAGAGGGTGGTGGGCGCGCTGCAACCACTCTGGACCGGAGCAGCGGAGACCGTCGAGTCAGACAGCCATGCGCTGCGTGCCGACGGCAGCACCGTGTGGCTGCACTGGAGCGCCACGGCGGTCAAGAGACGCGGCGGCAACACGGACTTCTTCCTGGCGATGTTCGAGGATGCGACCGCGCAGCACACCGCTCAGGAGGCGGCCATGGCCAACCTCGCCGGGCTCGAGCGCCTGAGCCAGCTGAAAAGCGAGTTCGTCTCTCTGGTCAGTCACGAATTTCGAACCGCGCTGGTGGGGATCCAGGGATTCAGCGAGATGATCCGAGATCAAGAGCTGTCTGCAGAGGAAACCAAGGCGTTCGCGGGCGACATCAACAACGACGCCCAGCGCTTGAACCGGATGATCACCGAGATGCTGGACCTCGATCGTATCGAAGCCGGGCGGATGACCCTCAACATCTGCCCCGTTGACATCAACGGCATCCTCACCGAGGCGGCTGACCGCGCGCGGTCCGTGAGCCCGAAACATACGATCGAAGCCAATTTGGATGCGGCCCTGCCCGCGGTCAACGGCGATTCCGACCGACTGTTCCAGGTCGTTGCCAACCTGCTCAGCAACGCCGTGAAATATTCGCCCAGCGGCGGTGAGATCCTGGTCACGAGCGCAGCCAAGGACGGCATGGTCGAGGTCAGCGTCATCGATCACGGTCTCGGCATTCCGGCGGACTTCGTCAAGAAGCTGTTCGGTCGATACGAGCGATTCGAGGACAAGACCAAAGCCAAGATCATCGGCACGGGTCTGGGTCTCGCCATAACTCGACAGATCGTGGATATGCACGGGGGCAAGATCTGGGTCGACAGCACTGTGGGCGTGGGATCCGAGTTTCACTTCACGGTGCCGGTCGCCACGCCCGTGGCGGCTTCGCAGTAGTGCCGTTCGGAAAGATCCTGGTCGTCGACGACGAGGAGGCCAATCTTGCCCTTCTCGAAGCGATCCTCGAGGGTACGGGCGGTGAGATCCGCACCCTGGACGACTCGCGCCAGGTGGAGCAGGTCTTCGCCGAATTCGAACCTGACATCGTGCTGCTCGACCTGCACATGCCCGAGCCAGACGGTCTCGAGGTCCTGCGCAGGCTCCGCAGTGCGCGCAACGCCCTGGGCTATCTGCCCGTGATCATGCTCACCGGAGACACCCGCAACGTCGCACGCAACAGCGCGCTCATTCTCGGCGCCGACGATTTTCTGACCAAGCCACTCGATCGCGACGAGGTCGTGCTGCGAGTTCGCAACCTTCTCCGCAATCGCGAGCTCTACGTGGAACTTGCCCGGGCCAACCTCGCGCTGGAGCAGAAACGCCGCACGTCTAGCTGAAGACAGACCGCGTCATCCGGCCCCACAGAAGCCAGACCACCGCGGCCGGCACCACGACATTGGTGAGAAGCGCTACTGGGGCGTGGTTGGCGCCGATCGGCAGCACGAGCTGAAGGCCGGAGCCGGCCAGACAAGCGATCTCGAGGCCGATTGCAGCTCTCCGCGCCCAGCGCCGGCGCCACAAGACTCCGATGGCAACCAGGCAAACGAGCAGCGCGGCCAGCAGGGTTGCGAGGCCCAGCCCCATCATGTGGAGCTCGCCACCGAGCGCAAACGGGAGGGCTGAGATGCCGGCCACCATCCAGAAGATCGATTGCGTTAGCAGCAGGACGAAGACGGTTTCGGGCCGACTGGTTTCAGTTGAATGAGCGCCCTGCGCGCGCCCGGCGGCCTTTTCCATCACAAACGGTCCATTGCCGCCACGACCGATGAGTCAATGTCGACCGCGAACGGTCCACCGTGGGGGTTGTCAACGATCCAGACATGCAGCATGGGCGGGGCGCTGATGTCGATCGCCCCGATCGGGCACGTCGCGTAGGGGGTCATCAAGCTGAACTCAAAGCCAAACGGAGTGAAGCAGATATTTTCGTGCTGGTGCCACGCGGTTATCGGTCCGCCCGGGTCGGGACCGAACCTGTTCAGGCCCTTCATCTGAAACATCGCGCCGAGCAGCACGGGACCGTGATGCGTGTTGGCGTAGACGAGTCCTTGCGGTCGCTCGGGATCCATCACGTAGCCGGCGTCGACATAGCGCTGGTTCATCCAGTGCGATGAGGGCAGGGTGGTCGAGCCGCCGGGACGATAGCCCGCAGCCCACGCTTGGTGCCAGTCCTCATAAGGAAGGATCGCGGTCTTCGTCGCCGCATACAGACGGTTGGCGGCGTCGACCTGCGTAGGTGTGGCCACGGTGTTCGTCGCCTGTAGAAGCGCGCCCGCATGGACGTGGCGCGGATCAGGACGAGCCAGGTCAACGATCCAGACGGTCGCGCCGGTGATGACGAGCAGCATCGGCATCGCCACGCCGAGCGTGGCCCAGCGCCACGACCGATGCGTGGGTCCAGCCTCGCCCCGGATCGGCACCAGGGCGAGCCCGAGGGAAGTCACCTCGACAAGCTTGGTGGCGAGGCCGACCTGGTCCGGACCTTCGAATCCGATCCCGACGTACACGAGGTAGGCGAGCACGGTCGAGATCAGCAGCCCGGCGGACGCCAGGCGCCAGTACCTCCACGTGAAAGTGACCGCCAGGGCGATGAATGCAAGGCCGTTTAGAAGGAACAGCACCGACGTGACCGGCTCCGTCGCCAGGTGGTGCGGGATCAGCGCCAGGTGCACGCCGCCGCTGACGGCCATCAGGACCGCAGCCGCGCGGACGGTGCCAGGCACCGAACGCCGGCGTGGGTGGAGGTGCAGTGCAATCAATGCTATGGGCAGAGCGAGAAGGCCGCCGACGATACCAATCGCGTGTTCCGGGTTCACCGAGTACATGAACCAAGAATCGGTGCTGTTGCTAAGAACGTCGTAAGAGCGGGAGGTCGACGTACAGCCCTGCGCCCCCGGCTTGGCTTTGGTCCGCGATGATGCGGCCGCCGTGCTGCGCGGTGATCCAGAGCGCTATCGACAGTCCGAGACCGGCGCCCTGCCCAGCGCGCGATGCGTCCGAGCGGTAAAAGCGCTCAAAGACTCGCTCCCGCTCTTCGACGGCGATCCCCGGGCCGTCGTCGCCGACCATCAGCCTCGCCCAGCCGGAGTCGACCTCGAGGTCGACCGCGATTTTCGAACGCGAGTAGTGGAGTGCGTTGTCGATAAGGATCCACAAGAGCTGGCGCAGCGCGTCCTCGTCTCCGGCGACTGACGCGTCGACCACCTGAACATCGAAGGTCCGATCTGCGTGGACTGCTGCCGCCTGGCGAGTTACATCGAGCACCAAGGCGCGCAGGTCGACGTCCGCCAGCTCGAGGCGAAGCCCCGAGTCGGCGCGCGCCAGCGTGAGCAGACGATCGACCAGCCTGCCCATCCTTTCGCTCTCGTCCGCGATGTCGGTTGCCGCCGCAAGCCGCACCGGCTCAGCTATCGGTGGACCGTGCGCGAGTAGCCCGGCATTGCCCTGGATCGTCGCCAGCGGCGTCCGGAGCTCGTGGGAAGCATCCGCCACGAAGCGCCGCTGGGACTCGTAGGCCTCCTGCAGCCGGCTGAGCATTCCGTTGAAGCTCGCCGAGAGCACAGCAACCTCGTCTCGGCTCCGTGGCGCCGGCAGCCTTCTCCCGAAATCGCGGGTCCTTCCAATGTCTTCCGCCGCGACGGCCACGGATTTCAACGGCCTCAACGCCCTGCCGGCGACGAGCCAGGATGCGGCCAGCGCTGCCAGCAGCGTCGGGATGCCGGAAATGACCAGGAAGCCGACGATGCCGGACAGGTTGGACTGCGGCACGCGCGTCGACTGACCCGTCACGACATAGCCGTCGCCGAAAGGCAGCACGAAAAATCGAAAGCCATCGTTGGTGTCGAATGCGCCTTCGGTGACTGAGGGCGCCTCCGCCTGCAGCCTGGCGGGCGGCGTTGGCGGGAGGCCATTGAGCTGCGCCGTCGTGTAAATGAGCGTCCAGCGGAGGTCGAACACCTCGACGAAGACATCGGTGCTCGTGCGCAGGTCGCCCGGCGCAAGCGGCGGCCTTGGAGCGAGGTCTGGCGCCAAAGACGCCGAGGCCGCCGCCTGGCGAGCTCGCGTGCGCAGCGCGTCGTCCTGGTTCGTGTTCACGCTTCGCGAGACAAGCGCATACAGCACGCCGCCGAAGATCACCAGCGTGAGAGCGACGACCCCAACCCCGAACAGGGCCAGGCGGAGCCGAAGCGGCATCTAGTGTCTCGCCCCGGAGGTCCGACGCATATTCGCGGCCTCGACACCCGGTGCCAAGGCGGGGGTGGCGCGAGGAGGAGCGCATCTCCTACTGGGGTCCCCGCGTCGTGGACGCGGGGGCAGCGACGACGCGACGGGCCCCCCAACGCAGGCATCAGCGCCCTTCTCGGGGTCCCCGCGGAATCGCAAGATTCCGCGGGGTGAGACGGCGCCCGGGCGCCTAGGCCGTCGAAGATGCAAGGAACTTCCGGGGTGGGACACTAGCCCTCTCTGAGGGCGTAGCCCGAGCCGCGAATGGTGTGGAGGAGCCGCGGCTCGCCGCCTCCTTCCAGCTTCTGACGCACGTACCCGACATACACCGCCACCACGTTGTCGCTCTCCGGCTCGCCCGCCCACACCGCCTCGAGCAGCTGCTCCCGCGTGAGCACCTGGCGCGGGTGACGAAGGAAATGCTCGAGCAGCGTGAATTCGGTGTGGGTCAGCGACAAAGGCCGCGCGCCCCGCCAGGCGCCGCGGCTCGCCGGCTCGAGGACGAGGTCCGCGAACCGCAAGTGGTCGACCGGACCCGTCCTCCGCAGAAGGGCGCGGACACGGGCAAGGAGCTCCTGGTACGCAAACGGCTTGACGAGGTAGTCGTCCGCGCCCGCATCCAGACCGCGGACGCGGTCTTCGGTGCCATCCAGGGCTGTGAGCATCAGGATCGGAAACTGCCCAGTCGCGCGCAGCCGGCGGCACACGCCGATGCCGTCGAGGCCGGGCAGCATCACGTCCAGAATCACCAGGTCGGGCGGCCGCTCCTTCGCGCGCCTCAGTGCCTGCATCCCATCGCCGGCCCTGGCGACCTCATGGCCTTCGGCGACAAGCACTCGCTCGAGCGTCGCCGCCAGTCGCGCGTCGTCCTCGACGACCAGGATCAAGGGGTTGGTCATGCTCACGGATATATAAGACTCCGGTGAGGATTCCATAAGAGGCGTGGACCCCGAGGGGTTTCAGCGCGCCTGAACCGCGAGCCGCTCCGCGCGCGTGGTTTTGCGTCCGGCGGCGAGCGCGGCGACAAGCGCAGCCAGGACTGAGGCCGCCGCGTACGTCACGAACGCGGCCTGGATCCCAGCGATTGACCAGGCAAGGCCACCCAGCAGCGGCCCGACCGTCACGCCGACGTTTTCGAACTCCCCGAACAGCCCCATAACCAAGGCGTGGTTCCGGCGTGGTGAAGACTCCGAGATCCATGCGGTGGTGGCCGGCCACAGGAGCGAAGCGCCGGCGGTGCGGAGAACGGCGCCGATGACGACCACGCCGAAATTGCCGGCGATCGCATACACGCCGAAGCCGGCCGCCGAGAGGATGCCGCCGACGATCATCGTCGGGCGGCGGCCCCAGCGATCCGAGGCCATGCCACCCGGGACGAGCAGCACTCCTCCGACCGCGCCGACGATGAACATCGCGGTACCGGCCGTCGCGGCCGAAAGGTTCAGGTGCGACGTGACGAGGAGCGGCAGCAGGGCGAGCTCGCCGCCGGCTCCGACCTGGAACAGGAGGACGATCGCGGCCGTGACGACCATTACCCGGACGACGCTTGTTTGGCTTGTTGGCGCGTCTTCCACGGGCTCGGTCGATGACCTGCTGCCGTGCGTGTCGGTGTAACCGCGGAAGACGAGGATGACAAGCGCGGCGCTCAACAAGGGCAGTACCGACGCCCCGTAAAGCACGGAGCGAATCGGCAGGTGGTCGATCAGCTGCCCTCCGGCCCCTGAGCCGAACGCCTCGCCGATGACCCACATCGCCGCCAGCAGCGCCAGGCCGGTGCCCTGATACTTAGGCGGCAGGTTGGTGCCGAGGAACGAGCGGCCGACCGGCCCCACCGCCACCATCATTCCGGACGCGAGCAGGTACGCGGTCGCGATCAGGAATACCGAATCCGCGCGCGAGAGCAAAACGATCCCGGCCGCGTACAGGATCAGCGACACGACCATCGGTGGCAGGTACCCGATCCGGTCCGCGAGCACGCCCCAGATCCATTCGAAAAGGAACATGCCGAGGCCGAACATCGAAAGCGCGATGCCGATCTCAGTCGGGCTCGCGCGCAGCTGGCGCAGTTCCAGCGGGACGGCGATCAGCATCACTCCCGTCGCGAGTGTCGAAAAGATGAGCGCGGCGATCAGCGCGCCGCTGCGGCTGCGGATCAGAGACTGGGCGATGGGTCCAGCCTAACCAGCCCCGTACTCCATCCCGGTGAGCGTCACGGTCTTGTGCGTTTCGAGCCGCCCGAGAAAAGGCGACACGTAGGTCCCGGACGTCGGCGCCACATCGGAATAATCGGCGCCGACCGCGATCGTCACGTAACCAAGCCCCGCCCTGCTTGCTTGAGTCGGATCGAACGGCCACGCGATCGCATCGCCCGTGCCGTCATTGGTGGGCAGCACTACCTCGACCCAGGCGTGCGTTCCGCCTTGACCGAGCAGGTGCCCTGACACATACCGCGCGGGCAGGCCGCAGGCACGGCAGATCGTGAGCATGATGTGGGCGTAGTCCTGGCACACGCCGGCCCCCTGGGCCAGCGCTGCGGCCGCGGTCGTCCGCACCCCGGTGACGCCGTACTCATAAGTCATGGCTTCGTGTACCCAGCCATTGATTCGGTCGGCGAGCGCCAGGCCCCAGGATGCCGATCCACTGAGCTCTTCCGCGATACGGCGAATCTGCGCGTCGGGGGTTGTGAGCGCGGAAGGCTGCAGGAGGTAGCCGTCCGCGAGCCAGCCGTCCAGCAGCCGGTTCGGCTCGGCGGCCCGGCGCTCGACGGCGATGTTGACGTCGAACTCGATCGCGGATGCCACTCGCGATGCGAAGACTTCGACCACGTTGTTGCCGAATCGGTCTCTCAGGTCGTCGAGCGTCACTCCGTCGAGGCCCACCGAAACCTGGTGCCGGAGCCTCCGCTGATCGCCAAACCTCTCAGGCGGAATCACGACGAGGCGGTGCTTGAGGTCGCTGACCGGCTGGGGATATTCATACCGGAAGCTCTGGGTGACGCTGTATGTCGCCCTCCGTGCGGCCGGCCAGTTCACGGACGCGATTTCGATCGCCATCAGGCCGCGTCTGCTTGGTCGGCCCAGACCGTCATCGACCGAAATTCCGCCGGCCCGAACGTAGTCACCATCGCCACATCGAGCGCATCGCGGCCCCGTCCAATCAGCACCCGACCGACTCGCCTGGCGTTGTTGCGGGGATCGAAAGTCCACCACCGGTCGCCCAGCCACACCTCCATCCAGGCGGCAAAATCCATTGGCTCCGGCGGCGCCGGAACATAGATGTCGGGCAGGTAGCCGAACACGTAGCGAGCGGGGATGCTCATCGCTCGGCAGAAGGTTACCGCGAGGTGCGCGAAGTCTCGACAGACTCCGGCGCGATTGTTGAAGACGTCGAGGGCGGTCGTCAGCGGGTTGCTCGCGCCGTACTGGAACTTGAGGTTGTCGTGGACCCAGTCGCAGATGGCCTGCACGCGCGCCCAGCCTGGCTCGGTCTGGCCGAAGAGCTCCCAGGCCGTGGCCATCATCACGTCAGAGAGGCAATACCGGCTTGGGAGCGTGAAGTGCAGCAGCTCGCCGGGGATCTGCTCGACCAGCGTCTGGCCCACGCCAGAGCCGTCGACGTCGGCTTCGTCGGGCACCACACACCGCGCGTCATAACGGAGAGTCAGCGTTCCCCGAGGAGCGACCAGCCGTTTGACGGGATTCCCATAGATGTCCACATACTCGTCAACCGGGAGCGGAGGCTCGGTCGTCCAGCTCTCGGTAACGAGCTGGTGGCGGGCATCGGATCGTGGGCGCACCTGCACCGTCATCGTCGTGGGTGCGCTGACCTCGTAGTTGAACTCGCAGCCAACCCGTAAATTGATCGTCTTTCCTGGAGTCGGAATGGCGCAGACACTATAGCGGTGGCTTCAAGGAAATCTCTCGGGGCCAACTACGAGAGCAACGGCTTCTATGACGAAATGCTTGCGGGCGCCGGCGACCCGAGGCCGGGCTATCGCCGGCTTTTCGAGCAGCTCAACCGCCTCGGCGCGGCCGAGCTCGAGCGCCGCCACGAGCTCGCCATGCAGATGTTCCGCGACCACGGCATCACGTTCGCGGTATATCCGGACGCCCAGGGCAACGAGAAGGTCTTTCCTTTCGACATCATCCCGAGGGTCATCGCTGCCGCGACCTGGAAGCGCCTCGAGGCCGGCCTCAAGCAGCGGCTGACGGCCCTGAACCTCTTCCTCGATGACGTTTATGGCCGCAAGCTGATCCTGCGGCAGGGCGCGGTGCCCCCGGAGATCGTGCTCAGCAGCTCGCAGTACTTGAGAGAGATCGAGGGCCTCCCGGTGCCGCACGGCATCCACTGCCACATCGCCGGGATCGATCTGGTCAGGGACGACAAAGGTGAGTTCTTCGTGCTCGAGGACAACCTGCGCACGCCGTCGGGCGTCTCATACGTGCTGGCGAACCGCCAGGTCATGAAGCGCGTGTTACCGGACCTGTTCGCAGGCTATCCCGTGCGCCCGGTGGAAGGCTACGTCCACGAGCTCCTCCGACATCTCCGCTGGCTGGCGCCGCGGGGCGTCGACGATCCCACGGTGGTGTTGCTGACGCCGGGCATCAACAACGCCGCCTATTACGAGCACCTGTACCTGGCCAAGCAGATGGGTATCGAGCTCGTGGAAGGCACCGACCTCGTCGTCGACCTCGACCACGTGTTTATGCGCACTACGCGCGGCCTTCGGCCTGTGCACGTCATTTACAGGCGGCTCGACGACGAATGGCTCGACCCCATCTTCGGGCGCCAGGAATCGCTCGTCGGCGTCGCGGGGCTGGTCAACGCATACCGCGCCGGCAACGTCGCCATCGCCAACGCGTTGGGCAACGGCGTCGCCGACGACAAGGCCGTTTACGCGCTGGTCCCCAAGATCATCGAGTACTACCTCGGCGAGGAGCCCATCCTGCCCAATGTTCCGACCTACCTCTGCGCCGTTGCGGAAGACCGGCGCTACGTGCTCGATCACCTCGACGATCTGGTTGTGAAGACCGTCGACGCGTCGGGCGGATACGGCATGCTGATCGGCCCTGCCTCGACTCGCGAACAGCGCGATGCATTTCGGGAGCGCATCGAAGCCCAGCCTCGTGCGTTCATCGCACAGCCCGTCGTGCCGCTGTCGGTGCAACCCATCCTCGATGGCGGAAAGCTTCGCCGAGCCCACCAGGACCTACGCCCGTTCGTGCTGACCGGACCCGACGTCCACGTCACGCCGGGCGGCCTGACACGCGTGGCGCTGAGGCCAGGCTCGCTCATCGTCAACAGCTCGCAGGGCGGTGGCAGCCGCGACACGTGGGTGATGGCTGAGGCGGGCGGCGATGTCGACCGGGTGAACGGCCAAGATGCTTAGCCGGGCCGCCACATCACTGACGCTGATGGGGCGCCACCTCGAACGCGCCGACCACCTGGCCCGAATCCTCGGGGTGCACGTTGCGCTGTCTCTGGATCGCACCGACGAGCCCGGGCCGGATTTCTGGATCAGGTTCATGGAGCTCGCCGGCTGGCCGGGCAGCAACACAGGCCGCCGCGATCAGGCCGTCGAGATGGTGGTCACGGGGACGCTGGGCCCCTCGGTGCAGGCGAGCGTCGCCGCGGCTCGCCTGGCGGCGCAGGCGGTTCGCCCCTCGTTGCCAACGGAGCTATACGAGCAGGTCAACGCGCTGCATTGGCGGGTCCAGGAAGGCAGCTGGCAGCCTGATCTATACCCGTTCCTCATGAACGTCCAGCTGAGCGTCCGGCTGGTGGACGGCCTGATCGAGGACACGATGTCCCACGACGAGGCGCGCGACTTCGTTCGCCTCGGCAAGTTCCTCGAGCGCGCGGCGAACGTGACGGCGATCGTGACGCGCAAGTCCGCCGAATTGTCGGGTACCCCAGAGGACGCGCTCGAGTGGACTGCGGTGCTGAAGTCGTGCTTCGCGTTCGAGTCCTACCAGGCGCGCTACTCGGGCGGTGTGACGCCTGACCACGTGATCGAGTGCTTGCTCCTCGACGCCACGTTGCCGCGCTCGGCTCGATTCTCTGCCGCAGAAGCGCTCGAGTCGGTGTCTCGAATCGATGGCACGGGCCGCCGGTCGCGCCCGCGGATCCTGCTTTCGCGCTTCCAATCGCTGTTCAAGCAGGCGAACACGCAGGGGATCGCCGAAAACGCGCGCGATTTCGAGATGCAATGCCGGACACTGCTGCGCCAGCTCGAACTGGCGATGCGCGAGACCTACTTCCACCCGAGCAAGGTTCCGGCCGGCGTCCTCGGCGAGGAGGGACAGGCCATGCCCCAGCAGCAGCAATGAAATTGGAGGTCGTGCACGAAACCAAATACCGGTACACCGGGCCGATCGCGGAGACCGCCATGGAGCTCCGGCTGCGACCGATGGACGGAAATGGGCAACGCTGCCTGAAGTTCGATCTCGATGCAAGCGCGGGCATCGAGCCGAGAACATATCGCGACGGATACGGCAACGAAGTCCACTACTTCAACCTGGTTCGCCCTCATACCAGCTTGAGCGTGACCAGCACATCGGTGGTCGAAACCGGACTGAGGCTGGACAGTGAACCTGGGGAAGAGCTGGTCCACGACTTCTTGCGCTTTCGCTCGCCTGTGAAAGACGTGCCGGGCGTGCGAGAGCTCGCGAGCAGGCAACCGATCGCCGACACCGAATCCGCCTCCGACGTGGAGCTGGCGCTCGACAACCTGACGCTTGCGATCAGCCGCGAGTTCGCCTACAACCGCGCGGTGACCAACGTGTACAGCTCGGTGGATGAGGTCCTGTCGCTGCGAGCGGGCGTTTGCCAGGATTTCGCGCAC
>DATNOD010000043.1:0-9713 GCA_035601515.1 Candidatus Eiseniibacteriota bacterium | reverse complement strand
CCCTGGCTCAGTCTTCGTTGTGCTGGGGCTGTTGGGCGTCCTGCCGGCCATCTTTGGAGTCACTGCCGGAGCTGGAGACTTCCTGGTTGGATTGGGCGCGTTGTTCGCCTACCGGTGGGTCAGCTCCGGCCGTTGGGGCAGAGCCCTGGTATGGAATGTCTTGGGGCTGGTCGACTTTGTCAACGCCGCAGCTCTGGGACTCGCCACCACTCCGGGGCCGCTCCACGTACTACTGACCAACCCAACGTCTGTCCTGTTCTGGATGCAACCACTAGCTGTAGTGCCGATTTTCATGGTCCCTATATATGTGCTGCTGCACCTGACGTCGCTGAGGTACCTGGTTGCCTCACGAAGCAAGGCCACGATCTCACGTGCTTTGAAGCTTGAGGCCACGTCATAAGGGGCGCGACCTCCTGGGATCCAGAGAGTTTGGTCGGCTCCATCGCGACTGGGAGCCGACCAAACCGCGACTGGCGTTTTCGGCGCTACTCCAGCCACTTAGATGTTCGCCGTCAGGCCGCCGCGATGACGCGAGCGACCGGCTTTGGCGTCTTGACGCCGACCACCAGCAGGTACACGACCATCGAGATTTCCGCGATCGCCGACGGGATGACGACAAAGGAGTGGATCTCCTTGCCCAAGTCGGGGGCCAGGAAGGCCGCAAGCAGGTCGACGAGGTAGCAGACGCCTCCCACGACGAGCACCACGCCCAGCCACTTTGCGAACCATCCTGATTTGAAGGCGAGATACCCGAGTGGCACGAGCCAGAGGCCGAAGAACACCTGCGCGGCCAGCGTCCCGTAGTGCTGGGTGTCGAGCAAAAGCAGCGCCAGGGCGTTTGAGCCGGCGACTCCGAAGGCGGCCGCATAAGAGGTATCGGTCGCGACTCGCAAGCCCTCGAACTGGGAGACCGCATTGAGGCAAATGATGCCGGTCGCAAGAACGACGAGGACGACCATTGCCCTCGCAACGCTCTTGTTCACGGGCATGAGCAGGATGTAGAGCGTCAAAGCGAGGAAGACAAAGAACGTCCCATCCAGCAAGTGGGCGACGACACCCATGCGGACGAGCCCGGCGTTGGAGACAAGGTTTCCAGCCGTGGCCGCCGCGTTGCCGGCAACGTACATCTTGGGATCTACAAATCCTTCCGCAAAGCCGCCGAAGACGCCGACAAGTAGGTACAGGACTCCGGCGATTCTGGCCAGACGCTTGGGTGATGACATTGGGCTCTCCTTGAACATACGCTGTAAGCTTATGGCGTAAGTTAAGGCATACGGTGTAAGTTTGTCAAGCATGGCGACCCGAACCCCTTTGAAACGAGAGCGCGTCCTGCGCGCTGCCCTAGTTCTCGCCGACTCGAGCGGGATCGACTCTTTGACCATGCGGAACCTTGGCCGCGAGCTCGGCGTCGAAGCCATGTCGGTGTATAACCACGTCGCCAACAAAGACGACATTCTCGATGGGATCGTCGATCTCGTTTTCAGCGAGATCGAGCTGCCCAGCGAGGGAACCGAGTGGAAGCCGGCAATGCGCAACCGAGCCATCTCGGCACATGAAGCCCTCCTGCGGCACCCCTGGGCGGCTAGCTTGATGCAGTCGCGCACCAAACCCGGCCCGGCGACGTTGCGCCACCACGACACGGTGCTCGGGACCCTGCGGAAGGCGGGGTTCACGGTCGTCATGGCCGCCCACGCCTTTTCCGTCATCGACGGCTACGTCTACGGTTTCGCTCTGCAGCAGATCAACATTCCGCTGCAGACGCCGGAGCAGGTTGCGGAGGTCGGGGAGGGCATCCTCCGCCAGCTGGCCGGTGCGTACCCGCATCTCGCCGAGATGATCACCGAGCACGCGATGAAGGCCGGCTACGACTATGCGGAAGAGTTCCAGTTCGGGCTCGACCTCATCCTCGACGGTCTCGAAGAGGCTATAAAAGCGCCTCGGTAATCAGCGAGATCGTTCCAGCGCCGCCACGGTCCACAAGACACCCGCCTGATCGAGAACCGGGTGGAGGCCATGGCGTTTTGAGGTGGCGATGATCTCGCGAGGAGGATGCAAAAAAATGTGGAACTCCCTGCGAGTCGCACGCAGCACCGAGTTCGCGAGCCCCAATCCGATCGTGGTCCACCACGCCCGTTTCGGATAGCTCATCACGAGCAGCTCGCGTGTGCGATCCGCGGCGGCGCCGGCAAGCCTCGGCATGTCGTGGTAGCAGCAAATGACGCGGTTCATGATCACGATGTCAGCCGGCTCCAGCTCGACGGAGGCATCGACAAAATCCATCACCTTTCGATCAACGCGATCCTGCAAGCCGGCTTCCTTCAAGAGTTCCCCCGCAACTTGCTCGTACGTTG
Organism: Candidatus Eiseniibacteriota bacterium; assembly: GCA_035601515.1. Lineage (GTDB taxonomy): Bacteria > Chloroflexota > Dormibacteria > Dormibacterales > Dormibacteraceae > UBA10449. Next base: position 7,362 of record DATNOD010000043.1, on the reverse strand, counting down.
GCGTCAGCTCGATGCTCGTCGCTCGAGATGCCCCCGCTTTCAGGAGCTCGATCTGTATGGCGCCGATGCCTCCGCCGACCTCGAGCACTGTCCGGTTCTCGACGCCTTGTCGCTTGACAAACTCGACGATCCGTCGCGACGTCGAATCGAGACCCTTGCGCCGGTAGCGTTTCGCTTCACTGAGCGCGGCCCGCTCGCTGAACACCCAGCGGTAGCCCTTAGGCGAACAGCAGTCGCTCATCGGTCGATTATCCAGCCGCCACCAACCTGACCTTGCGCACGTTTCGCGCATAACGTGCCAAATCCCGCTCGCTCAAACGCCCGTCGTGATCCAAACGTGCGGAATTGCACCGCCAATTTCTCAGCCGCCTCACACACCGCGCTCAGGGCGATCCCAGCAACCGGCGCGACGCTCTCCACATGGACGTGCCTTGAGTCGTGGTCCGGCGTGTCAGCGTTTTGCTCACCGTTGTAATCGTCGCTTTGGCTACATCGCCGTTGCTGGTCTCCGCACGCGCCAGTCGTCAAGGATCTCCATCGGTGACCACAGCGGCCAGCAAATCACGAACCGGCGCTAGTGATTCGACAATCGCGCCGATCGCGACGGCGTCCGTACCCGCACTGCGCGACGCCGACGCGCTCCTTGTGGATCTGCAACAGCTGGTTGCCGGAAGCGGCGCCACAGTCGGTGTCACGATCGTGGAGCTCGGTGGGACGGACCAGCTGGCATGGTCGGTTGAGGGCGACGCAGTCTTCACCGCCGCCAGCACCTACAAGCTCGTCGCTCTGATGATGGAGGCGCAGAACATCGCGGCGGGCACGACCGACCCCAACGGACTGGTTTGCTACATCCCCTCGGATTACGAAGAGGGTTGGTTTGACGACTACCAGACGGGCGAATGTTTCGCGCGCAACGAGCTCGCTTCGAGGGCCGCGAAGGAGTCTGACAACACCGCGGGCCACATGCTGGTTCGTGATGTCGGCGGCGCCTCCGCTCTCAACGCATGGGCCGCAGCCGCAGGCGCGACAAACTCCGCATTCTTCGAAGGCAACACGACAACCGCGACCGACCTGGCCACGCTTTGGGTCGCCGAGGCGAGTGGGGAGCTTGGCGGCGCTATCGCTCAAGCGTGGCTCTATCCACTCTTGACTGACACGACCACCGAAGCGGGCGTGCCGGCCGGGACTCCGGCTGACACGACCGTCGTCCACAAGACCGGAGCCCTCGATGCGGTGGAGAACGACGCGGCCCTGGTGACATCAGGGCCAGACGGTGACTACGTGATCGTCGTCATGACCGACGGGCTCGGTGGGGCGGCCGGGTGGCAGCTCATCGCCGGCATCTCGGCCGCTGTTTGGCAAACGGAGTCGTCCCGACCGCAATGACGCGATCAGTCGGACTTTTTAGCTCGAGCCACCTCGTGCTGGCACCAGGCATAAAGGGCGTCGTATAGCGGGCTCTCCAGAGTGATCTTGCGATGGTCCTCTTCGCCGTGGACCATCGCAAAGCCGTGGGCGATCGCCTTGAGCCCAGCAGCCTCCGGCGCGATGCCAACATCGGCCGAGACATCCGCTCCGTGCACAATCAAAGCGAGCCGCTCGAGCGCAGGGTCCTTCAGTCCGAACTTGAGCAAGATCGACTCAAAGCTGCAGCGGCCGTCGACGTGGCCCAGCTCGACTCCGCCCACGTCATAGGGATGCGCGCCCTCTCGTTCGGCGACGGCCATCACCTCAGGCGCGGGCACATACAGGAACTCGGCGTCTGGATCGATGAAGCGTTTGATCAACCAGGGGCAGGCGATTCGGTCGACGCTGGCGTTTTTGCGGGTCACCCACTTCATCTGGCTATTTTCGTTTACCTCTTGTCGTCGAAATGTCGTCACCCTAGAATCTCCGCCCAGTGGCGGTCGTGCTCGCGGTCATGCCCCTGGCGATCGAAGTGGCCTTCGTGCTCCTCTCGGTCGCCATGCTTGCTGACTGGCTCGGCCATCGGGAGCGCCGGCGGGGCTATCTCGCGCTCGCTTTCGGGTCTCTCACCTTACTTGTTCTTGTTGCTCCCAGCCTGTCGCAAGACGGTACGTACGGGCCCTTCCTTACCGACGTCGGAGTCTTGCTGTTCCTGTTCTCAGGTTGGGCCCTGCTCATGTTCCGCGACTCCTTCATCCCCCTCCGGTCGAGGACGCGTGCGTGGGTGGCGGTGGTGCTCGTATTGGTCGCGGCGTTGGCTGTTGTGGCCCAGCTTCCGGCTGATGCAACGCAGCCCCACGGTCCGCTTCAAACCATCGCTCTCGCCGCGATCTTGACCGCGTGGGGTCTGTGCGTCGCTGAGCCGATCGTCACCTTTTGGTTGGCCTCCCGCGGCCGACCCGCGGTCGAGGGGGCGCGAATGCGAGCGCTCAGTCTCGGCTACGCGGGCATCGTCGCCGTAATCATGTTCGGGACCATCGGCGGCGCACTCGTTCAAAACGATGAGGCGCAGCTGGCGCTCGACATCGTCGCCCTCGCCATCGTGCCGATGCTGTTTTTCAGCTTCTACCCGCCGACGTGGTTGCGCCGCATGTGGAGCCAACCCGAGGAAGAGGAGCTTCGTCAGGGGCTGCACAGCCTGCTCGCCTTCAGCTCGGACCGCGCGACGCAGGCACAGCGCGCACTGGAATGGGGTACACGCCTTGTGGGTGGCGCGGGCGCCCTCATCGTCGATTCCGACTTATCCATCCTGTCCTCGCGCGGACTCAGCGATACCCGCGCAAAGGAGGTGGCCGCCGCGGCCGCCGCCAACGCAACAGGCGGCGAAGTTCGCTCGCCCCGGCGCGGGCCGACGACCCTCGTCATCCCGCTCGACTTCCAGCAAGGACCGGGCGCCATGGTGATTGTGGCCGGTCCTTTCACTCCCCTGTTTGGCGATGACGAGGTCACACGCCTCCGCCAGTACGCGAGCAGCATCTCGGCGGCTCTCGATCGTGTGACTTTGACCGCGCGCATCCACGACCTCGAGAAGGCGAAGACCGAGTTCATGAACATCGCTTCTCACGAGCTGCGCGGACCGATGACGGTGATCAAGGGCTATCTGACGATGCTGGAAGGCGGCTCACTCGGCACGCTGGCGCCCAAAGCCATGTCGGTGATTCCGCTGCTCATCGCGAAAGCAGACGAGGTGAACTCGATGATCGAGCAGATGCTGGAAGCGGCACGGCTCGAAGAAGGACGCCTCGGCCTTCGCCAGGAGCCGGGCGACATCGTCGAGCTGACGGAGCTTGCTATCGAAAGCATGCGGCCGATGCTGGCCGATCGCGAGCTGGAGGTCGACCTGCCCAAGGTTCCAATCGAGGCGCAGGTCGACGCCGAGCGATTCCAGATTGTGGTGAGGAACTTGATCAGCAACGCAATCAAGTACTCGGGGGCGGAAACGCCGATCAGAGTTGTAGTCGACCGCAACGGCGAGACGGCGAAGGTCGTCGTCATCGATCAGGGGATTGGGATCGCGCCATCCGACCAGGAGAAGCTGTTCACCAAGTTCGGCCGCATCGAGCGCGAATCGACGATGCACGTGGCCGGAACGGGGCTTGGCCTGTGGCTGTCGCGCGAGATCGCACGCATGCATGAAGGAGACCTCACTGTCGACTCGACCGAGGGCAAAGGCAGCACGTTCACCTTCGAGGTTCCGATAATCAGTTGAGTTGGACTCCCCTCTGCGCACGCGTTTCGTTCCAAACAAGGCTCTTGATCTAGGGCTGACCCTCGCGCCGATCGGCCAGGGCGCATGGCTCAGGGTGCGAGACGGCGAGGCGTGGCGCGCGACGCTCACGCCCGAAGGCCCCGCCACCGTCCATCTGCAGCATGCGAACGGCGCAGTCGAGGTCGAGTCGTGGGGACCTGGCGCGGCGTGGGCCGCGGCGCGAGCCGCCGCGCTGTGCGGGGAGGAGGATGACGACGCGGGCTTTGCGCCGGCCCATCCTCTCCTGGCCGAAATTCGCCGGCACCATCCCGGCCTGCGGATACCCAAGACGCAAGCTGTCTTCGAGGCCCTCGTGCCTGTGGTTCTCGCGCAGAAGGTGACCAGCGTGGAGGCTCACCATTCCTACCAGGCGCTCGTGCATGCCCTCGGCCAACCCGCGCCCGGTCCGCCAGGCCTGACCGTTCCACCATCGGCCGCAGTCCTCGCGCGTACGCCGTACTGGACGTTTCACGGGTTCGGCGTGGAGCGGCGCCGGGCTGAGGTCATCATCCGAGCCGCTCACAGCGCGACCCGCCTCGAGGAGACGGTGTCGATGGACCTTCATAACGCTCGACGCCGATTGGAGGCATTTCCGGGCGTCGGATCGTGGACCGCGGCCAAGGTCGCACTGGTTGCCCTCGGCGACCCCGATGCCGTTCCGGTTGGCGACTACCACCTTCCGCACGCGGTCGCTTACGCGCTCGAGGGCGTCCCCCGATCAACCGACGAGCGGATGCTGCAGCTGCTCGAACCGTACCTGGGACACCGGGCGCGAGTCACACGCCTCATCGGCGTCGCCGGCATCACCCCGCCGCGCTACGGCCCAAAGATGCCGCTGCGAAACATCGCCCGAGACTGACTCAGCCGTCGAGCTTTTCGAGCTCCTCCTCGACCAGCGTCACGAGCTCATGCATACCGTCGCTGTCGAATATCAATCGTGCGCCGGCGGCCTTGAACAGCTCGGGCAGTGGCCGTGTCGCACCCAACGCCAGCGCCGTTCGGTACTGACTGATGGCTGCTTTCGGATCGCGGAGGCTGTTGCGCCACACCTGCAGCGCGCCCAGCTGGGCGATGCCGTACTCGATGTAATAGAACGGGCTCGCGAAGAAATGCGGTTGTTGGTACCACCGGGCGATGCGCTCGCTGTCGAGGCCGGTCCAATCGACCGACTTACCTTCAAAGCGGCGGCGGAGGTCGAGCCACTTTCGGTCTCTCGCGTTCACATCGCGACCGGCCTCATCGAGGTAGATCCAGTGCTGAAAGGCGTCGACGGCCGCACAGTGCGGAAAGAAAAAGATGATGCCCTCGAGCAAATCGGCCCGTGATCGCCTTGCGTCGTCCTCTGAGTAGTAACCGCCGCTCTCCTTTCCGATGTACGGCGAAGCGAGCAGCTCCATCGACATCGAAGCCACCTCCGCCATCTCTGAGCCAGGATGACGCTGGAACAGGAGTGGAAGCCGCGAGGCCTCGACGGCGTGGAACGCATGGCCGGACTCGTGCAGCAGCGTGCGCAGGTCTTCATCCACGCCCACGGCGTTCATGAAGATGAGCGGCAGCTTTCTGAAGGCGAGAGTCTGGCAGTAGCCGCCAGGAGCTTTGCCCTTGCGATTGTCGAGGTCGAGCAAGTCGTTGTCGTCCATCGCCTGGTAGTAGTCGCGAAAGTCGGGGTCGACGTGGGCGAAGACAGGCCCGCCGCGCTCGATGAATCCCCGTATGTCGTCGAAAGGTTTGAGCGGGGGCCGGCCCAAGGGATCGGCCGTCATGTCCCACGGACGCAATGCGTCGAGACCCATTCGCCGGCGCCGCCGATCGTTGATCCGCTCGATGGCCGGAAAGACGGCCTCTTCGACGGCGACATGGAAACGCATGCAGTCCTCAGGCGTGTAGTCGAAGCGGTTCTTCTCGCGGTGCGCGAAGTCGCGATAGTTTGCGAAGCCTGAATTCTTGGCCACCTTCTGCCGCAGGTCGTACATGCGATCGAAGATGCCGGCCAGGACGTCGTGCTGCTCGATGTACGGCTGCGCCCGCAGCATGAACGCGCGCTCCCGCTCTTCTCGGTCGAGTGAATGGAGAAATGGCAGCAATTGCGCCGGCGTTTTTTCTTCACCGTCCCACTGGACGGTCATCGCCCCATTGATCTTGTTCCACTCCGTCCCCAGCTCTGAGAGCTCGGCAAACAGGGGCACGTTCGCCTCGTCGAAGATCTCCATCTGATTGCGAAACCGCTGGAGCATCGTCTCGATGCCCGGACGTATGTAGTCGAGCTCGACCAATCTTTTCTGCAGTCGCACCCTCTGTTCTTGGGCTCGGGGCGAGATCTGGGTTCCGAAGCGGAGCTGCGCGGCTTCTCGATCCGGGTCGGAGGTGTCGCACGTGTAAGCAAAGTTGGCCAGGGCCGCAGCCTCGGAAAGCAGCGACTCGAATCGGGACCAATCGGCCAGCCACCTCTCGACGTTCGAGGTGTCGAGGGGTCGCAACGCGAGATCCTCGTAGTGCGGCAGCACCTCCTGCCACGACGCGTCTTTGAACGCGTCCGGGGACTCCGGAAGCACAGTCGCCGCCATCACACACCCTCCGTAGCCGTTAAGCGCTTGCTTGTATGAGCAGGCGCCGCAGACTTCATCCTACATAGACGATGGCGTCTAAATCCTCATCGCCGATGCGGCTGCCCACGGCCGTACGCGCCGCCGCTCTTGTGGCGACCGGTGGTGCGCGCCTTCAGAAGGAGCTTGCCTGGATGAGCTGGGCCGGTACGGTCTGGCGCCTCGAAGGCCACTCCGGGGTCGTCTACGTCAAGCGAGCCGGCGACCTCCAGGACGAGCACGACCGGACCGTCTGGATGGCGGGCCGGCTTCCGGCTCCAGAGGTCTTGGGCCTGTTCCACGCCTTCGGCGACGATTGGCTGCTAACGCGGGCGATGCCAGGCGTGCCGCTCCACGACCCGTCCCTGGGCTGGGAACCTTCAATCGTTGCGCGCCGGTTGGGCGAGATCCTTCGCGACATTCACGCGGTCGACGCCGCCGGCTGCACGTTCGGCCGGCCCGGCAAGGGCCACTTGCTCATCCACGGCGATTACTGCCTGCCCAACGTCCTGGTCGAGGACGGTCGCCTCAGCGGCCTCATCGACCTCGGTGGCGCGGGGCTGGGCGACCCACAGGACGACCTGGCCGCCGGAGTGTGGACCTTGCAGTACAACTACGGTCCGGGCCACGCTCGAGAGTTCCTCGATGCGTATGGCTGGCCGCCGATGAGTGAAAAATCGATCGAGCGGCTTCGCCGTCGCTACGGCCGCTAAGTCGATTTGACCGGCAGCACCGTGTCGACAACTCGCCAGCAATACCACGCGGCGATGGTGCGGTAAGGGCGGAACCTCTCGCCCTCGGCCTGGAGGGCGCGAGGCTTGATCGTTTCCTTGAGTCGGTGCGCGGTCGACCAGCCCTTGCGCACTCCGTAGTCGTCCACCGGCCACACGTCGAGCCGGCGCAGTTGGAACATCAGGAACATCTGGGCGGTCCACGGACCGATGCCGCGGACCTGCACCAGGCGGGCGATCAGGTCGTCGTCGGACAGCGATTCGACGTCGGCGAGAGGGACCGTTCCGTCCTCCACCTTTCGCGCCAGGTCGGCGACGGCGGCAGCCTTGGAGC
>DATNOD010000042.1:0-10393 GCA_035601515.1 Candidatus Eiseniibacteriota bacterium | reverse complement strand
CCCAGGCTATGGATTCGCGTTCCACAAGGGCTACGCCACGCCCGAGCACCGGGCGGCGATCCGCCGCCTCGGGCCGAGCCCCATTCATCGGACCTCATGGGCGCCGTTTCGAGAGTTCGCAGCCAACTGACGGGCGGCCGCCCGTCCGCTCTCGGTCAGGCAGGTGAAAAGGCCGCCGCCGACTTCCTGAAGCGGCGCGGCTATGAGGTCGTCGGAGCCGGCTTCACTGCCCGGCGGGGCGAGATCGACCTCGTATGCAGGCGGGGACGAGACCTGGTCATCGTCGAGGTGAAGACTCGGACCAGCACTGCGTTCGGAACGCCGGCGGAGGCGGTAGGAACACGCAAGCGCAAGGCGCTGGCGGCTGCAGCGTCCGAATATCGATTACTGGCCGGCTGGAAAGGACCGATTCGCTACGCGATCGTCGGCCTCGTGTGCAAACCTGACGGCGGCTTCGACGCCGAGCTCATCGAGGATCCGTTTCAGTAGAAATCAGGTGGCCGCGATGCTCGCTTCGAACGAGCGCAGCCGGGAGTTGGCGATCCACAACAACCCGCCGACGAGGGCGACGCAGGCGATCATGAGAACCGCCCCTCCAAAGATCATCGCGAACCCGATCGCGGGAGTCATCGGGATCGGCCCCAGGTTCCCGCCGCCGCTGGCAGCCTGCTCGCCGAAGAGAAACAGCGCCAGCGCGCCAAGGCTCAAGACAGCGAATCCAAGCGAGCCGCCGATCGCGGCCAGGCTCCCGACCAGGCCAACCGCCCTACGGTCGTCGGTGGCGTCGAAGCGCGGATCGATCGCTCCGCCGGAAACCGAGATCGACACGAATCCCGCCGCCAGCCACAGGCCGAGCACGACCAGCTCCAGCAGCTGCGCCACGCCGCTCTTGCTGATGACCGCCACGGCGATGCTGAACACGAGCATCGTCGCCACGACCACAGGGAAAGCGATGAAAACCTTCGCGCGCAGAAGCAGCCACATCGAAAGCGGGGCCATGCGCAGGAGCTGGAACCCGCGACGCTCGCTCGGGATCGAGGGCAAGGCGAGAGCCGAGGCCATGAACATCGAGAGAAACGTGACCAGCGCCACGTTCGACCAGAAGCCGCTCAAGCTGCGGGCCGGCTGGCTGAGCGCGGCGGCGTAGCCGACCGGGAGCAGGAGCGCGGGCAAGAGCCGGGTCAACCGCCGCACGTCGCGGCGGAATCCCAGCCAATCCTTGCGCGCGATGGCGAAGTACGGATTTCCCTCTCCCCGCAGGGGAGACGGTAAGGAAGAGGGGCGTGGTGTGGATCGGCGGCGCCAGATCGCCGGAGCGTCACCGAAAACTCCAAGCCCTGCCAGCAGCGTGCGCTCGTACAGGAGCTCCGCGATCGCCACCAGGATGGCCGCCAGCAGCACCGTGGCGAGGAGCCACACAAGCGCGACGGCCGGCGACCCGCTCGCAATCGCACTGAGGGCGTGCCCCGGCCATGTCGTCGGCAGCCAGTCGATTCGTTGGGCCAGCGAGGTGAGACCCGAAACGTCGGGCCGGGCCCTGCTGCGGAAGGTCTGCCGCAGGCTCAGGTTCCATGTCAGATAGAGGACCGCACCAGTCAGTCCGGCGACCGCTGCCGCCACGTCGCGAGCCAGCCGAGCCGGCACCCAGCGGACTATCACCGTCATCAGGATCGCCTGAAGAGAGGTCACCACGAGCACCTGGACCGCGATCAGGAGGAGCCCCAACGGAAAGTAGATGAGCGGGGCGCCCGCCCCAGCGCCGAGGCCAAGCACGGCGGCGAGAAGAACGCCGCTGATCAAGAGGTTGGCGGTCATAGCCGTCACAAGGCGCGCCACGAAGATGTCGCGCGTCCGGACGGGCGCGACAACGAGCTGGAGAAGGTCGCGTCCGACGAACAGCGAGGCGATCACCGTCGGAAAGCCGATCAGGAGCATGAGCAGCGAAAGGCCTGTGAACGCCGCCGCGAGCAGTGGGTCGACCGCGAAGGGCAGAAAATGGCCCGCCGTGGCGCCGACCCCGAACGTGCCGCCGCCGAGGACGGGGAGAGCAAACAGCAGGACGATCACCAGCGCCACGATGCGCGCGCGGTTCCCCTTGAGGACGCGGTTGCGTAGCGCGCGGAGCTCCGCGCCGACTATCACCCTGAGCGCGCTGGGCGCGCTCACGAACCTGTGTCGAGCAAACGCTCGATCATCTCCCGCGACTCCGGCCCGGCGGTGAGCTTGAGGAAGAGGTCCTCGAGGTTCGCTCCTTCGCTGCCAGTCTGGACGCGCAGCTCTTCCATGCTCCCGGTGGCGACTATGCGCCCTCGATCGATGATGGCGACCCGCCGGCAAAGCGCTTGCGCCACCTCGAGGATGTGGGTTGAAAGCAGGACCGTCGTGCCGCGGGCAGCAAGCTCTTCGAGCAGGTCTTTGACCAGGCGGGCGGATCGCGGGTCGAGGCCGTTGGTGGGCTCGTCAAGCAACAACACCGCGGGCTCGCGTATGAGCAGCGACGCCAGGCCGATCTTCTGACGCATGCCGTGGCTGTAGCTGCCGATCAGGTCGCCGTCTTTCTTGGCCAGGTCGAAGAGGTTGAGCAGCCGCGACATGCGCTCTTCGCGCTGCGGCCCGCGCGGCATCCGGTAGAGGTCGGCGACGAAGTCGAGGAATTCGCGACCGGTGAGATGTGGGTGCACGAATGGTTCCTCATCGAGGTAACCAAGCCTTGCCTTGGCCGCCAGGGGATCAGCCTGGATGTCGATGCCGTCGATGAGCGCCGTCCCGGAAGTGGGTCGTAGCAGGCCGCATAGCATCCGCAGCGTGGTCGTCTTGCCCGCGCCGTTCGCGCCCAGGAAACCGAACACCTCGCCGCGCATCGCTTGAAAGCTCACGCCGTCGACTGCGGCCAGAGCGCCGTATCTCTTCACGAGCTGGCGTGCCTCCACTGCCACGGCTGGGGTGCTGGGACTAGCCGACATCGGTAGAGGCAGGTTACAAGGCCGGTCGGAAGTGTCGGTCTAGCTCTGACGCATATTTCTGGCCCAGGGTGTCGTGGGAGCGAAGCAGCCAGTCGTCCAGGCGAGTGCGGCCTCGGGGTAGCTCCTTCGAAACCAACAGCTCGTCCATCAAGCCGCTGAGCTCCTCGGGCGTCAAGATGACGTCCTTCACGAAGCGGCCGAGAAAGCGACTTGCGAAAAGCGTCAGTCTCGGGGACGCGAAGAAGAGCGTGCGCGTGTGGTGGATTGCGATCGCGACGCTTTCAACCAGCTCCGCATACGCGATGATCTCAGGCCCGGCGGCGTCCACCGTCACGTTCTCCGACACGCTGGCTGCCCAGATCGCGATTTCTGCCACGTCTTCTCCCGCGACCGGCTGCACCCGGTAGTGGCCGTTGCCAGGCACGAAGAACACCGGAAAGCGCCGTAGCAGCCAGGCGATGTTGTTCAGCAGGACGTCGCCCTGGCCGAAGATCAGCGTCGGCCTCACCACCGCCCATGGCAGTGCGGACTCGCGCACGACGGCTTCGGTGTGCGCCTTGCCCGCGTAGTAAGGCAGGGGCGAGTCCGGCGTGGGGTTGCTGACGCTGATGTGGACCACCTTGCGCACGCCGGCCGAGCCGGCCGCACCCATCAGTTTTCTTGTGTTCGCGATCGCATCGCCGAACCCGAGCTTCTCGCGTGGGAATCGGATCCAGTACGTGTTGTAGAGCACGTCGACGCCACGTAGGCTCTCGACCAGCGCCTCGCGATCGTCGAACTGAAGGGGCGCGACCTCCACATCCATTGCATCAGCGCCAGGCCGGTGCGGATGGTTTGTGAGCGTCCGCACGCGCCGCCCAGCGGCGAGCAGGCGGCGTGCGATGAACCCTCCCGTGAAGCTGAAGGCTCCGGTCACGGCATCGAGATCAGACGTCATCAGAACGGGAAGCGCGTCAAGGAATGAGCGGGCGAACCTGGCTTCACGTGTCCCTCGATGACCACGCGGGGCCGATGCCTCACAGCCTCGGCTGGATGTACCTCTGGCCGCAGGCCGTTGAAAATCGGAAATCGGAGGGTGCCGTCAGGCGACCATTCCGAATAACGCACGCTGACGACCAGCTCAGGCCGCACCCAATGCACCGGGCTCGTCATGATCGGCTCGGGGTCGAGCGGGGAAGAGTCGGTCGCCAGCTCGGCCAGCATCGTCCTGATTGCTTCCATCGTGGTTCGGTCATAACCACCGCCGACCGTCCCGCACGGCAGGAGCCGGCCGTCCTCGTGATAGCCCACCAGCAGAGCTTCGAACGGCGCCGTCCTTGTCCACCCGATGACCACGAAATCGTCCGACTTCACGGCCTTGACTTTCAGCCAGAACGGGCTGCGCTGGCCGGGGACGTAGGGGCTCTGGCTGTGTTTCGCCACCACGCCTTCGAGGCCGCGCTCGAGACAGGCCTCGTACAGCTCGACGCCATCCTCCTCGATGTGGTCGGGCACGAAGATGTGGCCGCCGGCCTCCACCGCCTTGTGCAGTCGCGAGCGCCTTCGCGCCAGCGGTTGCCGCAGCAATGGCTTCTCATCGAGATACAGGGCATCGAACGCGAGATAGGCGACCGGAATTTCGTCTTTGCGCTCGACGCCGGCGGTGAGCCGCTCGCGCAAGCGCGTGTAGTCGGGACGCCCGTCCTTGTCCGTGGCTACGACCTCGCCATCGATGACACTGCCAGGTGGAATGCGCGCCGCCGCGGCTATGACCTCGGGAAGGTCAGCCGTAAGGTCGTTGAGGCCGCGGTCCTTCAGGTGAACCGTGCCGTCGGGGTCGCGGAACAGCATGCAGCGCAGCCCGTCCCATTTGACTTCGAACAGGTACTCGGGCGAGCTGAACGGAGCCTCTGCCGATGCGGCCTGCATCGGGCGCAATTCGCGGGGAAAGCTCTCGAGCTCGATCTGGAGCTGGTTGGATTCTTCCAGGCTTCCAGCTTATAGGGCGAGGATCAGGAGGCTTTTCGGCGCGCCCTCTTGGCTTCGGCCGGCGCCGCCTTGTCGCGCGCCGCCCGAGATTTCTTGGCCGCATCGACCGAAGCCCTCAAGGCTTCCATCAGGTCCATCACCTTTGCCGTCTGCGGCACCGCCGGCGCTTCGATGACCTCGCCGTCGATCTTCGCCTGGACGACCTTCATGACCGCCTCGCGGTACTCGTCCTTGTAGCGGCTGGGATCGAACGAGTCGGCCAGGCTCTCGATCAGGGCTTTCGCCATCTCGAGCTCTTTGGGGTTGATCTTGATGTCGCCTTCAAGTCCCTTAAGCCCTTCAACCGAGCGAATCTCGTCGGGCCAGTGCAGCGTGTTCATCAGCAAGGCGCCGTTGGTGGGGTGCAGCGCCGCGAGGTGCTCGCGGTCGCGCAGTGCGATCTTGGCAACGGCCATCCTCCCCGTCGCTTCGAGCGCCTTGCGCAAGAGGTGGTAAGGCTTCTTGCCCAGCTCCTCAGGCTCGACGTAGTAAGCGCTGTTGTAGTAAAGGCCGGGCTCGATGTCGTCGCTGGGCACGAACTCCGTGATGTCGATGCTGTGCGCCGTGGCCAGCGGGATGTTGTCGAGGTCCTTGTCGTTGATGATGACGTAGCGGTCCTTGCCGACCTCGAAGCCTTTCAGGATCTCGCCGTACTGAACCTCGTGCTCTCCCTCCACGCACCAGCGCTTGTAGCTGATCGGAGATTTGTGATCGGGACAGAGTTGACGGAACGAAACCTTGGCGGCTGATTCGGTGGCGTTGTAGAGGCGGATGGGTATCGACACCATCCCGAACGAGACGACTCCCTTCCACATCGATCTCGGCATGGCGTCGAAGTGTACCTCCTAAATCAGTCTCTGGCTACTTTTCGTAAGTCGCCTGGAGCCAGCCGCCAAGCGCTTGATTGAAAGCCTCAGGGTTCTCTAGATACGACAGATGGCCTGTTCGCTCGAGGACTTCGAGGCGCGCCGCCGGCATCTCGTCTGCCGACTGTCGCGCATAGTGCAATGGAAAGTAGTCCCGCTCGCCCCAGACCAGGAGAGTGGGACATGCGATCTCATGCCAGCGACCCCATACCTTGTAACCAGGCTCGGCCTGGTGGATTGCGACGCTGCGATAGACCTCGAACTGGAACCTGCCGGCGCCATCTCGGCTTGCGGTCTGAAGCGCGTAGTCGAAGGCAAGGTCTCCATGCGGGATCGAATATGGATCGACCGTCAGCCGCCGGATGGTGCGTTCCAGCCGCCGCCGCGTTGGCCGAGCGCCCGCCGCGAGGCCGAGGAGCGCACCGAGCACGGGGTGGCCCGTCGCCATCACAAACCCGGGCGGCCGGGGGCCGACTCCACCCGAGTCGACCAGGACCAGACCGGCAAGGTTGGGACGTCGCCGGGCGAAGTGAAGCAGAGCCATGTAGCCGCCCAGCGAATGGCCGACGAGCAGAGGCCAGTCAAAGCGGTCGAGAAAGCAGGCGAGCCATTCGAGCATGTGCTCCATCGTCCCGGGGCTGGTCCATCTGGGAATCGACGTCTCTCCGTGACCGGGCATGTCGACGGCGATGACGTGACGTTGCTGCGCCAGCGAATCGAGCACGGGGTACCAGAGCGCGGCGGATCCGCCGGCGCCGTGGAGCAGCACGGCGTGGGGCGAATCGATCGATCCGGCGGTCACCCAGTGCGTGTGGAGGCCGTTGATCTCGGCCTCGTGGTGCTCGACCTCGATGCCGGCGGCGCGATACAGCGCGTCGCCCGCCGCACGCAGCCGAGCGTCAGGCGCCAATGTCTCGACGCTGCATCACGATCCCCGAAGCCGTCACGGCGCCGACCACAATTCCAATCATGATCACCAATCCGGTCGGGTCCACGCCAGAGGTGAGCGGCTGGCCATACAGCTTGAACGGCGACAGGTCCTGCACCCATTCCGGCAGCTTGAAGATCGGTCCGACCTGGACCTCGACATAGCTCGCAAACGCAAAAGCTGCGAGCAGGCCCACCGTGGCTCGCGGCAGACGCGATGCGAGGAGTGAACCGATGGCTCCGTATACGAGCGTGAAAGGCACCAGGAGCAGTGACGCCTCGATCAGCCGCGGGCCATTGAGCTGGATGGATTGATAGCGGGCTTCGATGGCGACCGCGAAACCGCTGACCACGGCAATGATCAACGTTCCCAGGGCGAGCATGATCGCGCGCTCGATGACGATGCGAACCCGTGAGACCGGGGTGCTGAGGATGAGCTCGAGGCGCCCGTCCATATCCTCGGCGCTCCACCGCGCGACCTGAGTGATTGCGAAACCCGCCATCAACAACTGCGCGAAACCAAACCAGATGTAGCCGAAGAACGACGAATAGACGTCGCCCGTCAGAAACGACGAGAAATACCGTGTCAACGCGGGAATGGTGAGCAGAGGCTGGACCACCGATTTGGTGAGGACGACGAACACCGCGCCCAGGGCTGAGAGTCCGACTGCCCACACGAGGAGGCTGACGCGGCGATCCCAGAGGTCGCGCACGACCGGGATCCGCCACACACGCGCCAACGATGGCTCGTAGCTTTCGGGCCGGCCAGAAACAGGAAGGCTGAAGAGCGGCGAGCCGACGTCGCGATATCTGAACGCCAGCGCCGCAAGGGCCGCCGCGGCGACGGCCAATGCCACCAGGATGAATGTGGCCCCCGTATCGAGAGTCCCATATGGCGTCAGTGGTGCGCTCAGCTCGGAGTAGTGGAAGGGAGACAGCGGGCGCCATCGCACCAGGAAGTCAAAAGACCGGCTCAGGCTGTTGACGAGGAAGAGCGCGAGCAGCACGACGCCCGCGACCGCGGTCGCATTGCGTGCGCTGGCGAACTGAGCCAGAAGGAACGTGAGCGAGAAGCAGCAGATCCCCAGCGCCGCCAGGGGGATCGCCGCCTGCATCGCAGTCACGACGCTGAACGTTTCTCCTCCCGTCGCCACTCCGACGAGAAGACCGGCACTTGCCGCCAAGGCGGCGATGGCGCAGCCAAGCGCGAAGGCAAACATCCGAGCTGTAATCAGCCGCGGCTTCGACACTCCCGCGGCAAGCACCGCCGGCACGAGGCCGCGTTCTTCGTCGCCGCGGGCTGCGCCGCTGGCTGAGGCCAGGCCCCAGATTGCAAACAGGATGGCGAGAAAGCCAAAGGCGCGCCACTGGACGTACCCGCCGACCGTCTCCGGGCTCATGGGTGGCGCAAGGATCACGGTGAACTGTTCGGCGAGGATCGACATCGAGCGGCCGAATGCCCGCCGTTGGGCATCGGTATGGCCGGCGACCTGGTAGAAGCCCGCTGCCTGCAAGAGCGCGTTGGCGAATGCGACCAGGCCGAAGCCGATGATTCCCCACCGGCCGAGGCGGAGGGCTAGCAAGGTGGTGACGATCACTTGGGGAGTGCTTTGGGGGGAGGCGCCTCCCTGTAGTACTCCAGAAAGATCTCCTCGAGGCTCGGCTCGTGGCTCACGAGGTTCGTCACGTTCGCGCCGCGGATTGCATCAAGCAGCGGCTCGAAGGTTCCTCTCACCGTGCATGTCACGGTGCGATCTGAGGCGACGACGTCTTCGACTCCCACTGCCGAGCGGATCGCCTCGACAGGTACCTTCCCGTCCGGCGCGAACTCCATCTCGACGTGATGGAAGCGAATCCGGTGCAGCTCGTCGAGGTCGGCGATATTCACCAGCCGGCCCGATCGGATGATGCCGACGCGGTCGCATAGGTGCTCGACCTCGGAAAGGATGTGAGAGGAAAGGAAGATGGTCGCTCCATCCTCGCGAGCTTCGGTGGTCAGGTCGAAGAATTCCTGCTGGTTGAGGGGGTCGAGGCCATTGGTCGGCTCGTCGAGGATGAGCAGTGGTGGCTGGTGCATGAACGCGATCACGATGCCGAGCTTCCGCTTGTTGCCGCTGGAATATTCGCGATAGCGGCGGCTGAGGTCGAGGCTGAACCGTTCGGCCAGGTTGCGAACGACCTTGAGGTTCGCGCCGCCACGCAGCGCACCCAGGTACGCGACCACCTCGGAGCCGCGGAGGCTTCCGAACTGGGGCATCTCTCCAGGCATGTAGCCCACCTTCCGCTTGACGGCGACGTAGTCGCGCAGGCAGTCGAGCCCGAAGATGTGGGCCGAGCCGGCGGTGGGTCGGATCAGCCCCATCAAGCAGCGGATCGTGGTCGACTTGCCCGCGCCGTTGGGACCTAAAAAGCCGAAGACCTCCTGCTGGGCGACTTGAAGGTCCAGCTCGAAAAGGCCGCGGCCGAGGCCGTAATCCTTCGAGAGGTTTGCTGTCGCGATCGCCGCAACGGCCATTGCCGCTGCATATTAGTCACCGTGAGGCTGGGTGACCTTGAGCTGTACATACTCATCGCGGGTCGGTGGAAGGCCGACGGCGGCTTGATGTTCGGCGTCGTGCCCAAGGTTCTATGGGAGAAGCAGAAGCCCGCCGACGGCAACAACATGGTCGACATGTCCTGCGTCGGCCTCATCGCGCGGGTCAACGGAAAGGTGATCGTGTGCGAGACCGGCATCGGCACCAAGCTCAGCGAGAAGCGCGCGCTGCAGGCCGCACTTCGCGAGCCGGAGGGCCTGCTGCATTCGCTGCGGCGCGTTGGCATCCGACCAGATGAGGTGGACGCCGTCATCACGACGCATTTGCATTGGGATCATGCGGGTGGGTTGACGCGATTGGAGAACGGGTGCCTCGAGCTCACGTTTCCGAAGGCGCGGCACTTCATCCAGCGGAGTGAGTGGGATTTTGCGTTGGACCCCAACGTGCGGAGCCAGGCGACGTACATCACTGACGACTTCACGCCGCTGGCCGACGGCAACAACCTCGTGGAGTTTCTGGATGGTGACGCTGAGGTGATGCCCGGGGTTCACGTTCGGCATGTCGGCGGACACACGCCCGGCAGCCAGGTCATCGTGCTGCGCTCGGGCGAGCTTGCGTGCGCGGTGACCGGCGACCTCGTTTGCCAGACGCCGCATTTGCGGGTGGGGTGGACGATGGCGGCCGACATCGACCCGCTGCGGGTGCTGCAGGAGAAGGCGCGCCTCTTTGACGAAGCCGAAAAGCATCGGTGGCTGCTGTTGTTGAGCCACGAGCCTGACATGCCCGCTGGTTACCTCGAAGAAGGGGGCCGCTGGCGCCCCGAACCCCGCCTGTCCTAGCTCCCTCTCCCTGCAGGGGAGAGGGTTGGGGAGAGGGGCGTAGCTCTTAACACCCAGGGCTGTCGACGCAAACTTCTCCAGCTAACGTCGCTGCGTGCTCGCCACCGTCGATTCCTGCGTGCTCGTCGGCCTCGAAGCGCGTCGTGTCGAGGTCCAGGCGGACAGCGCAAATGGCCAGTCGAAGTTCTATCTGGTCGGGCTGGCGGCGACGTCGGTCAAAGAGGCGCGCGAGCGTGTGAGGTCGGCGATCAAGAACA
>DATNOD010000041.1:0-10939 GCA_035601515.1 Candidatus Eiseniibacteriota bacterium | reverse complement strand
ATGTAGCGGTTCGCTCCAGAGGCCCGCCATCCCCTGCAGGACCTGCTTGTCGAGCATGTTCAGAGCGCCGGCGGCGAGCGCCATCGTCAATGCGACGAATGCGACCGCGAGCACGGATGCGGCGACGAGCCGCGCCCTCAGCGCTGGCAAGGACTCAGTGCTGGCAACGGCGGCAGAAGACGGTGGAGCGTCCCGCGATGCGAACGAGTGCAAGCGGCCGCCCGCAGGTGACGCAGGGCTCGCCGGCGCGTCCGTAGACGAGCAGCTGTTCCTGCTGGCTGCCCATGTCGCCCCATGCGTCGCGATACGTATCGACCGAGCTGCCACGGTTCCGAATCGCCACCTCGAGCGAGTCGCGGAGGGATTCATGCAGGCGCCGAACCGATTTCCGGCTCAGACTTCCCGCGGCCCGATCCGGCCGCAGCCGTGCGCGGTGCAGCGATTCGTCTGCGTAGATGTTGCCAACGCCCGCGACGGTCGATTGGTCGAGCAGCACTGCCTTCACCGGTGCGCGGCGTCGCCGGAAGCGTTTGAACAATGCTTCCGCGTCGAAGGCCGGATCGATGGGCTCGGGTCCAAGCTTGGGCAGCGTCCCCGAGATGAGCAGCTCGTCCTCCGTCCCCAGCAACAGGCGCCCGAACCTCCTCGGGTCGCGATAGCGAAGCTGTTTTCCATCGTCGAGGTCGAAGATCGCATGCGTGTGGTTCGCGAGTTCGGTGGCCGCATCGACAAGACGGAGCTGTCCCGTCATCCCGAGGTGGACCACGAGCAATCGCCCGCCATCGAGCGCGATGAAGATGAACTTTCCTCGCCGACCAACGGCCTCGATGCGCATACCGGCGATGGAGTCGATGAACGTCTCCGGCTCGGGATGCCTGACGATGGACGGGAAGCGCAGCTCGCAGTGGACGATCGTTCGACCGACAAGGTGCGGCCGCAGGTCCGCCACGATGGTCTCGACCTCAGGAAGCTCGGGCATCAAACACGAACCACCGCAAGCTTTCTCATGTCCGCCCAGTTCGGTCCGACCTTCGTCTCCACCTCGATCCCGGTTTCGAGCTCATAGGCGCCGGTCATGATGCGAGGGACCTTTTCCGCAAACTGATCCAGCTCAGTTTCGGGAACTTCGAACAGGAGCTCGTCGTGCACCTGCAGAAGCATGCGGCCCTCGATGTTGTCCGCCTCGATCTCTCGCTGCAGCCGCACCATCGCGATCTTGATGATGTCCGCGGCCAGCGACTGCATTGGAAAGTTGATCGCCATCCGCTCGGCGGCGCCGCGAAGCTGAAAGTTTGGCGACCGCAGGTCCGGGATCGCCCGGCGCCGACCCGTCGCGCTGACGACGAAGCCTTCTTCGCGCGCCTTGCGCCTTACGTCGTCCAGGTACTCGCGCAATCGTGAGTAGGTGGCCCAGTACTGCGCGAGAAATTCGCGCGCCACGTCGCCGGTGATGCCGAGCTGCTGAGAGAGCCCGTACTCGCCCTGCCCATAGATCGACCCGAAATTGGCCACCTTCGCCAGCCTTCTCTGGTCGCGGTCCACCGACTCGATCGGAACCTTGAACACCGCGGCCGCCGTCGCGGTATGGATGTCGTAACCCGCCTTGAACGCGTTCATGAGATTGGGATCGCCGCTCAGGTGCGCGGCAATGCGCAGCTCGATCTGCGAGTAATCCGCAGAAACCATGACGTGCCCCGGGCGGCTGGCCTTGAATGCACGCCTGATCCGCTGCCCCAGCTCCGTGCGGATGGGGATGTTCATGAGGTTCGGGTTGGACGACGAAAGGCGTCCGGTCGCCGTGCTCGCTTGCCCGAATGACGTGTGGACGCGGCCGGTCAGCGGGTCGACCAGCTGCGGAAGCGCATCGACGTACGTCGACTTGAGCTTCGACAGCTGCCGATGTTCGAGGATCAGGCCGACGATCGGGTGCTTGTCGAGCAGCGCCTCGAGCGTGTCGGCGTCTGTCGAATAGCCAGTCTTGGTTCGCTTTCCGACGGGCAGCCTCAGGTCTTCGAAGAGAACCTTCGCCAGCTGCTGCGGCGCCCCCAGGTTGAACTTCTGACCCGCCACCTGCTCGACCTCGGCCTCGATTGCCGCCAGCTGAGCGCCCAGCTCTTCCTGCATCGCCTTGAGGTAGGGGACGTCGACGGCGACCCCTTCCGACTCCATGTCCGCAAGCACACCGGCGAGAGGCAGCTCGATTTCGTGGAACAGGTAGTCGACGCCGAGGTTCCGCATCTCTGCCTCGAGCCGAGGCCTCAAGTTGAGGATCGCCTCAGCACGGCGCGCGGCGAACTCCGCGGCCTCGTCGACCGCGACGTCGCCGGGCTTGCGTGCAGCCCGTCCCGTGCCCAGCAGCTGTTCGGTGCTGACCAGCGTGATGTCGAGGAATTCGCGAGCGAGGTCCTCGAGCCGAGGATCGCGCGATCCCGCGCCGAGCAAGTACGCCGCGAGGAATGTGCTGAACGCCCACTCGCGCGTTCCGCCCCCAAGGGCTCGCAACGCCAACTCTGTCTCCTTGGCGTCGTGGCCGCTGATGGGCTTGCCCTCCGTGAGCTCACTGGCCACCGCGTCCATGGCGTCCGCGCGCGCGACGTAAAACGTGTCACGCCCGGTGGCCACGCCCAGGCCACGGGTGCGCGCGCCGCGACCGGCCGTCTCGGTGAATGCGAACACGCCCACATCCGTCGCGCCGGCCACGAGGCTCGCGGCTTCTGCCGCGTCGTCGACGATCTTCAGTCCCTCGGTTCGCGGAGCCGTCTCAAAAGTGAGCGTTGGCTGCACGGGCACCTGGTCCGGCGGCGGGAAGCGGCTCAGGAGCTGGCGGAACTCGAGCCGGTCGAAAACGGTGCGGACCTTGTCGTAGTCGTAGCGCGTCCACCGCGAACGCTCGAGGTCGAGCTCGACCGGGACGTCGCGAACGATCGTGACCATCCGCTTGCCGAGCCGGATCTTGTCGGCGTGCTCGATGAGCGACTTCTTCAACCGCCCCTCTGGCAGCTCACCGATCCGATCCAGGATGGCTTCCACCGAGCCGAAGTCCTGAACGAGCTTGGCGGCGGTCTTGTCGCCGACACCCGGCACTCCGGGGATGTTGTCCGACGTGTCCCCCCGGAGCGCTTTGAAGTCGATCAGCTGCGGCGGCTCGAAGCCGTAGCGCTGGCGGACCTGGTCCGGTCCGTACACGAACGTGTCCGTGATCCCGCGGCGCGGCACCAGTGCCTCCACCGAGTCGGTGACCAGCTGCAGGCAGTCGAGGTCACCCGACACTATCGTCACCGTGTGTCCTCGCTCTTCGGCGATTCGCGCCAGCGTGCCGATGACATCGTCAGCCTCGAAGCCTTCGACGCTGTAGATCGGTATGGAGAACGACTCCAGGACATCGCGCACCTTCTCGATCTGTGGGCGCAGGTCTTCGGGCATGGCGCGTCGGCCTGCCTTGTATTCCTCGTACTCCTTGGAGCGAAAGGTCGGCGCGGCGAGATCGAATGCGGCCGCCGCGAACTCCGGGCGCGAGGCCAGGACGATTGCGAGCATGGACGTGAAGCCGTAGACCGCGTTGGTCACCTGGCCGTCCGAGGTGCTCATCGGCGGCAGCGCGAAAAACGCCCTGTAGATGAGGCTGTGGGCGTCGATCAGAACCAGGCGCCCGCGCTTCCCCTTCGCCACGTTTGGATTCTACGGACCTAGGTAGAACCCCTCCCCACCTGTGGGGAGGTCGGGGGTCACAGTAACCAGGGAGGGATGGCAAAGCCCCCGGGGTAGAATGGGCCCGAGGATGAAAAACCTCATCGAGGTCTCGGTGGACAGCATCCGGATCCACATGCCGACGGCGCAGCACCTGGTGATCCTGAAAGAGAAGGAGGCCGACAGGTACCTCCCGATCTGGATCGGTTCTTTCGAGGCCCAGGCGATCGCCACCAAGATCTCGGGCAACCCGCTCGGGCGCCCCCTCACTCACGACCTGATGGCCACCGCTTTCGGCGACCTCGGCGTCAGCGTGAAGCGAATCGTGGTCACGCGCCTCGCCGACCAGGTCTTCTACGCGCGCCTGTATGTGAAGCAGAACGGGCGCGACCTCGACTTCGACGCCCGGCCGTCAGATGCCATCGCGCTCGCGGTCCGGATGGAATGCCCGATCTTCGTGGCCACCGAGGTCATGGAGGCGGCCGGCATCATCCCCGAGGCCGACGAGTCGTCAGACGACAAAGAAAAAACGGAGACGCCCATCGACGATGAACGATTGGCGGTGTTCCGCGACTTCGTCAACAGCCTTGACCTACCCGAGCTCCCGGACGAACCCAAGGCCAAGGACGAACCCGGCGGTCGCCCGGGCCGGGGCTAAGCCCCTGCCCTTAACTGGAGATGCGGACCTAGGCCTCCGCATTGTGGTCGCCCTCTTGCTGGGGCTCGCTCTCGGCACCGAGCGGGAAATACACGGCCACCCGGCGGGTATGCGCACCATGGCGCTCATCGGCGCGGGATCGTGTCTGTTCACCACGCTGGGATTGGAGCCGGCCTTCGGCACACGCGTCGACCCCACCCGCATCGCCGCGTCGATCGTGACCGGTGTGGGCTTTCTGGGCGCTGGCAGCATCCTGCGTCAGGGCGAGGAGGTCAGAGGCCTGACGACGGCAGCCTCGATCTGGGTGGTGGCTGCGCTCGGGATGGCAGTCGGCTTCGGCTTTTACCCCATCGCGATATTCACGACACTTCTCGTTGTCGTGACGTTGGTCGCGATCAGGCCGCTGGAGAACCGTTTCTTTCGAAACAGTAGGACCCGGCGCCGCACCGATCCGCACCGCGACGAGCACCCGTAGATGACGGTTCGCAAGGTCGCCGTCGTCACCGATTCCACCGCCGACCTACCGCCCACGCTTGCGGCGACGAGAGCGATAACGGTGGTGCCGCTGACTCTTCATTTCGACGGCAAGTCATTGCTGGACGGCGTCGACATCACGCCGGAGGAGTTCTACCGCTTGCTGCCGACCGCGACGGCGCATCCAACCACCTCGCAGCCGTCGCCGGGGCGCTTCGCGGAGATTTATGGATCGCTGCTCGAAGACCACGACGATGTTGTATCGATCCACATCTCAGAGAAGTTGAGCGGCACCGTTGCGTCAGCGCGCCAGGCCGCCGACATGACCGACCCCAGGCGCGTGCACGTCATCGATTCGGAGGTCGTATCGATGTCGCTTGGGCTCATCACGCTGGTGGCGTCGTCTCTGGCGGCGCAGGATCTTGACGCCGCCGCCATCGAGAGCAGGGTCGTTGCGATGAGCCCGCATTTGCACACGTACTTTTCCGTTGCCACACTCGAATTCTTGCGGCGCGGCGGCCGCATCGGCCGCGCGAGTGCGCTGCTTGGATCAGTGCTGCAGGTCAAGCCGGTGCTGTGCATCCGCGATGGTTTGGTGACTCCACTCGAGCGCGTGCGCACGTTCGACCGCGCGCTGAATCGGGTGATCGAGCTGACGCGTGAGGTCAACCATGGCAAGGGCGTATGCATCATCGTCGGCCACGCCGACGCTCAGGCCGACGCGGAGCGGGTCGGACGCGAGCTCGAACCGATAGCCGACACATTGATGATCCAACCTCTCGGCCCCGTTGTCGGTGCGCACGCGGGACCCGGTGTCGTCGGAGTCGGCTGTTACCCGGCAGAGCTTTTTCCGCTCGGGATCAAGCCTGCGCTGGCGACCACCTCACCGCGGAGGGCGTGACCCGCTTCACGACGCGCCCCTCGACCGCGAGGGCTTGCAGGTGCGCCAGACCCTCCTGAAGCGCCAATCGCTTTTCGTAGAAGTTCTCGCGCGGGCCCCAGAGATCGAGCGCCACGTTCCAGGCTGACCTTTCGCCACCCGCAACGATCTCGAGAATTTGATCTAGCCGCCGGTGATGATGCGCCGCCAGCGTGGCAACCCGGCTCGCCGCGTCTTTGAAAGGACGTCCGTGGGCAGGAAGGATCAACGCCGGCTCGTACGCGGCCATCCGCGCGAGCCCATCGAGGTACTCATGCAGGGGGTCGGGCGTGCTCTGCGGGTGAAGGCCGATGTTCGGGGAAAGGTCCGGGAGCATGTGGTCGCCCGCGAAGAGCAGCTTTTCGTGGCTTTCATAAAGACAGATGTGCCCGGGCGAGTGTCCTGGCGTCCACTCCACGCGCAGCTTCCTGCGCCCCATGTCGAGCAGCTCAGCTCCGTCGAGCTGTACAGCCGCATCGGCCGGCTTGACCACCTGGCTCAGGGCGCGCTGCGAGTTGCTGAGAACTTCGGCTTCGTTCGCGGGCACGCCGTTGACGAGGAGGTACGTGTGGACCTCGCTGACCAGGTGCTCGAGCTCGACGTATCGGGGGTTTACGAGCGGGACCTCGAGGCGGTGCAGGTAGAGGTCTGCGCGTCCATCGCCGGCCAGCGTGCCGGCCGCGCCGTAGTGGTCGGGGTGGATATGAGTGACGACGAGGCGGCGGATTCGCTTGGCGCCGAGCTCCTTGACGGCAGCAAGGATGGCGTCCACGGATTCTTCGGAGTTCATCCCGCAGTCGAGCAGGTCGACGTCGTCGCCGTCCGCGAACAGGAAGACGTTGACCAGGCCGTCCTCGAATGGGATGGGCAAACGGAGCTCGAACACTCCTTCCGCAACTTCGCTCAGCGCCAGTTCAACCACGTCCCCCGCATTCTCTAAGATGGGCGTGTCGTCCGTTGCGGTTGCTCAGGAGGAGCGCATGTCTGAAGTCCAGATGTCACCTGACCAGATTGTTGAAGCCATGCCCCAGTACCTCATCCCGGAGAAGGCGGGCAGCACCAAGGCCACCATCGTGTTCGAGCTCAGCGGCGCGGACGCCGGCAAGTGGTGGGTCAAGATCCACGATGGCACCGCGGAATCGGGCAAGGGCGACGCACCGGACGCACCGAACCTGACGCTTCAGGCTGACAGCGGCGACTGGGTGAAGATCATGACCGGCGCCCTCGATGGCACGTCGGCCTTCATGCAGGGCAAGCTGAAGATCAAAGGCGACATGGGGCTGGCGATCAAGATGCAGACGCTTTTCAAACGGCCCTAGTAGACGAACTTCCAGGTCCTCAAGCGCTTCGACATCTGGGCCTCGAGGTCGAGCAGTCCCTGTCCAGAACGCAGGTCCATGATCACGACCTGATGCGGCGTCAGGGCGATGCGCCTGCCGTCAGGTAGCACCGCGGCCTCGGTCGAGTTCCCCCAGTCGATCGGCACCAGCGCTATCGGGGTCGGGCTGGGCAGCGGGCTCGGGCTGGCCTGGGGGCTCGGACTGACCTGCGGGCTGGGACTCGGCTGTGGTGGGACCAGGTTGGCCTGAACCCACGCGGCCAGGTTCGTGGAACTGCCTCGGGAGTACGTCGAGATGATCATGAACGCGAAGAGTCCTGCCCCTGGCGAGCAGACCGGACGCGGCGAGGCGCCACCACCGGCTACCGGGGAAGGCGAGGCGCACGGGATGTCGGTGATGTCAAACGTGAGGTCGAGCTCGGTCGGCGAGATCGATTGCGCCCGCTCGTTGTACTTCCAGGTCGCTGGATAGCAGAAGCCCCATCCGACCTGGGTGTCTTCAAAGCCGTGATCTCCACCCGTGCAGTGGAGATCCGCGCCAATCTGTACTACGCTTGGCACGGGGTGAGTGTTCGTGCCCGGCTGGCACGCGACAAAGACCAGCGCCAAGAGCGCCGTGGTCAGGATCCGCCTGGTCTTTTTCACAGGCGACTAATTGTGAGCGACCGGGTAGCCCGAACGACCCCCGCGTTGTGTAGGAATCCAAACGTAGCTGGCCGCGGTATTAGAGAGGAAAGGGGGGTTTTCCGATGGCAATTCGCAAAAGACCCGACGGTGCACCCGAAGAGAGGCTGGAGGCCAGCCGCCAATCGCTTGTGCAACTCGCCAACGCCTGCGGAGAAGAGGCGGGGCTGCACCGGCCGCTTGCCGACGTCGTCGGCGGCGTGATCACGTCGATCCCCGAGGACACCGACCTGGCGCAAGCCTTGTCGGATCGCCAGACCAGCGACATCCTGGTCCATCTGCTGGACGAAAACCGCGAACAGGTGGAGCGGGCGCTGGAGCGCGTGCGCGACGGCGGTTATGGCGTCTGCGAGGTCTGCGGCAACCGGATTCCGGCCGCCAGGCTCAACTTCCAGCCGGCGGCCACGCGCTGCGTCGAGTGCCAGTCCCATTGGGACCGGCTCAACGGCCGAACCGCTTAAGTCTTGTTTGGGCGGCGGACAAAGGTCGCGGCCAGAATGGCCACACCAAGCACGACCATCGCGCCCCCGATCCAGAACCACTTCATGTCGCCGGTCATGAAGCTGCCGGGGATGTAGCCGAGGCCCTGGCCGGCAAACACCGCTCCGACGAGCAGAACCAGCACTCCGATCGCGGCAGAGCTTGTTCTCACGCCTTGTATTACCTCGGGTCGTTACGTGCTATTCAGACACCGCCGTACACGATCGACTTCTGCTCGGTGTACTGGTAGAAGGCCTCTACCCCGTGCTCCTTGCCGAAACCCGATTGCTTGGTGCCGCCAAACGGCAGCTCGTCGTGTGCGATCTGCAGGGCGTTGACCCACGTGTAACCCGCCTCCAGCTCATCCACCGCGCGTCGCGCAGCCGGCATGCTCGCGGTCCAGATCGATGAGCCGAGGCCGAACGGCGAGTCGTTTGCCAGCCTGAGGCCCTCATCGAGGTCCTTGATCTTCCGCACAGGAAGGGCCGGCCCGAAAACCTCCTCGGTCCACATGCGCGCACCGTCGGGCACGTTCTCGAGGATGGTCGGCTCGATGAACCAACCCTTCTCGTAGTCGGCGCCCTTTGGCCGGCCGCCGCCGAAAAGGACTTTCGCGCCACGGTCGACAGCGTCTTTAACCTGCGCTTCGACCTCGGCGCGCTGCGTCTCTGTGTGCATCGGACCCATCCGGCTGTCCTTGTCCAGGCCGTTGCCTGGCTTGAGCTTGGAAGCGCGCGCGATCAACTTCTCCATCAATGCGTCGTACGCGCCCTCCTGGATGTAGAGGCGCTTGACGGCGAGGCACGCCTGGCCGCAATTGAAGAAGCGACCGACCGAAATGGCGCGCGCGGCAGCCTCCAGGTCGGCATCGTCCAGGACGATGCATGGATCGCTGCCACCGAGCTCGAGCGTGATCTTCTTGAGGCCCTCCGCCGCGCGCGCCATGACCTTCTTGCCTGTCGGCGTCGAACCGGTGAGGGCGATCTTCCTGATCAGCGGATGATCGACGATGGCTTCACCCGTCGCCGCGCCTAGAACTACGTTGACGACTCCTTCAGGGAGGCCACCTTCGATCAGCGCTTCGATGCACGCGAGCGTCGCCAGGGGTGTGGTGCTCGCGGGCTTGAGGACGACGGTGTTGCCCGCGGCGATCGATGGGGCCACCTTGTTGGCGGCAAGCGTCAGCGGGAAGTTCCACGGAACGATCGCTCCCGTCACGCCGATCGGCCGGCGCACGACCAGCCCGTAGGTCGTCGTGTCGGGCAGAGAGACGTGCTCGCCATGGATCTTGTCGGCGAGGTCGGCAAACCATGCGATGTTCTCCCCGAAACGCTGGGCCTCGAGCCTCGACTCGAGCAGGGTCTTTCCCTGCTCCCTGGTGAGGATCGGCGCGATCTCCTCGACCTTTCCGAGCATGTGCCGCGCGGCCTTGTGCAGGATCTCGGCCCGCTTGGCGGGAGCAAGCTTGGACCAGCTCCCAAACGCCTTCGCGGCCGCCTTCGCCGCCTTGTCCACATCGGCCGCGCCGCCCGCGGGAACCTCGTCCACGACCTCGCCCGTCGCGGGGTTGCGGACCTCGTACGTCTTTCCGGAAGCAGCCTTGGTCCGCTCGCTTTCAATGATCATCGTTGCCATAGCTACTTATTATCGAGGCGACCGACTTGTCAGGAGGGTGAGCGAATGGCTGGTGTGAGGCTGGAGAAGGAAGGCGACGTTGGTGTCATCGTGCTGGACCGGCCACCGGCCAACACCTATGACTACGCGTTTTTGAGGGAGTTCGCCGGCGCGGTCGACGACGCCCGCCTCGACCTCACCATCAAATCCGCCGTCGTTGTGACAAGCGCGTCGGAGAAATTCTTCTCTGCCGGCGCGGACGTCGGCGTTTTTGCCTCGGGCACACCTCGCTCGCGATTCATGACCGCACTTATGGCGCACGAAGCATTTAGAAAGATGGAAAACACGCCACTCGTCTTCATCGCGGCCATCGCCGGCCATTGCCTCGGCGGCGGTTTGGAGCTCGCCCTCGCGTGCGATCTGCGTTTCGCCGCCCAAGGCTCGTATCAGATCGGCCTGCCGGAGGTGAACCTCGGCCTCTTCCCCGGGTCGGGGGGAACGCTGCGGCTGCCTCGGTTGGTGGGCCTGCCTAAAGCGATGGACCTGATCGCCACCGCGAAAACCATGGGCCCGTCCGATGCCAAGGACCTGGGCATCGTGGACCAGCTGTTTCCTGATGCCACGTCGTGCCGCGCAGCCGCGATCGAGTATGCATCGAGGCTTGCGGCCGGACCGGGCGTTGCGATCGGCCATGCCAAGCTCTCGATGACTCTCGGTTACGGTGCGCCATTCGATGTGGCGGCGGCCATCGAGCGCGAAGCGATTGGTCGAGTGTTCGTGTCGGCTGACGCCGAAGAAGGGATCGCCGCATTCAAAGAGAAGCGCAAGCCGGACTTCAAGAGCCGCTGAGCCTGACAACTCAGCCGGCTCGTGATAGGCTGTCGCCTCGCGTATTTCACAGAGGAGGTAGCTCGATGGTTGTAAACGAAATGAACGTTTCCCCGCCGTCGGCCGCCTCCGGAGCAAGCCTCTAGCTCCTCCGTTCGGGCGGACCGATTTCCGTCCGATCGTTTTTCTTCCGGAGGACTTCGAGTTGCCCCTTCACTTCGCATCCCAGCTTTGGTCGTTGGGCTGGGACGACTGG
>DATNOD010000040.1:0-11928 GCA_035601515.1 Candidatus Eiseniibacteriota bacterium | reverse complement strand
CAGGGGAGGCGGTGTTAATGGTGATGTCGGGGAACGTGTTCGGATTCGGGGTAATGAGCACGCCGTTGATGCTGACGACCCTCGCTGAAGGCGAACCCGCAGTCGGCAGCAGGAGAGGAAAAGGACTTGACTGCCCCCCCGTTCCCTGGACAGAGCCAGAAAACGGAATGCTGTACCCTTCCAGGCGGATTTGACCAGGGCCACCAACGGTACCACTAGCGCCAACGCAGCCTGGCTGCTTGGCACCACCACCATTCGCGCGCAAGAGGCCGGCTCCCGTAACCGAATTGGAGACCAAACGTATGGCGCCCCCGCTACCTCCTCCAGCACACGTGTCAAGAGCAGCTGCGCCCGAGGGACCTCCGTTCGCGTCAATCGCGCCATTTACGATGATCTGGGTCGAGCTGGCGATTAGAAGGGCACCGCCGCCAGCACCTCCACCGGCGTCAAAATAGTTGCTCCCATGTGTCCATCCTCCGCCACCCCCCGAGCCGCCGACCAGCGGGATGAGGAAGCTATTCCCACTGAACGTTCCCCCCCCAGCGTGACAACAGCCACTGGCGGTGGGCGCTCCGCCAGCCGGTCCGCTTCCCGACAACGGCGTTTGGGCTGAGTTGCCACCGACTCCGCCCGCATACCCTCCAGAACCCGGGACGGAGGGAACGCGCGTGAACGGGTTTTGCGTGCCATCCTGCCCGTCGCCTCCGCTAAGATCGATCGCCCCTTCAATGTCCACGTTGCCCTGAGCCAGCCAGAACACTGGTCCGTTGATGACGTTCCCAGAGAGCCGCACCGTAACGCCCGCGGGAATCGTGATGGTCGTGAAATTGAAGATGTTCGCCGAGACCTGGCTGCCTGGGGACTGGCTCGGATCAAAGAGCACGACAGTTCCAGGCGGCCCCGAAGGCGAAAACCCACCGTCACTGCCATCGGAACCGCTGCTGAAGCTCTGCCCCGCCGCGCGGGTAGCGCCAGCAACGGACACTAGCAGCAAAACAGCGACAGGGAGCAGGTGCCACTTAGAGAGGACCTGAAGTCCGTAAGGCCAAGATACTGACTGCATTGCACTTCTCCTTGATTGCCTTCTATCGGCCAACCCATCCGAAAATGAGGTTCACCGGAGTATTGAGGCCGCCATTTCCGGGAGCCACAAACCTGTCGATGAACGCGCCAGTCGTTCCGTCGAAGCGCAGAATCTGACTGTTTGCCGAGTCGACCGCGTACAATTTCCCGTCGGGGCCAAACGTTATGTGATGAGCAAATCGGAGCCCGCCGGCGCCGGCCGAAACCAACACGCCGATCAGCGTACCCGTCGTCGCGTTGTACTTCAGGATCTGGCCGCCAGAGTTGCCGGGGCCGGAACCGAATGTGCTGACGTAGAGCGTTCCATCCGCGCCGAACACAAGGCCGTCTGTGTTGCCCGTCGCGAACGATTTGATGAATGCTCCCGTTGCCCCCTCGAACTCCTGGATATCTCCTTCTGTTGCGAGGTACAGGTTGCCGTCGGGTCCAAACGCCAGGTCTTGTGGACAGCAGGCGGCCCCGATCGGGTTCACCGAGGCGAACACCTTGATGAACTCGCCCGTCGCGCCGTCGTACTCCTTCACGTCGTGCGCACTGAAGTCGCTGACGTATAGATTCCTATTGGGCCCGAATACCATGTCCGTGAAGGCGATCGCACCTCCGCTGCCGGCGCTGACGAATGCGTCGATGAACGATCCCGTCTGGCCGTCGTATCGCAAGACTGCTGGTGGGCCGCCGTCGCTGTTGGCGACGTACAGATTGCCGTCCGGGCCGAAGAGAATGCCGTCGGGGCTCACCAAGCCGCCGAAACCAGATGGGACGAACGCACGGACAAAGGCACCTGTCGTCAGGTCGTACTCCAGGACGCTATTGCTGCCGTAGCTGCTGACAAGCATTGCGAGCACGGGTTGATCGCCCGTTCCAGCGCGGTTGAATGCCGAAACGACAGTCGCGTCAGCCTCCATGGGCGACGACGTGCCCGGAGGCGCTTGTGCAGTGTTGAGCACGGAGACCGAAGCTGCGTCCGCTTCCATGTGCGTCGGCTCGCCGCCTGTGACACCGGCGAGGTTCAGGACCGAAAAAGCCGCGGCATCAGACTCTTTCGACGTCGGTTGACTGGGTGCACCACCTGCGGTGTTCAGGACAGAAAAGACCGTGGCATCAGACTCCTTTGAAGTTGGTTGGTTGGGCGCGCCACCGGCGGTGTTCAGGACCGAGAATGGCCGACCGTCTACTTCCAGCGACAGCGGCTGGCCACCGGTGATGCCGGCGAGATTGAGCACCGAGAACACCGGGGCATCGGCCTCCATCGGCTGAGGCGGCGTCACGGTTGGCGGACACTTGCCGGCGTTCCCGGCCGCGAAGATGCCCTGGATCTCACTGCCCAAGAGTGCGCGGTTGTACACAGAGGGCTCGTCGATCACACCGTTGGACCGACTGAGGCCGTCGGAATCGGCTCCAATCCTAAGCGTTCGCGAGTTCGGAGGTATTGAGACACCACCTGCCAGAGTTGCCACCAAGGCACCGTTAATGTAAAGCCTCAGCTGCTGCCCATCGTACGTTCCAGCAACATGGCTGAAGCTATTGGCTGTCAGCAGCGGCGGCGAGCTCATTGAACGGCTACCGACAATCAGCCGCAGTCTGCCCTCGGAGTCTGTGTCCAGCAGATAGCCATCCGCAGTGCCTGCGGTAATCTTGTCAAGGATCCTTCCTCCCAGGGTTGTCGGCCTGATCCAGGCCTCCAGCGTAATTTGAGTTTGGATGTCGAGGCTCGGGGCATCGGGAATCTCGACAAATCCATCTGTTCCATTGAAACTAAATCCCTGTCCCACCTTGCCGCTCGCAAATGTGGCGCCGCCGAGGAGCGTGCCGGTATTGCCGTGGATCAGATCGTTGCCATTGCCCTCCGCTGGCCACCAGCCAACAAGGCCAGAAGGCGCCGGTAGGCACACGGTTGGCGCAGGGTTCACGATGACGTTCACCTGCGCTGGCGCGACCGACCCAACCGTCGCGGTGATCGTGGCGGTTCCAGGCGCTACGGATGTGACGACACCCGTGGGACTCACCGTCGCGACGGTCGCATCGGACGACGAGAACGTGACGCCTGAAGCAACCGGCGCCGTGCTCGCGTCAGAATACGTGCCCGTCACGGTGAGGGACTGACTCGCTCCCGTCCCGGTAAGGGCAAACGTCTGCGGTGACAGCGCGATGCTCACCAGAGACTTGACGGTGACGGGCACCTGGATCGCGGGAACATTCGCGGCAGTGACAGTGATCGTGGCCGTACCGTTGGTGCCGGAAGTGACGACACCGCTCAAATCGACGCGAGCCACGGATGGATTCGATGAGATGAAGGTCAACCCTGTTGCGAGCGTCTGCTGGGAACCATCCGAGTACTGCCCAACGATCGATAGAGCCTGTATCTGGCCAGATCCGATGAGCGTGAGCGACGTCGGCGAAGGCGCGAGGGCAATCAACGACTTTACGAGAATCGGCACTTGAACCGGTGGTACGCCCGACGCTGAGACAGTGATAGTCGCGGTGCCATTGGCGCCTGACGTCACCAGGCCGGTCTGATCGACGCCCACGACCGCAGTGTTCGATGACGAGAAGGTCAGGCCGGTGCTTATTGACTGCTGCGAGCCGTCCGAAAATTGCCCGTTGATCGCGAGCGACTTCGTCTGCCCCGACCCGATGAAGCTGATCGCAGGTGGGCTTACGGAGATTGACGTCAAGTGCGCGGTGTCAACCGTCGTCGCGACAGCAACGGGAGCGAACCCGGATGGTGTTACGGTAATCGTGGTCGTGCCCACGCCCATGGCGGCGATCACACCGGACGCGTCGACCGACGCGATAGCGGCGTTTGCCGACTCGAATTGCAGAGGGCCGGTGAACAGCTGTGACGATCCATCCGAGAGCTGAACGTTGACGGTGAGCGGCTGCGTTCGGCCGAGGGCGGCGAGTTGCACCGAGTTCGGAGTTACGCTGACATCCGTGACCGTTCGTTCTGGAATGATTGGAGAACAGTTCGCACCAGAAAAACCGCCGGCCGCGAGGACCGCTCCGCCGGAAAGCGCCGCCAGGTAGGGTTGGACGTAGCCGTTACAGGAGGTCCCCCGAGCCGTCCCCATCGCCGCCACGGCAGTCCAGGTGCCGGCAGTGGGATCATAGATTTCGGCGCTCGCGTCAGTTGTGAGGGGCGAACCTCTGACCCCGCCGGCAACCAACACGCGTCCGTCTTGCAACAGCGCCGCGCTGTGGAACTCTCGGGCCGTCGTCATGCCACCAGTTGCCGACCACGTATCCGTCGACGGATCGAAGAGCGCCGCAGTGCTGAACACCGAGCCGCAGCGATCGCCGCCGCCTGACACGAGCACACGGCCATCGACAAGTCGAATCGCGATGTGCCCGGTGCCAACCGGGAACGACAGCCGTCCTATGAGCGACCAGGTCCCCTTGGCGGGGTCGTAGGTCTCCGAGGTTGCATTCGAACTGCAGTCGCCAATCGCCGAAACACCGCCCGTCACGAGCACCCGGCCGTCCTGCAGTAGTGTGGCCGTGTGATCGAAGCGCGGGATCACATTGCTGCCAGTCACCGACCAAGCGCTGGTGCTCGGATTGAAGAGTTCCGCCTGCGCGATGGCACTGCCGCTGGTGTGCCCACCGCTCACGAGCACCAGGCCATTCGCCAGCAGCGTGGCGTGATGGCTTACGCGGGCGAACTGCATGCCGCCGACACTCGTGACTGTGCCTACCGGCGTCCCGCTGGTGATTGTGATCGTGCCGGTGCCAGTCGCGTTCGTGTAGCTCGGATCGGTGCTCGTGAATTGCGCGGTGACGGTGTACGTTCCAATATTCGAAGGCGCCATCGATCCGCCGGGCGAGTACGTGACGCTGAACAGCCCACGCACTGGCGCGCCGCTCACACCAGTCGCCGTCATCGTCGCGCCATGCCGTCTTCCGTCATACACGAACGTGCCCCCCGCGATGGCGATCGTCGGAAGCAGTAGCGGCACAGCCGGCGATGCCTGCGCAAAGGCCACAGACGTCGTTTGGGAGGTTCCAGCGTCTGCTTGCAATGAGGCGATCAAATCCCCAGCCAGCGAAGAGGCCGTCGCCCCTATGAATGAGTTCTGAATGGCGTCGATGTCGTTCGACGTAAGGCCCAGCTGGAGAAGGAACTGGCTAATCCGACTCGGCATTCCATTAGCTGCTATCGCACTCTGCAGCGCAGCGATGTCGCTCGAGCTAACCTGAGGATTCGGAAGACCATCAGCCTGAATGCTGGTGACCAGGTGATTAGTGGTATCTGCCTCAGTTCGCAGGAGAAGCGTCAATGTATCTTCATACGCCAGAATTGCATTCCTTTGAAGAGCGGCACTTATGAGATCTCCGGCCGTCAAGGCTGTCGAATACCGGTTTATCGATGCTATGAGCGCGTCCAGGTAGGCGTTCGTGATTGCCCTTTCGGAAAGAGTCTGATTCATGAGAGTCAGCGTGTTGACGGATAGCGGTCCGCCGCTCGCGATGATCGAGACTGGTGCCCTGATCACGGGCGGTGCGAGCGCCGTGAAATTGGCGTCGGGTGGGTCGTTTGCTAGCGAGAGGTACTTAGCGGCTCTTATGTAATTGCTCGATAGCGATTGAATCGTGAACGCGTCCCAGGCTGCTCCACCGATTGGACCCAAAAGGGCACTGAATCCCGTCGCCTCCAGAGCAAGGTCGCGCAGAGCCTCAATGCTCGCCGCCTGCGCCTGCTGGACAAAGGACAACTTCGTCTGCTGCCGGAACACCGGTTGGCCGACCGGGAGCCGCGCTTGTGGGGGCACGGGAATCGGTCCGGGCAACGGCGGTGCGCTGCCTCCGACTCGAATCGTAGCCGTAGCCGACCCTGACCGCGCCGTGGTTGAGTCAGAAGCATTCACGGTGAACTGGTAATCCGCTGGGGCTTGCAACGTCGGTTCCGCCACGACAAACGCGAAGCCGCCGCCTCGATCTGTGACGCCCGCT
This sequence comes from Candidatus Eiseniibacteriota bacterium, assembly GCA_035601515.1. GTDB lineage: Bacteria > Chloroflexota > Dormibacteria > Dormibacterales > Dormibacteraceae > UBA10449. The sequence goes on along the minus strand of DATNOD010000040.1, from coordinate 5,895 downwards.
GCCGGGGCGAAGGCTAGCGTTCCGCTCCCGGTCGATGGTGGCACGATCGTTACCACTGCGCCAGAAACGGCACTTCCGAAGCCATCCGATACCGTTACACTGCCGCTTCCGGTAGGCGCAGCGACACCCGAGGCGACAGTGACGCTGGATAGGACGACGATCAGCGAGTTCTGGACAGCCGTCGTACGAGGGTTCCACGCGGGGTCATTTTCGTTGGCCGAATCGTTTGTAATTCGGTGAAGGTTCCCAGTATCAGCCTCGCCCAACAAAGCGGACATTACGTAAATCTGACCCGTGCCACTTCGATCCGATGCAAAGGCGATCGTTCTGCCATCCGATGACCAGGCAGGATTCGTGTCGCTTCCCAGGTCACTCGTGAGGCGCACAAACGTGCCAAGATCGCGCGTCCCATACATGGAGCTCATGCGATAGATGTCACGTCCACCACTTCGGCTACTCGAGAAGGCGATCGCACGACTGTCTGGTGACCAGGCGGGCGAGAAATTGCTGAAACCATCGTCCGCCAAGATGCTGAACGTCCCGATCGACTGAACGTACGGAACACCACCGCCAGGACCGATGGGCGTAACGGCGGGGAGCACATGAGTCACGGCGATCTTCAAATTTGTACCTGCGGCCGCGACACCTTTGGCGTTCGTAACGAACGCGATGTTCGTGCCGTCAGGAGACCACGCGGGGCGCAACTCGAGCGAACCATCCAACGTTAGTAGCGGATAGTCGAAGTCGTCGCTCGGATCGTCTGGTGTGCCGCTAGTTGCGTGAACCCAGATGTCGTAGTTACTCGTTGTCTGCGTGTTCACGAGACAGGCATATGCGACGTACTGACCATCTGGCGACCACGCAGGATCACGAGCCTCCGCGCACGGAAAGTGAGCCCCGATCTCGGGTCCACCGGTGATACTGCTATTGAATGACGGCGTCAGTTGAACATCACCGGAACCATCGGGCTTCACAAGATGAATTCCGCGGACTCCAGGCGCGCCGAATTGGTATGCGATCCTGCCCAAGCCGTCGACGCCCGAACTCGCCGCTAATGACCACTGTGGCTCTTGGGCTGCCTGCTGCCCAGCGCCCCCGGTCGTAATGGGGGTCGGCGGATTCACGGGAGTGTGTTTGATATCGACATCCTGGGTGCACAGTTGTGAACGACCGGAGAGGTCCGAATCGAACGCGAGAGTACCTTCCGCCGTGCCGTCAACGGTCGCGCTCAATGGACACGTCGGGGGTGGAGGAGGTTGAATCTGACAGACATCAGCCGGTGTCTTGTATGTGACAACGGCCTGCCAATTTATCGATGAATTCGGATCGGTTGCGATCCGCAGAACAAATTGTATCGTGGAGATCATTGCGGCAGTGTAGGCGTCGTGGTACCCGACTGCCCCGAAGAAGTTATCCGGTACGTCCTTAGAGTAGAACCTATGGCAGTAGTTAACGTCAGTTGGAAATCCGTTGGCACAGAGTCCATCTGGATTTTCCGGATCGCCACGGGAAGGGTAGTTCTTGTCGTAAAGAGTGAGCTGCAGATTGGCGGGCCAATTCGGCGACTGAAGGAACTGGGTGGGATCCCGTACGGCAGCATCGAAGGGATTCTTGTCGACCGGGAAAGGGTCGACGTAATTAGAATGCGCGTACGCGTCCTGAACGGCGTGAAGCGCAAAGCCAAGGTTAGTGAGAGCTCGAGGCACGTTACTGCAGGCACTCGGCCCTGTGAGAAGGTTGACCACAGCGGTCCGCCGGTCGTTAAGGTAGTTCACCGCAATCTTAAAGGCATCGTCGCTGGACTTATCGCGTGGCCGATCGAAGTGGTGTCGGTAGTCGTAACTAGCAGGATTGGGTATTAGATAGACCAGGACTCCGTTCGCGAAGTATGGTTCCACGAGTAGAGTCTCGCCCCGATCGACCTGTTCGTTCGCTGTCGCTATTTGCTCAAGTGCAGCGCGAGACGGTCTTAAGAGCTGTTGTATTTGACCGAGTGCGTCGTTCGTAATCTCGTAGTGACCTGCGTCGCTGAAGAGGGGAGGCAGACCGAGCAAAAACCGTGCCGAATTGATGTCCGAAACTATTTGTTGTAGCGTCGGATCAAGGCTGGCTTCAAGCTTGATCGTGTGATACACTCTGAAGGCACTGACGTGAGCGGGTAGCGATATGGCCACGCCAGCCGCGACAAACGCAGCACGAAGGAGTCTGGGGACGACTCCGCGTACTGACTGCCAAACCATCATGGCGTTACCGTGAGCGTGACGGTGGCAGTCGCCGTCGTGTAGTGGACAGTGTCGGTCGGCAGGAAGGTGACCGACAATGTCTGCGAGCCGGCGGCGAGGACCGTGCCGGACGGCGGACTGTATGTGAACGTGCCGGGCACATTAGCGGACGCATCGAGCTGCGGGCTGCCGAGCGGCGTTCCGTGAGCGATTGACAATGGAGTCGCCCAGGTGAGGATGGGCGCAATCTTCTGAATCGGCGGACCGCGATAGACCTCTGAAGTCGGAACAGGGTTTCCAGAAGCGTCAACTCCGCCGGTAATCAGCACGTCGCCCGTCGGCAGAAGCGTCGCGGTGTGAAACGCCCGTGGCGCTGCTAATGAGGCTGTCGCCGTCCAGATTCCCGTCGATGGGTTATAGATTTCCGCAGTGGCGACCGCGGAGGGGGTCGTCGTGGAAACGTCAATGCCACCAAGAACGAGCGCGGTCCCATCGCCAAGCACCGTCAGCGTCGTACCTCCCCGTGGAATACTCATCGCACCCGTCGGACTCCAGCTCGCGCTGGTGGACGTGAACACCTCCGCCGCTCCCGTCGGTAACAGGCCGGGCGCTCCCGGCGGCGAGGCAATGGCCGTGATGGCCGCGCTTGCGGTGTTGTTGATCGGCGCGACGTCCACCTGCGCACTTGCCACGGTGACGCTGTTGGTGATCTGCCCTGCCGTGTACGGGACGGCGGTGATGGTGTGCGTAACGACCTGGGCGGGCGCAAGCGTGCCGTCGTTACACGAGATCGTGGTGCCGCTCTTCGCGCAACCGGCCGACGCGCTCACGAGAACAAGCGACGCAGGAAGTACATCGGTCGTGACGACACGAGTAGCCGTCGCCGATCCGCGATTCGAAACAGTCATGGTGTACGTCACGCTGCCGCCGATCGACGTCACGGTCGGCGACGCACTCAGCGTCGTCGCGAGGTCGACAAATGGCGTTAGCGGCGCGGTAACTGTCCACGTGAAGGTTTGACTACTTGAGAGCGTCCCGTTCGACGCCGTGACGGTGACTGGATAGGCGCCGGCCGTGACCGACAGCGTGCCAGCGATCAGGCCGTTTGAGCTGTTGACACTGAGCGAAGCGGGCAATCCCGTGGCGCTGTAGGTCAGCGGGTCGCCGTTTGGATCGCTGCCCGTCAACTGAAGCGAGATGACCGTGCCTTCCGTGCTGGATTGATTGCCCGGATTCGCGAGCGTCGGGGGTTGATTGCTGATGCCTCTTGCGTGGAACGTGACGGGGCTTCCCGCCAGTGTGCCTCCTGTCGCCGTGACCGTATTTGGTCCTGGCGTGGCTCCCAGCGTTAGCGTCGTGGAGGCCCGACCCTGAGAATCGGTAGCGGCCGTCCCAACAGTCAAAGTCCCGCCGCCAGTCACCGCTTGGAACGTAACGGCGACAGCGGGCACGGGAAGACCGTTGGCGTCCATCACTCCGACGACGAACGGCGCAGCGACCGGCTGTCCTATGAGCGCCTTCTGCTGATCCCCGCTGACGAGCGTGAGCGTCGTGGGGTCCCCCGCGATAACAGTGACCCCGACGGTGGCCACAAGCGGCGTCGGCGATTGAGCGGCGGTCGCGATTGTCGCGATACCTGGAGCGATGGCAGTGACCACGCCCGAAGAGCTCACTGTTGCCCGACTCGTGTCGCTCGAGAGAAAGCTCAGCCCGGACGTGATCGGGGCCACGCTTCCATCGGAAAACGCTCCGGTCACGATGAGGGCTTGAGTGGCGCCGATTCCCGTGATGGTGACCGGCGATGGCGAGATCGCGAGACTGGTTACGGAGACCGCCGAAAAGGCGTGCGACGCCTGGGCCGTGTTCCCGGCGCCATCGGTCACGCGCGCGAACAATTGATGCGAGCCATTCGCGAGTGACGCGGTGTTGATGGTGAACTGGTACGGCGCCACCGAACCGGAGTAGATCGGATCGGCGCCGCCGTCGAGGAACACGTCCACCCGCGCGACGAGGACGTCATCGTTGGCCTGCACCGACACCGGCAGAGTCTGGCCCCGGACGACTCTGTTCGCGGCCGTCAGCGAAAGCGTTGGTGGGTTCGAATCGCCGATGATCGAGATGTTCACTGACGCGGAGGCGGTGTTGCCGGCTGGATCGGTCGCCACGGCGGTCAAGACGTGCGAGCTGCCAGGCTCTAGCGCCGACGTGTCCACGAGGAAGGTGACGGAGGACACCGGTCCGCGAGCGTCGACGAGTTGGCCGTCGATCTGCAAGTCAAGCCGCGAGACGACGCCCGAATCATCATTCGAACTGACCAGCACGCTGACGAGCTGCCCCTCAGGGATCGCCGACGGATTGGCGGGCGGCTGGATCTGCACCGTGACCTGCGGAGGGGTGGTGTCGGCCGGCGGAGGCGGCGCGGTCGTGAAGCTGGCCGTGATCCCCGAAGCGAGGTGCGCCCCGTTGGCGTCGAAGATGTCGGGCGAAATGAAGATCGTATAGGTCGTAGTGCCCTTCAGCGGCGAACTCGGCCGAAATACTGCCGCTGTCGCGCCATTGGTAAGCGGGGAGAATTGCAGTGCGCCGCCAACCAGCGTGCCGGTGTCGTCGGCAAGACGGAACGTCCCATTCGAGCCAAGCGTGAGCGTCTGCGTCTGGATCTCATCCGAGAAGAACGCGGCAATCGTCGCGTTCAGCGGCACATTCGTCGTGTTGGGCGCGGGCAAGAGGGTTACCGTGGGCTGACCTGACGCGCTCACGATCTGACTTGGCAGCGTCCCGATAGCGCAGGTCGGCCCACCGCTACCGGAGAACACGACGGACAGTGTGATGTTGATCGTCGCGCCACCAACGCAGCTCGTGATCGGACCAGAGATGTGCGGAATGACGGTGTAACTCTGGGAGACGGTCTGTCCCGCGAGAATATTCCCCAGCGATGCGACGGTCGCTCCAGTAAACGGGAGCCCCGTAGTCGGGTCAATCAGGTCGGCTCCGGCCAGGTCCAACTCGAGTGAAGCGAACAGTGCGTCGAGCGTGGACGTGTCCTGAATATTGACCGTCAGCGTGTAGGGCACCTCCGCCGTCACTTCATCCGGATGCGCCACTGTCACGTTGAGGTTCGGAGGCCCTTTCACCTCAACGCTGGTCGACGCACTGCCTGAAAAAGGGATGGGCGTGGTCAAGCCGCCGCCGGTGGCCAGACCACCGAAGTTGACGGTTACGGTGTGCGTTCCGATGAGGTCACCGCGGATGATGAACTGGCCGGAGCCCTGTGCGCCGGCGACGAGGCCGTCCATCGTGATGGCTCCACTGGCGGGAGCGACGGGCGAGAGGCCGCCGTCCGGAACCATGATTTTCGCGGAAAGGCCCGTCAGCGTGAAATCGCTGGAGACGTTCGTCAGAAGCAGCGTTGCCTTGAAGAATTCCTTGAGTGTCTTGATCTGACCATCGAGCAGAATCACACCGGCCACAGCCGGCGCACTCGTCGGTGCACCAGCAGGGAACCCAATCTCGAAGGGCACGATCTTGGTCTCTGGGAGGGGGGGGAGTGTGTCTTTGTTGTCGCAAGGGATCGAGTACCCGGTTGCGGTTTCGGTTATATCGCTGTCAGGCGCTCCGCACGTCAGCGTAATCGCCGGTCCGATCGCCAGTAGCTCGTCAACGGGCTTGATCA
>DATNOD010000039.1:0-12813 GCA_035601515.1 Candidatus Eiseniibacteriota bacterium | reverse complement strand
GACGGCAACAACATCGCGACTTCACTCATCGAAGCGGCCGCCCTGCTCGGCTTCCGGCTGACTGTGATCACGCCGCCGGGATATGAGCCCGGCCACCAGGCCCTTGATCGCGCACGCGGAATCGGCACCGGCATCACGAAGGTGCACATCTCGAACGACATCGCTGCCCTCGACGGCGCCAACGCCGTCTACACCGACGTATGGGCTTCGATGGGACAGGAGGACCAGAGGGCCACGCGACGCCAGATCTTCGCGCCGTACCAGGTCAACCAGAGGTTGATGGATGCGGCGAAGGGCGCGGTCTTCCTGCACTGCCTTCCGGCTCATCGCGGCGAAGAGGTCACCGACGAGGTGATGGACGGGCCCAGCTCCAAAGTGTTCGACCAGGCCGGCAACCGGCTCTACGCTCAGATGGCGCTGATGGCCGAAATACTTGGAACAGTACAAGCATGAGCCAGTTCATCCAGGAGCTGCTCATTCAGGTCGAGGAGGTCGTGCGACATCTGGGCTGGGCCGAGATCGTCGATGTGGCCGTGATCACCATCGTGCTGTACCAGGTGCTCCGCTTGCTGCGCGGCACCCAGGGCACGCAGATCCTGGTCGGACTGGTGGTGCTGGGAGTCATCGGCGTGCTGGCGAGCACGTTCAACCTCGTCCTGCTGTCGTGGTTGTTCAAGAACGGTGCGTTTTTCCTGATCATCGCGATCATCATTATTTTCCAACCCGAGCTGAGACGCGCTGTTGACCAGGTCGGCCGCCTGGGTAACATCGGACGGCCGCTCTCAGCGTTCAGCACTCCGCAATACAGCCAGGCCATCTCCGAGACGATCAGGGCGGCTGAGCGACTCAGTGGCAGGCGGACCGGAGCTCTCATCGCATTCGAGCGGGATGTCGGCCTCGAGGACTACGCGGCGACAGGCGTCCGCATCAACGGCGAGATCTCGGCCGAGGTCCTGCAGTCGATCTTCTACCCCAACTCGCCGCTGCACGACGGTGCGGTCATCGTCCGAGGGAACCGGATCCTTGCCGCCGGCTGCCTGCTCCCGCTTCCGGAGGAGGGCACAGTGAGGGAGCGGCTCGGCACCCGCCATCGCGCGGCGTTGGGCCTATCGCTGGCATCAGACGCGCTCGTCCTCGTAGTCTCAGAGGAGACCGGAGCTATCTCAGTGATCGAGGAAGGCAAGATCACCCGCAACCTCGACGCCGACGGACTGAGGCGCCGCGTCAGCGTGAAAGTGCCGGCGCGATTGGTCCGCGCCAACGGGATCCTCGGATTCCTCAACGGCAGGACCAACGGCGATGCCAATGAGCGCGAGAACGTGCGATATCTGGACAAGGGAAAGGACTCGTGAGCTGGATCACCGACGACTGGAGGCTGAAGCTGCTGGCAGTGGCGCTGGCGGTGTTGATGCTGGGTGCTGTCGCGTTTTCGCAGAACCCGCCGACATCTAAGACGTTCACAAGGACAATCGACTATGGAACGGTTCCGTCCGGCCTGATGCTGGTCAACCCACCAACCAAGGCGACAGTCACGGTGACCGGATTGGCCGACATCATCAGTGCGGTCACACCGAGCAGCGTGGTTGCGTCATTCGACCTGTCCAAGGCCAAGGCCGGCCCGAGTGTGAGGGTCGATCTGCTGGTAAGGGCGGTGCTCCCTGGGGTTACCGTCGTGAATCCGGTCGTCCCCGAGGTTCTGAACATCGACCAGGCCAACTCCGTCGCACTCCCGGTCACGGTCCGCATACCGACCGTGGTCCCTGGATGGGAGGTCACCAAAGCTGAGGCGCGTTGTCCTACCTCGCCATGCACAGTGAATTTCTTCGGTCCTGCAAGTATGGAGACCAATTTGAAGGCGTATGCCGATTTCACGAGCCCGGTGGAGTTCGAGTCACGTGACACTTTCACGCAACCGATCGTGCTGGAACAGAACGGGACTCCAATCGATCTCGCCAAGCTTGCCGCGACCACCTTGCCCCAAGCCGTGCTGGACATCAAAACCGCCTCGATCCACATCGAGGCCAAGACCGGCACCACGACTCGCCAGGCTGTGCTGGTCGACGCCCCACCATCCAACCCGCCGCCGAATTGCTACCGGATCACCGGCATCACGGTCGATCCACCTTCGGTGGCCATCACGGGGACGCCCGATCTTCTGTCAGGGATCACTAGCATCACTCTGCCAGGGGTCGACCTCAGCCGGGCAAGCCCTCCCACCGCAGCGTTCAAGGTCACGATCCCGTACCCGCCCGGTGTGACCAGCCAGACCGGCACCACTCGTGTGGCGTATTCGATCTCGCAAAACCCCAACTGCTCCAGCCCCTCGCCGTAGCGGCCGTCGTAACCTGCGTCCCAAGACCCACGTTCAAGCCAAGGTTTAGAAACGCCCGGCTAGGAGTTAATGAATAGGTATGTGCGGGATCATCGGCTACCTGGGCGACCACGAGGCGACGCCCATCCTCATGGAGAGCCTCAAGCGCCTCGAATACCGCGGCTACGACTCCGCGGGTGTCGCCGTGCTCGAGCTCCCCAAGCCCGGCCAGGCGAGCCATACCAGCCTCACCAAGTCAGAGGCCAAGGTCGACATGCTCATCGAGAAGCTGAAGGCCGACATGCCAACCGGCAAGCTAGGCATCGGCCACACCCGATGGGCGACGCATGGCAAGCCAACCTACGTCAACGCACATCCGCACACCGATTGCCACGGCAAGATCTTCGTCGTCCACAACGGCATCATCGAGAACTTCTCCGAGCTAAAGGCCGAGCTGCAGGCGAAGGGTCACGAGTTCACATCTGACACCGACACCGAGGTCGTGCCTCACCTTATCGAGGAAAACTACAAAGGCGACTTTCTCGCCGCGGTTCGCGCGGCGCTCAAGCGCCTCCACGGCGCATACGCCCTTGCGATGTTCCACACGGACGACCCCGAGCTGCTGATCGGCGCGCGGCTGAACGCACCGCTCGTCGTCGGACTCGGCGACCACGAGTACTACATCGCCTCCGACATCACCGCGATCATCCCTTACACCAAGCGCGTGCTGGTGCTGGGTGAGGGTGAGGTTGCTGCGGTCACACCACTCGGCGCTGAGGTCTCGACGCTCGACGGGATGACCGTCAAGCCGAAGCTGGTGAAGGTGGACTGGGACGTCAGCCAGGCGCAGAAGGGCGGATACGCGCACTTCATGCTCAAGGAGATCCACGAGACGCCGGAGACGGTCGCCAACGCGATGCGGGGGCGCCTCACCGACGACGGCATCGTCTCCTTCCGCGAGTTCGACGTCGATGACGAAAAGTTGCGCGAGTACCAAGAAGTGCTCTTGCTTGGAATGGGCACGTCGCGTCACGCCGCGCTGGTGGGCGAGCACCTCATCGAAGACTGGGCCTGCATACCGGCCCGCGCGCAGGACGCATCCGAGTTTCGCTACCGGCGCCCAACAATCGGACCGAAGACGCTGGCTGTCGTGTTGACGCAATCGGGTGAGACGGCGGACACGCTTGTCGCCCTGCAACGAGCGAAGGAGCGCGGCGCGCTCACCGTCGCGGTCACCAACGTGTTCGCGAGCTCAGCCGCTCGCGACGCCGACGGCGCCATCTATCTACATTCAGGTCCCGAGATCAGCGTCGCATCGACAAAGACGCTTGCCGCCCACATGGTCAGCCTCAGCCTGCTGGCGCTTCGGCTGGCGACCGTCAACGGTCGCGTCTCGCTGGAGCGCAGGCGCGAGCTCGTCGCGGCGATGCGCGCGCTGCCTGACCAGGTCCATCAGTTGGTCGAACGCGAGAAGGAGATCGCGGAGATCGCACACCGGTACAGCAAGTACAAGAACTTCATGTACTTCGGCCGCGGCCTCAGCTACCCGGTGGCGCTAGAGGGCGCGCTGAAGCTCAAGGAGATCTCGTATGTGCATGCCGAGGGCACGACCGGCGGCGAGTTGAAGCACGGACCCATCGCCCTGCTGCACGCGGAGTTTCCGGTGATCGCCATCTGCACCGAGAGCTCGACGAAAGACAAGATGGTAAGCAACGTCCACGAGATTGTTGCCCGCGATGCGCCGGTGCTCGCGCTCATCACCAGGGGCGATCACTCGCTTGACGGTGTGGCCACCGACGTTTTCGAGATGCCGGCCGTCGAGGAGGCCGCGGCGGCGGTCCTGAACACGGTCATGCTGCAGCTGTTCGCGTACCACGTCGCGGTGGAGCTAGGTCAGGACGTCGACCAGCCGCGCAACCTGGCCAAAAGCGTCACCGTCGAATGATCCCCTCTCCCAGAAGGGGGAGGGCCAGGGAGAGGGGCGTGGAGCACGACAATGTGTCTATGCAGCGCATCGGTGTTGACGCGGTTTCGGTAGACCGAATCGCGCTCGCGGTCAGGCGTTCCGGCCGCGGCTTCCTGAACAAGGTCTACACACCCGCCGAGCTCGTCTACTGCGGAGACAACGCCGAGCGGCTGGCCGGGCGCTGGGCGGCCAAAGAAGCAGTCATCAAATGCTTCGACGGCACGGGCATCTGCTTCCCACGCCGGCGCATCGAGGTGCTGCCCGGCCCGAGCGGTGCTCCACGAGTGCGGTTGCTCGGCGACGACCGCGGAGCGCGTGTCGAGGTCAGCATCACCCACCACAGCAACCTCGCCGTCGCGACCTCGCACCTCGAGATGCCCGACGTCGCCGACATCGCGGGGTTTACGCTGCTGCCGGCGCCCGAATCGGTCAGCCTCCCGGTGCGGCCGCGCGACGCGCACAAAGGCACGTTCGGGACGGTGGTGGTGCTCGCGGGAAGTCTTGGTTTCACGGGCGCCGCCTACCTCGCCGCGACGGGCGCCGCCCGCACCGGCGCCGGATTGGTCCGGCTCCTGGTAGCGGACACCATCTATCCGATCCTCGCCGCCAAGTGCACCGAGGTCATGGCCACTCCAGTGCCAGAGGTGGCGCCCGGCGCGGTCGGGCACGCCGCATACGACTCGGTGCTGCGACAGCTCTCGACCGCCGAGGCTGGGGTCATCGGACCGGGCCTGGGCCGCGACCGCTCCACGTGGCGCTTGATCCTCGACCTCGCGCTCCACGCTGAATGCCCGCTTGTCCTCGACGCCGACGCTCTCAACGCCCTCGCCGACTCTGCGCGCAAGAAGACCCGCCTGGGCAAGAATCGGGTCCTGACGCCCCATCCGGGTGAGATGGCGCGGCTGCTGGGCAAGACCACCGAAGCCGTTCAGGCCGATCGACCCGGGGCGGCTCGCAAGGCGGCGAAGGAATGGGGGGCGATCATCGTCTTGAAGGGTGCCCACACGCTGGTGGCCCATCCCGACGGCCGTTTGAGTGAAGACCCTCATGAGGTGCCGGCGCTCGCGACCGGCGGCACCGGCGACGTATTGTCGGGCGTGATCGGCGCCCTGATCGCTCAGGGTTCGGATCCGTACACCGCCGCGGTGACCGGCGTTTATATCCACGCCGCGGCCGGCCGCCGAATCTCGCACCGCATCGGCGACGCGGGGTTGCTGGCGAGCGACCTGCTGCCCGAGCTGCCGCTGGTCATGAACGTGCTCAGACAAGGCGGTCTGTAGCACGACCCACCTGCGCTGGGCGGAAATCGACCTGCGCGCGGTGCGCGCCAACGCCGCGCGCATCCTCGCCCACCTGCCCAAGGGCACCCGTTTGATAGCTGTCGTCAAGGCCAACGGGTACGGGCACGGCGCGGTGCCGGTAGCCCGTGCGGCGCTCAGCGGCGGGGCGACGTGGCTGGCGGTGGCGACGCTGGAGGAAGCGCGCGAGCTCACCAGCCTCGCGCACGGGGAGCGGATCCTGGTCATGGGTGGGCTCGTCCCCGACCAGGCGGCGGCCGCCGCCGAGAGCGGCTTCAGCATCGGCATCTCGAACGCCACCTTCGCGCGTGCGCTGGGTGAGGGCGAGGAGGTCGTCCCCGTCCACCTCAAGATCGACACCGGGATGGGTCGGTTCGGCTCCGCGCCAGATGAGGCGCCGGCCCTGGCGAAGCTCATCGACGAGTCGCCCGGGCTCCGGCTGGCCGGCACGTGGACGCATTTCGCCTCGGCCGGAACCGACGAGATGATGACGCGGGCCCAGTTCGATCAGTTCCTCGAGGTCCTTGGCGGGCTCGGATTCGATCCCGGCATGCGCCACGCGAGCAACTCGGCGGCCGCGCTTCGCTACCCGGAGATGGCGTTGGATGCGGTGCGCGCCGGCATCGCACTGTATGGCTGCGAATGGCCCGGCGCCGTGCCCGCGCTGGCGCTTCGATCCGTCATTACGCACGTGAAGACGCTTGCCGTGGGGGACACCGTCGGTTACGGCGCCACCTGGGTGGCGCCGGGCCGCACCCGCGTCGCGACGGTGGCGATCGGCTACGCCGACGGTGTGATGCGTGCCCGCGGCAATCGTGGCCACGTGCTCGTGCGCGGGCGGCGCGCACCGGTAATCGGGGCGGTGAGCATGGACGCCATCACCATCGACGTGTCCAGTGTGGAGGCCGTCGACGTCGGTGACGTAGTGACCGTCATCGGCGCTGACGGGGACGAGCGGATCACCGCCGAAGAGGTCGGCGAATGGTCGGGAACCATCTCTTATGAGGTGCTGACGGCCATCGGCCCGCGCGTCAAGCGGAGGTATTCGGAATAGCGCCTGGCGCCACTTGATTCCAGATTGCGCAAGGCAGGTGTATCTAAACTGGCAGTACTGATGGCGGAAAGTCCCGCACAAACTGCCTTCGCGGAAGAGGCATTGTCACATCTAGACACGTTGTACCGGGGCGCGCTCCGGCTGACGCGCGACCCTGATTCGGCACAAGACCTGGTTCAGGAGGCCTACCTGCGGGCGTTGCGCTACCAGCACAGCTACCAGCAGGGCACGAACATGAAGGCCTGGCTCTTCGCGATCATGCGCAACCTCTTTTGGGACCGCTTCAAGGGGTCGCGGAAAGAAGATGTGAGCCTTGACGACGTGGGTGAGTTCGTCCTCTACGACAAGCTTCGGGACGAGGGTGCCAGGCCCGAGGCGGACGTGCTGGACAAGCTGGCTGCGTCGGAGGTCGTGGCCGCGGTCGAAAAGCTGCCACCGCTCCACCGAGAGGTGGTGCTCCTGGTCGACGTCGAAGGCTTCTCGTACAAGGACGCGGCGCAGACGCTGGGCGTCCCCATCGGGACGGTCATGTCCCGGCTGCACCGGGCCCGCCAGCAGCTTCAGAAATCCCTCTACGAGTATGCCATCGAATCCGGTATCGTCCACGCCAACGGCACCAGGGAGGTGCCCCAAGAATGAATTGCAGTGACTGTACTGACAAGCTGGACCGCTACCTCGACCGTGAGCTGAGCGACACGGAGATGCTCGAGTTGCAGCTGCACCTGGAGGGATGTCCTCCGTGCACCGACAACTACGAGTTCCAGGCCAGCCTCAAGCGGCTCGTCAAGGTTTGCTGCGAGCAGGACAAGGCCCCCGAAGCCCTCCGAGAGAAACTCCGCCAGATACTGGCGTAGTGGCGGTCGCACCGCCGGCGCCGCTGTCGCTGGCCTCCAGGGCGCCGAGGTGGCTCCTGATCAGCTTCATCATCTCCACGCTCCTCGCGCTCAACTGGAGCGCGATCTTCGCGTTGGGTTTGATCAATACCCAGTACGGCAACTACCCGGTCGAGAACATCACCCTCAATGCTGTGATCGCACTGGCGGCGGTGGCCATGCTTGGTCTGCAGACAACGGCACTCGTCGGTCTGTACATGCGGCGCCATTGGGGCCGGACGGTGGCGACCATCGCCGCGGGCTTCTGGATTTTCACAGTGATCGGAATTCCTTTCGCGATCCTCGCCTGGTGGGTGATGCATCGGCGTTGGGATCCGGGAGTCGATTCGACGTTCGACAAAGACCATCCTTCCGCGCCAATCTATGTCGCCGGCCTGTGCGCGGTTGGCGCTGGGCTGGTGCTGGTGTGGCTGTGGTTTCTATATCTCCACCTGGTGCCATTACTCGAACACGTCAACCCATCGCAGCCCACGAGCGGCTGGTACTGGATCGCCTCTGTGGCGTTCTTCCTGTCGATTCCACTCTGGGTCGTCCAGGGGCTCGCGGTCGTGGGCCTCATTCAGAAGCACGACTGGGGCGCGGTGCTCGCGATGATCACGTGCATCCTTTGGGTGGTGAGCTTGGTCGGGCTGCCGTTCGGCATCGCCGGACTCATCGTGCTGTGGCGATGGCAGCATCCGGCGCTGCGGGCCCCGGTCGCGAGCGGAGCGCCCGCGTAGACACTCACGAGCGCCTCAAGAATGCGCACCTCTACGTCGTCACTCCCGATCGCGCCCCGGATGACGTAGTCGAGCTCGCGCGCGCGGCTCTACGAGGGGGGGCTGACATGCTCCAGCTTCGCCACAAGACGCTGCCACGAGGCGAGCTCCTCGCGCTTGCCCGCAAGCTGCGTGAGCTCACGTTGGCTGCGGGTGTGCCGTTGATCATCAACGACCACGTCGACATCGCACTCATCAGCGGCGCGGACGGAGCGCACCTCGGCGCGGACGATCTGAGCGTCGCGTCGGCGCGCCGCCTCGCCCCCGAGGGTTTCCTGATCGGAGCATCGGCGTCGTACGCAGACGCCGCCACCGAGGCGGAGGAGGCGAGCGCTGACTACATCGGCTGCGGCCCGGCTTTCTCCACGCCAGTCAAGAAGGAGAAGGGAGTCATCGGCCCGGCAGGCGTCGTCGCGGTGACCCGGGCGGTTCATGTACCCGTGTTCGCGATAGGCGGCATCGAGGAGTCGAACGTCGCGCAGCTCACCGGGCTGGGCTTGCGCCGCGCCTGCGTGATTCGGGCCGTCGCTGACTCGCCGGACCCCGAAATGGCCGCGCGTCGCCTGCGTGCCATGCTCATGGCCTAGTGAAGGTCGAGGGGCTCGGAGAGTTCGGTCTGCTCGAACGCATCAGGCCGTTCCTTGCCGAGCAGTCGGGCAAGGATGATGCCGCGGTCCTGGAAGATGCGAACGGATTCATCGTCGCCAGCTGCGACATGTTCGTCGAGGGCGTTCACTTCGACCTGGACTGGATGAGCGCGGAAGACGCCGGCTGGCGATCGCTTGCACTCGCCCTGGGCGATCTGGCCGCCAAGGGCGCCACGCCATCCTGGGCTTTGACGTCGATCGCCCTTCCACGAACGTGGGAAGTCGACGACCTGGACGGCTTGTACAGGGGCATGAACGCGCTGGCGGAAAGCGTAGGCTTGAGCATCGTCGGCGGGGACATGAGCTCCATCGACGGGCCGGCGGTGCTGTCGGTCACGGTCGTGGGACGAGCTGATGCGCGTCCGCTGGCGCGGAGCGAAGCTCGCACTGGCTGGTCGGTGGCGGTCACCGGTCCCCTCGGGGCCGCTGCGGTCGCCCTTCGCGAGCGCCGCGCGCTTCGACTGCAGCCGCTGCTCGTCGAAGGTCGCAAGCTGAACGTGGCGGGGCTCTGCTGCGGTGACATCTCCGACGGCCTCCTGCGCGAGATGGACAAGTTCGTCGCCTTTTCGGGCGCGGGTTCCGTGATCCGCGCCGGTGAGGTGCCGGTCGCGGATGGTGCAACGCTGGAGGAGGCTCTGACAAGCGGCGAGGAGGCGCAGCTGGTCTGCGTCGGGCCTGAGGATGCCGTCCGCGGCGCCGGACTGCGGCCATTCGGGTATCTCACCGACGACCCGTCGATCCAGGTGCTCGGTGTAGACGGCACCCCGCTGCAGGTCCATGACTTCGGCTACGACCACTTTGCGTGAGACCTCGGCTGCCGAGGAGACCGAGGCCGCCGGCGAGGAGCTGGGACGCCGCCTCCGCAGAGGTGATCTGGTCCTGCTCAAAGGCGAGCTCGGAGCGGGGAAGACCACGTTCGTGCGGGGCGTAGCGCGCGGGACTGGTTCCGCTGCGACGGTTGCAAGCCCCACGTTCCAGCTCGTTCGCATCTACCAGGGCATCGTGCAGCTGGCCCACGTCGATCTCTACCGGCTCGAGAAAGGGGATGAGCTAGCCGACCTCGGCCTCGAGGAGCTATTGGATTCGGGAGCCGTGATCGTCGAGTGGGGTGAGCGTCTGGCCATCGAGGACGCCGCTCTCATCGAGTTCGAACACCTTGGCGGCGACCGCCGGTTGATAAGGACGACGCGTGATCTTAGTCATTGATACCTCGGCGACCACCAGCGCCTTGGCGGCGCTGTTACGGGAAAACGGTCGCGGCACCGAGCAGGTCACCATCGTTACCAAGTACGGCAACCGCAGCCAGCAGGCCATCACGTCGCAGCTCGAGAGGATGATCGAAGGCAAGACGTTGACTGCGGTGGCAGTGGCCGCTGGCCCGGGGTCTTTCACTGGGCTGCGGGTCGGCGTGTCGTTCGGGCTGGGCCTTGCGATGGGCCTTCGCATCCCGATCATCCCGCTGCCCAGCCTCGACCTCCAGGCGGCGCGCAGCGACGTTCCGGCGACTGCCGTCATAGAGGCAGGCCGCGGGCGTTTGTATTACAAGGTCCCAGGCGGCAAACCGATGCTGGGGGATCCTGGCGACATCCCAACGAGCCATCCGCTTGTGGGCAACGTGGCGCCACCGACCGAAGCGGCGCTGCTGGCCGCCGGCCACCGTTTCGTACCGCTCGAGCCGGTGAGTTGGGCAAAAGCGGCTGCCCAGGTGCTCGAAACGGCGCGAGAAGTGGCCTATGGTAGTCTCAAAGTCGAGTACATGCAGTCCTTCTCCGCTCGCACCAACTGACATGGTTCAGATTCGCCAGCAGCTGGCGTTGGAACTGATGCGCGAGCCGGACATAGCGACGGTGCAAGAGATCGAACGCGAGATCTTCGCCACGCCGTGGCCGCGCAACGCGTACTACCGCGAGCTGGCATCGCGCTCCAGCGCCCACTATGTCGTGCTGCGTCAAGAAGGCATCCTGGAGTCACCGGTCTCAAGAGTCGCGTCTGAGCTCGATCCGACCATCGTCGGCTACGGCGGCATGTGGCGCATGTACGACGAAGCGCACGTGACGACGATCGGGGTGCGCCGCGAGCTTCATCACCGCGGGTACGGCCGCATGATCTTCGCCGGACTCATCCAGGCGGCCTACGACATGGGTGCGAAGTGGGTGACGCTCGAGGTGAGAACGTCAAACGAGAACGCGATGCACATGTACGAGGGGTTCAGCTTCAAGGTCATCGGGCGTCGCAAGGGTTACTACACGGATAACGGCGAGGACGCGATCGTGATGTGGTCCGACTCCATCCACTCGCCTCGATTCCGGCGCGCATATGAGGCGAACCTCGAACGAATCGACGCCGACGTCAGGGGTCTGCGCCGAGATCTTTTGACCAAGGGCGACCAGTAAGCTCTCTCACCCTCGGGATCGAGACCAGCTGCGACGAAACTTCGGTCGCTGTCGTGGACGGCGGTCGCCGGGTACTCAGCAACGTGATCCACTCCCAGGTCGAGCTGCACCGGGAATTCGGCGGCGTCGTCCCGGAGCTGGCCGCGCGCGATCACCTCGAGCGGCTGCCGCATCTGCTAGACCTCGCACTCGAGAAAGCGGGCGTCCAGCCGTCCGACATCGATCTGCTCGCGGTGACGCGGGGTCCGGGGTTGGTCGGCTGCCTGCTGGTGGGGGCGGGTGTCGGTGCGGGTCTCGCCACGGCGTGGGCGAAACCGTTGACTGGTGTCAATCACCTCTGGGGCCACATCTACGCGGCGATGCTGACTCGACCCGACCTCGAGCCGCCGCTGCTGGGACTCGTCGTCAGCGGCGCGCACTCGGACCTCGTGCGCATGCCTGAGCACGGTCGGTTCGAGGTCATGGGTCGCACTCGCGACGACGCGGCAGGGGAGGCCTTCGACAAGGCGGCGCGCATGCTCGGCCTCGGCTACCCGGGTGGGCCCGCTCTCGACCGGCTGGCCAGGACCGGCGACGCGCGCCGGCAGCCGCTCCCGAAACCATCCCTGCCGGGCCTGGAGTTCAGCTTCAGCGGCCTGAAGACGGCGCTCCTCTACCGGCTTCGCGACCTGGGCGAGGAGGCCGGCGAGCAGGAGAAGGCCGACCTCGCGGCCGCCTTCGAGCGGTCCGTGGTCGAATCGCTGCTGGAAAAGCTCGACCAGGCACTGACGAGGGAGCCAGTTGCGGAGGTAGTTGTAGCCGGAGGCGTCGCCGCGAACACGCTTCTTCGCCGTCGCGCGGCCGAGGTGGTCGCCGACAGGGCCCGCTTGACGATTCCGCCGCTCGAGCTGTGCACCGACAACGCCGCCATGATCGCGGCCGCCGGCTTCTATGGAGGGACCAACCAGTCGGCCACTGTCGACCCCTCGCTAGGATGGGTTTGATGGGCGTCAAGGGCTGGGAGGTGGTGTTCCGAGGCGAGCGCCTCAAGGCCGACCTGATCGCCGCCGTCCTCGAGTCCAACGGCATCCGGGTCGAGGTCTTCGGCGACCACGCCTACTCGGCGGCGATGAACTTCACCGAGGCCCGAATCATGGTCCCGGACGTCCAGGCAGAGCAGGCCCGGGAGCTCATCAGCGCCGCCGAATCGACCCAGGTTTAACGCCTCCCGCCCGGCGGTAGTACAATTAGCACTCGACCCCCCTGAGTGCTAAGCGCTCGGGTCTGGGGAGTGCCAACAAGATCAAATTCAGCCATGGAGGGGTGCACATGAACCTAAAGCCGCTCGGCGACCGCGTAGTGGTCAAGCCGGTGGAGAAGGAAGAGAGGACCAAGAGCGGGATCGTGCTTCCGGACACCGCCAAGGAGAAGCCCCAGGAGGGCATCGTCGAGGCAGTGGGGACCGGAAGGATCCTGGACAACGGCACCAAGGTGCCGATGGAGCTCAAGGTCGG
>DATNOD010000038.1:0-1908 GCA_035601515.1 Candidatus Eiseniibacteriota bacterium | reverse complement strand
AGAGTCAGACGGTCATGTGCAGGCGCCGCGGAGCGTAATCACGTCTTCAGCGACAACTGCAGCACCTGGCAAACGGCCCGAAGCGTCGGCCGTTTTCAGGGTCTCAAAACGTGATGGTCGGGCGGGCGAGATTCGAACTCGCGGTCTCCTGGTCCCAAACCAGGCGCTTTACCGAGCTAAGCTACCGCCCGCGTCAACCGCAGGAGAGATTCAAACAGACAATCGCTCCAGGGCGCCCGCCGCTAGCATCGCTCGGACGGCACGGGCTCGATGGCTGTACCGGGCCTTCTCTTCTGGAGCCATCTCCCCGAACGTCCTCCCCGCCTCCGGGACCAGGAACACCGGGTCGTAGCCGAACCCCGCCATACCCCTCCATTCCGGGATGATCTCGCCCCGGCACTCGCCCTCGAAAAATGACGTCGGCCGCCCCGGCGCCGCGAGCGCGATCGTGCACGTGAATCGCGCCAGCCACGGGCGTGGATGACCCGCAAGGCGGTCCAGCAGCACCTGCGTCCGCTCCTTCTGCGTCGGGCCAATTCGAGCCGAGTGAATGCCCGGATACCCCTTCAGAACCTCGACCTCGACGCCTGAGTCGTCACCGACGGCCGGCAGCCCGAGCGCCTCCAGCGCCGCTTCCGCCTTCATCGCGGCATTCTCGGCGTAAGTCGAACCCACCTCGGCCACATCGGGATCGACCGCCATCAGCTTCCATCCCACGCCCGCCAGCAGCGATCGATACTCCCCCAGCTTTCCCGCATTGCCGGTGGCAATGACCAGCCGGCGCTCAGCCAAGTGTGGCGATGGCTCGCTTCTGCCCGACGATCAGCTCTTTGATGCCTTTGTGCGCCAGCGCGAGCATCGCGTCCAGCTCCGCCCGATCGTATGGCGCTCCCTCCGCGGTCGCCTGCAGCTCGACCAGCCGTCCATCCTCGACCATCACGCAGTTCAGGTCCGTCGATGCCTGGAAGTCCTCTGTGTAGTCAAGGTCCAGCATCGGCGCGTGCTCGACGATCCCGCAGCTCACCGCGGCCAGGTACTGGCGGATCGCGATCTCGCTCACCATGCGCGCGTCCTTCATGCGCTTGATCGCCATGTACAGAGCACAGAACGCGCCGGTGATCGACGCCGTGCGCGTGCCTCCGTCGGCCTGCAGAACATCGCAGTCCAAAGTGATCGTCCGCTCGCCGATCTTGCTCATGTCCACAGCCGCTCGCAGCGACCGGCCGATCAAGCGCTGGATCTCATGCGTCCGCCCGCCGAGACGGCCCTGGATTGCCTCGCGCATGCCGCGATCGTGAGTCGAGCGAGGCAGCATCGAGTACTCAGCGGTGATCCAGCCCTGCCCGCTGCCGCGCCGGTGCTGGGGCACCCGGTCCTCGACGCTCGCAGTGATCCACACGCGGGTCCGCCCCATCTCGATCAGGCACGAACCCTCGGCGTGCACGTTCACTCCCAGCTCGATCTTCAGTGGGCGCAGCTGATCGGGCTGGCGTCCGTCCGGTCGTGAGGTCGCTGTCATCGACCGCTAAGTTTGAGGATCAGCGCACTGACTTCGAAAAATATGTAGAGCGGAACGAACATCAGCAGCGGCGTCAGCGGGTCGACGCCTGGAGTCAGGAAGTTGGCTGCGATGCCAAGACCGAGGAACCACCACACGCGGTTCTTGTACAGCCACTTCGAGCTGATGATGCCGAGCAATCCGAGGACGACGATCACCACCGGCAGCTCGAACACGACCCCGAAGCCGATGACCATCAAGAGTATGAATCCGACCAGCTGCGCAACATCGGCCAGGTACGTGACGTTGGTTGGAGCGAAGGAGTTGAGCACGCGGATGTACAGGGGCAGCGCATACAGCGCCGCGGCCACGCCGAGACCGAAGAAGAAGATGGTGGCGACGATCAGCGG
>DATNOD010000037.1:0-2251 GCA_035601515.1 Candidatus Eiseniibacteriota bacterium | reverse complement strand
GGTGCCGTGGCGCCGCAGCACCACACGAACCCGAGCCATGAGCTCTTCGATGCTGAACGGCTTGGTGACGTAGTCGTCGCCGCCGATGGTGAGCCCGTGAACCTTGTCTTCGGTGGCGTCCTTGGCTGTGAGGAAGATGATCGGCACCTTGTGGCCGCCGGCGTTGAGGCGTTTGAGCACC
The DNA here is from genome assembly GCA_035601515.1 of Candidatus Eiseniibacteriota bacterium. Lineage (GTDB taxonomy): Bacteria > Chloroflexota > Dormibacteria > Dormibacterales > Dormibacteraceae > UBA10449. The sequence goes on along the minus strand of DATNOD010000037.1, from coordinate 2,070 downwards.
TCGATGCCGTCGATGTCGGGGAGCATCACATCGAGGATCACGAGCGCCGGCGAGAACTGCGTGACCGCGGTCACCGCTGCGCGGCCGGTCGCGGCCGTTTTGACGGTGAATCCCTCGTAGCGGAGCGCCATCGCCAGCAGCTCGGTTATGTTCGGCTCGTCGTCGACGACAAGGACCCTCGCCCCGTTTTGGGGCCGGCCGCCATCGTTGTTCACACCCACATGCTGCCCCGAAAGCCTGTGAGTTTGCTGAGAAGTTGGTGGGACGGGCCTATGAGTTCGGTTCCGGCCAGCCGGACACGCGGTGGACGCCGCCGTAACGGTCGACCAATCGGGCGGGAAGGTTGTGCGCGGCGAGCCACGGGATGGCGGCGTCTCCCATCACGATCGCGGCCGTCGACGCGATGTTCGCATCGACGCACGAAGCCGCGACAACGCTCGCGGTACGCCACCGCCCCGCGACGGGCAGGCCCGTGGACGGATCGATGATGTGGTGGAGGACGAGACCGCCTCGTGTCCACTGGCGCACCGTTGTGCTCGAGGTCGCGATCCCACCCGATTCGATGATGATCGTCTCTGCGTCGTCGTCGATAGGCGCGCTGCTGTCCTCGCTCGCCTGCACCGCCCAGCCCTGAACAGGCGGATCGCCCGCAACTGCGATGTCGCCGCCGAGGCTGACCAGAACGCCTCCAGCACCGACGGCTTGGAGCGCAGCGGCCGCGGCGAGATCTGCCGCCAATGCTTTCGCTGTCGCGCCCAGGTCGATCTCGACGCCTGTCGGTACCAGGACCACGCGCGCGCCCTCGTCGAACTGGATCGCCTGCCAGCCCGGGACGCGCGCAACCGACAGGCCGATCGGCGAACCGTCGGGCGGGAGCGCCGCGAAATCGCGGTCGTAACCGGCGAGCCTGACCGCAGTTCCGACTGTCGGGTCGACCGCTCCATCGGTCAGACGCGCGCCGCGCAAGCCGGCGGCGATCGCCTGCGCGAGGAGCGGGCTGATCCGAACCTCGCGGCCTGCTTCCCGGTTGACTCGGCTCAGCTCGCTGTCCTCGCGAAACCTGCTCGCCGCTACGTCGATCGCGTTGATTATCCGATCCGCTGTCTCCTTCGCCGCGGTGAGCGCCTCCGGCCGTGTGACGATCAGCCGCATCGACGTGCCCAGGGCGCGGCCGTCGACGATCCCGAGCACGCTCGCGATCACTTCGGTCGCGACTCCCGGCGCAGCGCGAGGGCGAGGACGGGACAGGTGGCGACGGCGCGCTGAGCGAGCGGAGCGAGGCGGTTGGATATCGGGCCGTGGGCGATGATCGGGTAGCCCCAGTCGTCCAGGCGGATGAGCTCGGGCAGCAGCTCGGCGCACAGTCCGTGCCCGTCGCATTTGATGCGGTCGATCGTCAAATGTGTTTCGGTCTTCATGCCGGCTGCTGCCTCCAGTGGGCGGGGTGCGAGGCGAACTCGTCCGCGAAGGTGGAGAGTGCGGAGCGCAGGAACATCACCGCCCCGTCCGGGTGCTTGCACGCGCCGCGACCTTCCACCTCGACGGCCCATCTCTTGAGGCGTGCCATGTCATCGTGATTCGTGCCTCGCTCCGCCACGCGGCTGCAGGCATCCGACAGCGCTCGCAGCCCGAAAAAGCACGGCCCGCACTGCGCTGAGCTCTCTTCGGCCAGGTAGCGCATGATGCGAGCGGTGTCGCAGACACCGCACCTACCGGCGGGCTGCAGGCCAATCACACCGCAGCCGAGGCCGAGACCCCCTGCCCGCAGGGCTTCGGCATCGAGAGGCAGGTCCCAGGCTTTCGCGGCCGGAAGCCAGTTGCCGAAGTAGCCGCCCAACAGCACAGCGCAAGCCGGCTCTGACAAACCACCGCACATGGCGACCGCTTCGGCGATCGTCGTGCCCGCCTCAATCTCGAGGACACCGGGCTTCGCGACGCCGCCGGCGATCGTGACCAGAAGCGTCCCGGCCGCTCCGCGCCGCCCCGCGGATCGATACCAGGCATCGCCGTACCTCGCAATCAACGCTATGTGCGCCAGCGTCTCGACGTTCTGCATCAAAGTGGGCGCGG
>DATNOD010000036.1:0-17569 GCA_035601515.1 Candidatus Eiseniibacteriota bacterium | reverse complement strand
CTCGTGCTCGCGCTGTCGTGGGCGCCGCGAAGGTTTGGTAGGAGGGCGCTCGTGGCGGGCTGGATCGTGACGGCGGCGACGCTGGTTGGCGTTCAGCTTGCGTGGCTTCCCATCGCTGAAGCCTTCGGTCCAACTGAGGCTTCGTGGCGGGCCTCATTGGCTGACAGCCGCCAGCTCGGTGCCTGGTACAACCTGCCGCCGTACGCCGGGCACGCCCTTGCTGTTCCGGCCGACCGTCCCGACATCACGTACGGGTTGGCCAGGTTTGGTGGGGTCGAGGGCAAGCACCTCGTAAGTGAGATGTACGACCCGTTTTCTTACCTGCCGGCAGGTCACACGTTCGCAGACAGCCAGGCCAACGTCAGCACCCTCGTGGCGTGCTGGCTGGGCGATACCGACACGCGCATGATCGCGTTTCGCAACGACAACGCCAATTACGGCCTGCTGCTCGGCTACAACCCATCCTGGTTCGTGCGGCTGGGATCGATGACCGCGACGGGCTGGACAGTGGTAGGCGTGAATGCGCCGCGTCCCTCGGCGGCGGACTGCAGGGCAGCGAGAGATCGATCCCTAACATAGACGGGTGGGGGCTCCGTCCATCGTCTCGTCTCTGTCCGCCTCCGACGCCAAATCGCTGCGCTCCAACTGGGCTGGCGAGGCCCGCATGGCGAGCGTCTACGAAGCGCTGGCGCAGGTCGCCTCGAATCCTCGCGCACGCAATCGCCTGATCGCGCTTTCCGAAACTGAGAAGCGCCACGAACATGCATGGGCCGAGCTCCTCGCCACGTGCGGCGTGAAGGTGCCGGATCGCCGGCCAACCACGACCGCGCGAGTGCTGGCGCTGTTCGCGCGTGTGGTGGGCATTGGGCCTGCGCTCGCACTCGCCGGCCTCGCTGAGGGACAGGTGCTGCGGGCTTATCTCAGCCAGGTCTCGACAGTGTCCAACCTGCAAGCGCAGGGGGTGCTTCGGCGCGTGCTGCCCGAGGAGCTCGACCACCAGTCGCCTGATGAGGTCGCAGAGCGGCCTGAGGACGAGCGATCGCCAGTGGCCGCCGACGAGGAATGGCATGGTGGTGGCGCCGAGAGCATCCGAAACGTGATCTACGGCGTCAACGACGGGCTCACCGCGACACTGGGCGTGCTCGCGGGCGTGGGTGGGGCGAGCATCGATCCGCGCGTCGTCTTGATCGGCGGGCTGTCGGCGATGGTCGCATCAGGTGTTTCGATGGCGGGTGGTGCTTATCTCGCAACCAAGTCGCAGCGCGAGGTGTTCGAAGGTCAGCTCGCGCGCGAGGCGGCGGAGATCGAAGCCATGCCGGAGCTCGAGAAGGCAGAGCTGATCGACATCTACCGATCTAAGGGGCTCACGGCCTCCGAGGCGAAGACGATCGTCGATCGGATCACGCAGGACAAGAAGGTATGGCTGGAGACGCAGGCCCGCGAAGAGCTGGGCCTTGATGCTTCGCAGTTCGAGAACCCGGCGCGTGAGGGTCTCGTCGCCGGCATCTCGACGCTGATCGGCGGCGCGATCCCGGTCCTCGGCTACCTGTTCGGCAGGCTGCTTCTTGGGTCCGCATTCGCCGGCGTTGGCTCGCTCGCGATCGCGTTCATCATCTGCGGCGTCTTCCTTTTTCTCATCGGCTCCGCGCGCTCGTTCTTCACGGGGAAGGGTGGCTTGCGATCGGGTCTGGAGATGCTGGCGGTGGGAACGGTGGTGGCAGCGCTGACGTACGCGGTGGGTGTCCTCTTCCGGGCCTCCTGACATCCGATTCGCCCGCCATGCGCCAAACGTGCGGAATTCGCCATTCGAATCGGCGCGTTTGGATCAAGACGCGCGGAAACCATCAGTGGTGGGCTACCTCAGCCTGTAGAGATTCCACGCAAATATGCGATCGCGACGATCCACGCTGCCCCGGCAAGGATCACGGCCTCGCGCCGCTTCGAACCGCCATGGGCGTACAGATAAGCGCCCGGCAGGAAAATCACGGCGAAGATGCCATAGACCACGTGCAGGATCCGGCCGGGAGGGTGACCAAGAGCGAAGACGGCGAGTCCCGCCAGTCCCTGGAACGCCGTAAGGCCGGCCATCATCAGGTAGCTGGAGCGAAAACCACCGCTGACCTGCGCGTGACGGAAATACCCGTACGTGCCCCAGATGCCGAGCACGGCCGCGAACGCGACCAGCGCTCGCGCGAGCAGCGTGTGGAGGAAGACGAGCGAGTCCGTCAACTAATGGGGGCTCAGCACCTGCTCGCGGAAATAGTCGACGGTAAGGCTCAGACCTTCCTCGAGCTCGACCTTCGGCTCCCAGCCGAGATCATTGAGCGCGCGCGAATTGTCGAGCGCGATTCGGAAAACGTCGCCCTTGCGCCGCGGGCCATACGTGGGCTCGAGCTTGTAGTCGGTCAAGAGGGCGAGCTTGCGGAAGAGCTGGTTGATGGTCACCGGGATACCGGTGCTGATGTGATAGGTGCTGTTCGCTCCGCGATCCAACGCCGCGATGTTGGCGACCGCTACGTCGGCGACGTGCAGCATGTCTCGTGCCTGCTCGCCATCGCCATCGATTGTTACCGGCCTGCCCGCCAGCATGCGACTCGCGAAGATGGCGATCACGCGGCCTTCTTCAGCGTGAAAGTCCTGGCGCGGCCCGTAGATGTTCGCGTAGCGCAGCACGGTGTATTCGAGCCCGAACGTCCGGTGGAAAGTGCCCAGGTACTGCTCGAATGAGAACTTGCTGGTGCCGTATGGGGAGAGCGGCCGAATCGGATGGTCCTCGTCGGCCGGCACCACGTCGGGCTCCCCATACAAAGCGCCGCCGGTCGAGATGAAGATGAATTTCCGCACCCCCGCATCGACGCTCGCGCGCAGCACGTTGAGCCCGCCGACGATGTTGACCATCGCGTCGAAGCCAGGATCGGCGATTGATTTCGGGACCTCGGACTGCGCGGCGTGATGGTTGACGACCTCTGGACGGAAAGCGGCGATGGCGGCGGCGACGCCGTCCTTGTTGCGGACGTCGAGCCGGAGGACTTCGGCTTCGCGATTGACATTGGCCTCGCTGCCGGTGGTGAAGTCGTCCAGGATCGCGACCTGGTGTCCCGCGGCAATGTAAGCGTCGGCAACATGGGAGCCGATGAAACCACCGCCGCCAGTGACGAGAATCTTCATCAAGGTGACTCTAATCGAAGCGGAAGTCATCAAGGCCGTGCACGCGGACGTGGCGCCGGCGTTCGTCCGGGGCGTGCTCGTGATGGCCGCGACGGCGCCTGAGGTGGCGGCTAGGCTCCCAGATGACGGCGGCACCGTCGCCGTCCGGATCACAAGCGACGAGGAGATGGCTCGGCTCAACCGCGCGTACGCGGGCGAAGATCACACGACGGACGTTCTGTCGTTCGCCGGGACAGGAAAGCACGTCGGCGACATCGCGATATCCTGGCCCGCGGTCGTCCGCCAGTCACGTGAATACGGGCAGGACGTCAAGATCGAACTGGCGCTCCTTGCCGTCCACGGCCTGCTCCACCTGCTCGGCTGGGACCATGCCACCGCCGCCGAGCGCAAGGAGATGAACCGCCTCACCCGTACGGCTCTGAAGCTCTCAGGCCTGACGCTCGCTCCACGCCGACTCTAAACTCAACGGTCCGGTCTGCGGCGCTCGCCGCGGGCCTTTCCGCGTCTATTTGAAATGAGCGAATTGAGTCAAGAAGGGCGATTGATCGTCGGGCTCGGCAATCCAGAGGCCGACTATGCCGACACGCGTCACAACCTTGGTTTCGCGTGCGTGCGCGAGCTTGCCAGGCGAATGGGCGTGAAGGTCGAGCGCAAGCGATGGCAGTCGCTGGTGGGGCACTCGGAGTCGCGAGGCGTCTGGTTCGTCCTACCGCAAACCTATATGAACCTCTCGGGCCAAGCGGTGGCGAAGGCGCTGCGCGACACCAACCTCACCACACAACAGCTCTTGGTGGTGCACGACGAGCTCGACCTGCCCCTGTGCCGCATGCGTATTCGGCTCGGTGGCTCGGGCGCCGGCCATAACGGCGTGCTGTCGATCATCGATGCCCTCGGCACGCCGGACTTCGTTCGGTTTCGCGTCGGCATCGGGAAGCCTTCACGCAAGGGGTCGCAGGCCGGCCGCCACTACGTGCTTGGCCGCTTCACCAAGGCCGAAGCCGAGCGAGTGCCGAAAATCGTCGCCGGTGTCGCTGACGCGCTTGAGCTTGCCCTCGACGCGGGGATAGAGAGAGCGATGGATCGCTTCAACCGCGCGGGTGCGCTCGGCTGCGAGGAGTTGCCGTGACGACCTTGTGGGAGCGGACGCTTGAGTCGGCGCCCGAGCTGCGGCGCTGGACGTCGTCGCCGGGCACCCGCGAACTGCGGATCGCCCGGCTGCCGAGGCCCGCATGGCCGATCGTCGCGGGTGCGGTGGCACGGGCGCTGGCGGACGCCGGCCGTTCGATCCTGATTCTCGTTCCAACCCCAGACCGGTTCGCGGACGATCTGCGGCCCTGGCTCGCCGGCCGGCCCCCCGCATATGTCTTTGCCGAGGTCGCAATCTCGTTCCTCGACCGTCCACCCGCGTTCGACGACGCGGTCAGCAAGCGCATGGAAGCTCTGAACGCGCTCGCTGCCGGGACGTCCCTGACCATCGTCGTGTCGTCCCGCCGTGCCATCACGCGCGCGACCATCTCTCCCGCCGACCTCGCACTGGGCACGCTGGTCCTTGCGCCCGGCGGAGGCCCCGACCCGGTCGAAGCTGCCGGCCGGCTGGTCGAGATGGGTTACTCGCGTGAGCCGCTGGTAGAGCACCAAGGCCAGTTCTCCGTGCGCGGCGGAATCCTCGACGTTTTTCCAGCGGCGTCCGACTCGCCAGTGCGCGCCGAGTGGTCGGGCGAGGCCATCGAGACCCTTCGTCTGTTCGATCCCGAGAACCAGCGCTCGGTGATGTCGGTGCCGTCACTTTCGATTCATCCGGGTCGGGAGCTGTTGCTCGGAGCTCGCCGTGGGGCTGCGGCCGCGAACCGGGTGAAGGAGGGGGTTTCGCTCGAGACGCTGCGTGCTGACGTGCGCGCGGACTGGGACGAGGAGCTGGAGCGGCTCGAGGCAGGAGCGGCGTTTCCTGGCGTCGAGTTCTATTCGGCCTACCTGAATCCGTCTCTGCCATCGCTGCTCGAACACCTGCCCGATAGCCTCGCAATCCTCGACTTCGAACCCGGCAGGCAGCTGGCGGATGCGCGGGTGCTGGTCGAAGAGACGGAGATGCTCGCCGCCGCCGAGTCTGGAGGCGCGGAGCTTCCACGCGGGTTCGCGCTGCCGGTGGTCCGTGCGGAGCGGCTGCAGACGATTCCGGGCCATGCGCGATTGGAGATCACGGCGAGCGAGGGCGCTGACGGTGCGATCGATCTCGGCTGGGTGGAGGCTGAGCCTCTGCTTGGCCGGCCGCAGGCGACCGCCCAGCTGACGGCGCTCGCTGCTTCATCGACTGTCGTCTTCGCGACCGAGCAGTCGGAGCGGCTACGAACATTCCTGGACGAGGGCGGCGTCCACGAGCATCCGAGGGAGGTCGAGCTCGACCTCGACCTCGAGCTCGAGGCCGGCCTGCAACAGGCCGACATCGATGTGGCGGCGGGTGCCTCGCAGCGGAACATCGGCCTCCACCTCATCACAGACGCGGAGCTCTTTGGACGGCTGCGCCGACCCGGGCGGCCCACCCGGTCGTCGCGCGGCCGCGCCGACAAGCTGACTCGCGAGTTCACGCTGGACTTCGCACCAGGTGAGCTGGTGGTCCACGTCGACCATGGGATCGCCCGATTCGCGGGCATGCGCCTGCTCGAGTCCGACGGCGCGCATCGCGAGTACCTCGAGCTCGAGTACGCCGAGGCGGACAAGCTCTTCGTGCCTGTCGAGAACCTGGATCGGGTTCAGAAATACCTCGGCGGCGATACAGAGCCGTCGCTCCACCGGCTTGGCTCTGGTGACTGGTCGCGGGCCCGGGGTCGGGCGCACAAGATCGTCCAGGACGTCGCCGAGGAGCTGCTCAAGATCTACTCGCTTCGCGAGGCTCGGCCGGGCATCGCCTTCGCGCCCGACACCGCGTGGCAGCAGGAGCTCGAGTCGTCCTTTCCTTATGAAGAGACGCCCGACCAGCTGGCGGCGCTGGCCGAGATCAAGGCGGACATGGAGTCCGACCGGCCCATGGACCGGCTCCTATGCGGTGATGTTGGTTTCGGCAAGACAGAGCTGGCCTTGCGTGCGGCGTTCAAGGCGGCGATGAGCGGCAAGCAGGTAGCTCTGCTCGCGCCGACCACGGTTCTGGCGCAGCAGCACTTCCACGTCTTCACCGAACGGCTCGCGAAGTTTCCGGTCACCGTCGAGATGCTGTCGCGATTCGTCGATGAAGAGGCGCAGGCACGCACCATCGAAGGGATCAAGGCGGGTCAGGTCGACATCGTCGTCGGCACGCACCGGTTGCTGCAGCGCGACGTTCGATTCAAGCGTCTCGGGCTTCTGATCGTCGACGAAGAGCATCGCTTTGGCGTCATGCAGAAGGAGCGGCTCAAGAAGCTGCGCACGCAGCTCGACGTGCTGTCGCTGTCGGCGACGCCGATACCTCGCACGCTGCACATGGCCGTGGGCGGCATTCGGGACATGAGCGTGATCCAGACGCCGCCCGAGGAGCGCCAGCCCATCAAGACCTACGTGACGGCTGATGAGGACGAGTTGGTGCGGGAGGCGATCACTCGCGAGCTCCAGCGCAGCGGTCAGGTCTACTTCGTGCACAACCGAGTGCGCACGATCGAGAAGGCTGCCGACCGAGTGCGAGACCTGGTGCCGAATGCTCGCGTTATCGTCGGTCACGGCCAGATGCCGGAGGACCAGCTGGCGAAGGTGATGGTCGAGTTCGAGTCCGCGAAGCACGACGTGCTCGTGTGCTCGACGATCATCGAGTCCGGCCTAGATATCCCGAACGTCAACACGATCATCGTTGAGCGAGCTGATCGGTTCGGCCTCGCGCAGCTCTACCAGCTGCGCGGCCGCGTCGGGCGGTCGGGGCGGCGCGCGTACGCGTATTTCCTGTACGACCCGCGTCGCTCGCTGACCGAGAACGCGGACAAGCGGCTCGACGTCATCTCCGGGCTGCACGAGCTCGGCCAGGGTTTCAAGATCGCGCTGCGCGACCTCGAGATCCGCGGCGCCGGCAACCTGCTCGGCACCGAGCAGCATGGCGCGATCGCCGCGGTTGGCTTCGAGATGTACCTGCAGATGCTCCAAAGCGCGGTCGGCAAGCTGCGCACGGGAGAGGACGAAACGGCCGTCGCTGATGTGCTGTCGACCACCGAGATGAACCTCGACCTGCCGCTCGACCACTTCATCCCGCGCTCATACATCCGCGACGAGAAGCTCAGGCTCGGCGCGTACCGGCAGCTGGCGGCGACCGAGGATGACGAGGAGCTGGAATCTGTGTTGCGGTCATTAGAGGACCGCTACGGAACGGGACCTGCGCAGCTTGGCAACCTCGCTTACTCGCTGCGGGTGAAGCTGCGCGGCCAGAGGTTGGGGCTGCGCGGCGTCGTCTCCGACGGCCACGACATCGCCATCCGCGTCGATCCCGAGCGGTACCTCGACATCGATGAGCTCTCGCGCCGAATGGCCGGCCGGATCTCCATCCTGCCCAACCGAATCAAGATGCGCCGCCAGGGCGAAGGTTGGAAGGAAGACCTGCTCCACTTGCTCGACGAGATGTCCGACCTGTACGAGGCCGGTCGTAAAGTGGCCGCCACATCGCCATGACAAAATCTGAATCCATGCCCGAACCGTCTCACGTGCCGTATTCGCCAGGGGTCGAAGCCATCTTCGAGGTGGTGGCCAGGCTTCGCGCGCCGGGCGGTTGTCCATGGGATCGCGAGCAGACCCACGAGTCGCTGCGTCCCTATTTGCTGGAAGAGACTTACGAGCTGCTGGAGGCGATCGACTCCGGTGACGACGCCAAGATCAAAGAAGAGCTGGGCGACCTGCTGCTGCAAGTGGCGATGCATGCGGAAATCGCCGCGGAACAGCGGCGCTTCGACGCCGCCGAGGTGTCTGAGGCCGTCGCCGCGAAGATGGTGAAGCGGCATCCACACGTGTTCGGCGACGTTTCCGTTTCCAACGCGGACGACGTGTTGCGCAACTGGGAGCACTCCAAGGGAGAGGAGGCGCGCAAGAGCGGGCGCGAGGGCGAATCGGTGGTCGATCGGGTGCCGCCGACGCTGCCGGCGCTTGCCTGGGCGCTGGGGCTGCAGAAGCGCGCCGCGCGGGTGGGATTTGATTTCGAATCGCCGGCGGAGACAGCCGAGAACGTCGCCGAGGAAGCCCGCGAGCTGGCCGACGCGAGCGATCCCAAGCGCGCGTTCGATGAGATGGGCGACCTGCTGTTCGCAGTGGTCTCGATGGCCCGGCGACTGAAGATCAACCCCGAGGACGCGTTACGGGTCGCTGGGCAGCGCTTCCGGCGTCGGTTCGCCGAGACTGAGGCATCGCTGCGTCGCGATGGTGTGGATTTCCGCGACCTGGATCGCGAGGCGCTGGTCAAACGTTGGGAGGAGACGCGCACAAAGGAGACGTCCTGAGAACCGTTTGATATAGTCGCGTCCTTCCAACCAATCGCCGCAGTTCACGATCCAGCATGAGAAACAGCAAAGTCTTCGTTGCAGCGGGCAGCGTCCGCACCGGCGGTCTTTCCATGGGCCATGCCGTGACGTCCGCTGTGTTCCTGGTCGTCGCGATCTGGGTTGGCTACACGTTCGCCCAGGAGGCATACCTGAGCCACAAGCTCACACAGCAGGCGGCAGACCTCCGGCACCAGAACGCGGTGATCGCCAGCCAGAACCAGGGCTATAAGAAGGACGTGCAGGCGATCACATCGGGCTCCGCGAACGAAGAGGAGGCGCGCCTGAACGGCTACGCGAAACCGAGCGAGCGCACGTTCCTGGTGACGACGCCGCCGAGCCCGTCACCGACGCCGGTCGCGTCCCCGTCAGCCTCTCCGACGCACTGAGGGGTCGGTTAAGGGGTTCTGAGGGCGGGGGTATACTTAGATCGCGGAGTGGAGCAGCGGCAGCTCGTCGGGCTCATAACCCGAAGGTCGTCGGTTCGAATCCGACCTCCGCAACTCCTGATCCCCTAGCCCAGCCTCGTGACCGCGAGCACGTCTGAGAAGTCGTCCGTCCACACCGGGAACTGCGGGTCGGCGCGAAGTGCGCCCCAGCCCGGCCTCTCGGGTATATCGCCCAGGTTGGCTCCATTCGCAGCCATCACCACCCAGGCCGATACGAACTTCCCCGCCGCCGCTTCCGCGGGCGTCACCACCACGTCGGTTCGCAGGAACGACACGAGGGTGAGGGCCGCCGCCTCGCCGGCCAGGACGGAGCTGACGTCGATGTACTTGTTCGACACGTTGAACAGCAGCACGCCACCGGGCCGAAGCTTGCTCATGTACAGCTGGACCGCCTCGCGTGTGAGCAGATGGACGGGGATGGCATCGCCACCGAACGCGTCGATGACGATGAGGTCGTAGCTGTGGTCGGCGGCCTTCGCGATAGTGAGGCGCGCGTCGCCGGGGACGATGAGCGCTGATGGCGTGCAGTCGCGCAGGAATGTGAAGAGCGCCGGGTTCTGAGCGATGCCGATCACGACCGGGTCGATCTCGTAGTACGTCCACTTCTGCTGCGGCTGCGCGTAGCACGCCATAGCGCCCGCGCCCAGCCCGATGACGCCGACGTTCCACGACGCGTCCACCGGTTGCTCGGCGTTGAAGAAATCGCCGACGGGACCGCTGCCGAAGTAATAGGAAGCAGGCACGTCGCGGACTCGAGGATCGGTGAGCTGGATGCCGTGAATCACGCCGCCATCGATCAGCTCATGCCGCGTCGCGCCCGGATCCGTCACGACCTTGTGCACTCCGAAGAAATCACGCTGCTGGAAGATCGCGGGCTGCGAGCCGATGGGGAGGAGGCTCAGCAGCAGCATCGAGGTCGCGGTCAGGCCGAAGCGCACCGGCCGCCATGAGAATGCGGCCGAGACCGCGGCGGGAATTGCGAAGACGATCAGCACTCGGACCAGGTCCGCTCCGGTGGCAGCGCTGGTCACAACCATTCGGTCGAGCGTTGCCAGAACACCTGAGGCCGACAGCAGCCCTACGCCGAGCAAGAGAAATGCGGCAAGGCCCGCGGGCAGCGCAATGTCGAAGAGATGCGATCGCCGGTCGTCGCTCCTGATGAGCGCCGGCCTGAGCAGCGCGGCGCCGATGATCGCGATCGGGTACTCGAAGAAATCGTTGAACACCACCGGCGCGACGACCGCCGTGAGCAGGCCGCCTGTCGCGCCACCGACCGCGAGCCACCAGTAGAACTCGGTCAGGCGTCTCGCATTCGGGCGGTCTGCGGCGAGCTCTCCGTGGCACAGCAGGGCGGCAAGGAAGAAGGCGCCGAAATGAATCAGCGCCAATGCCCAGAAAGGCCCGCCGCCCCCGAGCAGGATCAGGCCGAGAACCGGAAGCGCATAGAAAGGAAAGATGCGGTTGAGGAGGCGGCGCGGAATCAGCGGCCGGCGGGCGAAGACAATCGCGAAGGAGAACAGGTAGAGGGCCAGCGGTATGACCCACAGCAGCGGGAGGGGCCGGATGGCGGTGGTGAAGTACGACGTGACCGCCAGCATCCACGTCGATGGCACCGCCGCCAGCAGCACCCAGCGCAACCGTCGGGTCCAGGTGATGGGTTTGTCTTCGACACTGTCGCCATCACTCGCTCCAGCGATAGGCCGCACGGCGGCCATTTCGCCCGCTCGCGACCGCGTCCACGCCACCAACCCGAGGCAGACCCCGACCAGCACGAGAAACGCCACATAGCCGCCGACCCACACCTGCGCCTGGCCGCGAAGGCCGAGGTGCGGTTCGATCAAGGCCGGATAGGACAGCAGGCCAAGCGCGCTCCCCAGGTTGCTGGCGCGATACAGGAAGTACGGGTCGGCCGAATGCGGGTGGCCGGTACGCGAGAACCAGTGCTGCACCAGCGGCGAGGTGGTCGAAACGACGAAGAAAGGCAGGCCGACCATTGCCGACAGCAACACGACCAGATACCCGACCGGGCTCCCTGAGGTCGGCGGGTTCCAGCCGGGAATTAGGTGAATCGGCAGCACCGTGATCGGCAGCAGCAGCACGACGCCGTGCAGGAGCGCCTGCCAGCGCCACTGCAGACGGATGGCCAGCCAGTGTGAGTAGCCGTATCCGACCAGTAGGACGGTCTGGAAGAAGAGCACCGAGGTCGTCCACACCGCGGGGGTGCCGCCCACGACGGGCAGCACCATCTTCGCGACCATGGGTTCGACCAGGAACAAAAGGAAAGCGCTGGCGAAGATGCAGAGGGCGAAGACCGCGATCACAACGCCCCAGATCGCGGGTGGCCTGTCGGAATACTGCGTCGGCGGGCTGCTCAAGGCCGGGTATATTCTGCGGCACCAACTTCGCAGTCCAGCCGCGAAGCCGTTTTAGGCGGCTTCGGGTCATTCCGAGGAGATCCGTTGAACAAGAGAAAGCGTGTCGCGATCGCGAAGCACCGTAAGAAGAAGGCCAAGCTAAAAGCAAGAGCGCTGGCTGCTAGGTAGGCTTTACTCCCGGCGCCGGGGTGCCGTAGCTCAGGCGGTAGAGCGCGCGACTCATAATCGCGTTGTCGGTGGTTCGAGTCCACCCGGCACCACCATGCTTTCCCCGCACCCACCGTCCATTTCCCACCCGCTGCTCCTTGGGCTCCGTGCATCGGGCTTGATCGCGCCCGCACATCGGGTTCTGGTCGCGCTGTCGGGTGGGCCCGACAGCACGGCGCTGCTGCTCGCGCTCCATGAGGACGGCCGCACCCTGGTTGCGGCCCACTACGACCATGCGCTGCAGCCGGGTTCAGGCCACGTGGCCGAGCATGTCCGCGAACTGTGCCGGCGCCTGGGCGTCGATCTTGTGATCGAGCGTAGAGAGACTCCGATGCCTCGCGGCTCGGTTCAGTCCGCGGCCCGCACGCTGCGATACGAGTTTCTCGAACGCGCTCGCGTTCATGCGGGCGCCGACGTGGTCGCGATCGCGCACACGGCCGACGACGTGGTCGAGGGAGTCGTCCTGCACATGCTCAGGGGCTGCGGGCTGGCCGGCTTGCGAGGCATGCCGGCGCGGCGCGGGGTCTTCGTGCGACCCATGCTGTCGGTCTGGCGGAAGGACGTAATGAGCTATCTCGACCGGCGCGGAGTCCAAACGATTGAGGACCCGGCGAACTCCAACATCGCTTATGCGCGCGTCAAGGTGCGCCGCGAGATCCTGCCCGCGCTGGAGCGCGACCGGCCTGGAATCGTTCACCGGTTCCACGCGGCCGCCACCCGCGCCGCCGCCCTCCAGGAAACGGTCGCCGAGACGGCCGGGCGCACGCTGGACGGTGGTTCCACCACGCGTGGTGCGGTTGCCGCCGCACCCGGACCCGTCGCGGTCGAGCTCATGAGGCAGCTTTACGCGCGAGCCGGCGGCGCCCAGCCCGCGCTCTCACGAGCGCACCTCACGGCGATGTTGAGGCTGGCCGAGCCTGGACGCGGAGGTCGGGGGTTGGACCTACCTGGCGGACTGCGTTTACGTATCGTGGGGGAGACCATGCAGGTCGTGCCCCGCGAAAGACATCAGACCCCGGCGCCTCGACTCGACGTTTTCACGTGCAGCGGCTGCGGCGATGTCACCGCGACGCACCTCAGACCGGAGCTCGAGCTCCATATCGGACACCGCCGGCCCGGTCTCACGATGCGCCCCCTCGGCGGTCGGGGCACGCGCAAGCTGCAGGACATCTTCACCGACGCGCACGTGCCTCGCGAAGACAGAGACGCGTGGCCGCTCGTGTTCGCGGGAGATTCGCTTGCCGTAGTACCAGGGATCGCGATCTCTGAAGAGATGGTGGCTCGCGCGGGTGAGCCTTCGTTGCACGTAACAGTCAGTGGTATCCCAGCTAAAGTAGAATCGCGTAACAGCCTTCCAGGAGTACCCACTTGAGCCGCTTCCCCCGCTCCAGCCTGTTTTATTTCGCACTGGTCGTCGTACTCGGCCTGGTCCTCTGGTTCACATGGCAATCGTTCCAGGGCAGTCAGACCTCGAGTGATTGGACCTACTCCAGCCTGCTGAACCAGGCTGCTGCCGGCAACGTCAGGGAAGTCGACATCAAGGGCACCGATGGCGTCGCGATCGAGATCGACGGCAAGAGGCACCCCGTCACGCTGCCTGACTGCGGAGGCTCCGAGTGCGCGTTCTCGACCACGCTGGTGGGGGACAAGACCTCGGACGGCACGCCCGTGATCGTCAAGTACGAGCAGGCCAACAGCGCGAACTATTTGCTCAGCGTGCTGGTCCCAAACATCATCCTCGTCGTCCTGATCGCGGCATTCATGTGGTGGGTGCTGCGCCAGACGCAGAGCGGCAACAACCAGGCGATCTCGTTTGGACGCTCCCGCGCTCGCATGGTCGCCGGTGACAAGCCCGCGATCACTTTCGCGGATGTCGCGGGCGTGGACGAGGCCAAACAGGAGCTGAGCGAGATCGTCGAGTTCCTCAAATACCCGGAGAAGTTCGTCGCCCTCGGTGCCCGCATCCCCAAGGGCGTCTTGCTCGTGGGGCCGCCTGGGACTGGCAAGACGCTTCTGAGCAAGGCAGTCGCGGGTGAGGCGGGGGTGCCTTTCTTCTCGATCTCGGGCTCGGAGTTCGTCGAGATGTTCGTCGGTGTCGGCGCGAGCCGCGTGCGCGACCTGTTCGACCAGGCGAAAAAGAATTCACCATGCATCGTGTTCGTCGATGAGATCGACGCGGTCGGCCGCCAGCGTGGCGCCGGCCTCGGCGGCGGCCATGACGAGCGCGAGCAAACCCTCAACCAGCTGCTGGTCGAGATGGACGGCTTCGACACCAACACGCACGTCATCATCATCGCGGCGACCAACCGCCCTGACGTTCTCGACCCCGCGCTGCTGCGGCCTGGCCGCTTCGACCGCCACGTGACGCTCGACCGGCCTGACATCAAGGGCCGCCGTTCGATCCTCGACGTGCACGCGCGCAACAAGCCCCTCGACTCGACTGTGGACCTCGAGGTGCTTGCGCGCCAGACGCCCGGCTTCAGCGGCGCCGACCTCGCGAACCTCATCAACGAGGCCGCCATCCTCGCCGCGCGAGGAAACAAGAAAGTGATCGGCATGGGCGAGCTCGAGGAAGGCATCGAGCGCGTGGTCGCCGGCCCTGAAAAGAAGAGCCGGCGCCTCTCTGAACACGAGAAGGAGATCGTCGCCTACCACGAGGTGGGCCACGCGCTCGTCGCCAAGTCGCTGCCGAAATGCGACCCGGTGCACAAGGTGTCGATCATCTCCCGAGGGCAAGCGCTCGGAGTCACGTGGTACCTGCCGACGGAGGATCGGTATCTCACGAGCAAGGCCGAGCTGCTCGACAACGTCGCCGCCGCGATGGGCGGGCGCGTCGCGGAGGAGATCGTCTTCGGCGACGTGACATCGGGCGCCGAGAACGACATCCAGAAGGTGACGCAGATCGCGCGTCGAATGGTCACGCAGTGGGGCATGAGCGAGAAGCTCGGCACGGTGACGATGGGACACAAGGAGGAGCTCGTGTTCCTCGGGCGCGATCTGGGCGAGCAGCGGAACTACTCCGAGGAGGTTGCCGCCGTCATCGATGAGGAGATCCGCGCCATCGTCAACCACGGCTACCAGACCGCGAAGGTCATCCTGACCGCGCAGCGGCACCAGATGGACGCCGTGGTCGAGCAGCTGAAGATGGTCGAGACTCTCACCTCGCAGCAGCTCGATGAGATCCTCACGGGTGCGGACGAGCCGAGCGTGGTCGCCTCGTCGGGCGCTTCAGCCTCCTAGGCCCGTAAGCCCACGGACCTCGTCGTTGTCGGCCGGGGCAACCTCGGCCGGAGCTTGGCGCGGGCGTGGCGGCGCACGGGACATCGGGTGCAGCTGGTCCAGGCCCGAGGCGGCGTGCCATTGCTGGTACGCGGCCTTCGTTCTCGCCCTGGTTCGACCGCTTTCTTGACTGTTCCGGACGGCGCCATCGCGACGTTTGCGCGCGATATCGCCAGGGCTGATGCATTACCGCCAAGCGTGTCCTTCGTTCACTGCAGCGGCGCACTTGGGCTCGGCGTGCTCGGCCCGTTGGTATCGGCGCACGCCGTCGGCTCGTTCCATCCGCTGCAGTCTTTCCCCAGGCCGAGGGCTCCGGAGGCGTTCCGAGGCAGCCTGGTGGGTATCGACGCCAGCACGGTGCCGCTCCGACGCCGGCTGGAGCGCCTCGCCCGAGACCTCGGCGCGAAACCGCGAAGCGTCGCCGAGACGGAGCGCGTCATCTACCACGCGGCCGCGGTGTTCGCCTCCAATTACCTCGTCGCTCTCGCGGGAGTCGCGGTCGAGCTGCTGGAGTCGATCGGCTGGAGCGAGGGCGATGCGGTTGCCGGCCTGGTTCCGCTGATGGAAGGGGCGCTGGCGGAGGTGGCACGAAGTGGTCCTGTCGGAGCCCTCACAGGTCCAATCCGGCGTGGCGACGCCGAGACCGTCACACGCCATCTCGAGGCATTGGCAGGGCGGCGGCGCATGGCCGACCTTTATCGTATGCTCGGCGCGACCGCGCTCGAGATCGCGACCGAAGCGGGCCTGGAGCCTGTCGCGGCAGGGCGGGTCAAAAGGGCGCTGACCCGAAATGTGGCAGCGACCCGAAGGAGACGTCAGGGATGACGACCGTTCTGGATATCCAGCGGTTCAAGGAAGAAGGCCAGCGTTTTGCCGTGCTCACGGCCTACGACTACCTCAGCGCCAAGATCCTCGACGAAGCCGGCATACCCGTCCTTTTGGTGGGCGACAGCCTCGGCATGGTGATGCTCGGCTACCCGACCACCCTTCCGGTGACCATGGACGAGATGGTCCATCACGCGAAGGCGGTGTCACGGGGTGCGCACCAGGCGCTGCTTGTAGGTGACTTGCCGTTCATGTCGTATCACGTGTCCATGGAGCAGGCGATCACCAGTGCGGGGCGATTCATTCAAGAAGCCGGCATGCACGCGGTGAAGCTAGAGGGTGGCGGCCGCATCGTCGAGATCGTTGAGCGGCTAAGCGGTATGGGGATCCCGGTGATGGGGCATCTCGGCCTCACCCCACAGTTCGTCCATCAGATGGGCGGATTCAAAGTCCAGGGCAAGAGCGACAAGCAGGCGGCGCGGATCATGGCGGACGCCAAGGCGCTCGAGCAGGCCGGAGCCTTCAGCATCGTCCTCGAAGGCGTGCCGTCGGAGCTCGCCACACGGGTGACCAAGGCCCTGCGCATCCCGACCATCGGCATCGGGGCGGGTTCCGGAACCGACGGCCAGGTACTCGTCTTCCACGACATGGTGGGGCTGACCACGGGCAAGGCGCCGAAGTTCGTGAAGCGCTACGCGAACCTCGCCGAGGAGATCACGAAGGCGGCCCAAACCTACGCGCAAGAGGTCGGCGAGGGGACGTTCCCTGGTCCTGAGCACTCGTACTCATCCAACGGATCCGCAGCCCCGGCCAAGGCCAAGCTCGATGAGGTCAAGTACGGCTCGAGCGTCTAGCCCTCGGCCGCCGATCGCGATCGCGACGCCGGCTTTCATGCGCGACATCGCCCGCGGCTGGCGCGTGGACGGCTCTACGATCGGGCTGGTCCCGACCATGGGCGCTCTGCATGCCGGGCATATGAGTCTGGTCGAAGCGGCGCGTCGCGAGAACGACCGGGTGGTCGTAAGCGTGTTCGTGAATCCGATCCAGTTCGGGCCGGGCGAGGACCTGGCCCGATATCCGCGGAGCGCGGAGCGCGACCTGTCGATGCTCAGAGGCGCCGGTGTGGATGCGATCTACAAGCCGTCGGTGGCGGACATGTACCCGGCCGGCGCAAGCACGCGCGTGGTCGTGCACGGCGTCGCGGACTCGCTCGAAGGTGCCGTCCGCCCGGGGCATTTCGAAGGCGTGGCGACAGTCGTCACCAAGCTGCTCACGGCCACATCCGCCGATCGCGCCTACTTCGGCCAGAAGGATGCTCAGCAGGTCGCCGTCGTCCAGCGCTTGGCCTCGGACCTCGATTTAGGGGTGGAGATCCGTGTCTGCCCGACGGTTAGAGAGCACGACGGTCTGGCGCTGAGCTCACGAAACGCCTATCTCAGCGGGCGCGAACGGATGGCCGCGGTCTGCCTGAGCCGCGCGCTCGGCCATGCTGCCGAGACGTACGGCCGGGGGGAGCGGAATCCCGATCGGCTCCGTGCGACCCTGCTCAAGGCCATCGAATCCGAGCCGCTGGCCCAGCTCGAGTACGCGGAGGTGGTCGACCCGGCGACATTCTCGACGCCTGGGAGCCTTGCGGTTCTCGCGATTCGAATCGGCAAAACCCGGCTGATCGACAACCACGACCTGAGGCTGCCGTATCCTGGATAAACCGGAGTTCTGACGTACAATGTCACTCCGTTTGGCGTAGGCCGTTAATGACGACCAAGAACCACACCAATAATCCTTAGGGGGT
>DATNOD010000035.1:0-4823 GCA_035601515.1 Candidatus Eiseniibacteriota bacterium | reverse complement strand
CGAGGGCGCCAGGAGGGGGGATGCGGCCGCCCGAGGAGCTCGAAGCGCTGGCCGGCCTGGACCCGATCGACCGGATGCGCCGCCGGCTGATGGCGGCAGGCGTCCTCGATGAAGCCGCGGACGAACGAGTCGGGCGCGAGTGCGCGAGCACCGTCGCCGCGGCGGTGGACAATGTGTGGTCGAGGGATAAAGAGAGTGGCTGAGATGCGGATGATCGAGGCTGTGCGCGCGGCCATCAGCGAGGAGATGGAGCGCGACGAGCGCGTGCTCGTCATGGGCGAGGACGTCGGGCGCAAAGGCGGTGTCTTCGGCGCCACTGACGGGCTGTACGCAAAGTTCGGCGAAGCTCGCGTCCTAGACATGCCGCTTGCCGAGTCCGGCATCGTCGGCATTGCGATCGGCGCGGCGCTCAACGGTCTCATCCCGATCGCGGAGATCCAGTTCGCGGACTTCATCCACCCCGCCTTCGATCAGATCGTCAGCGAGGCCGCGCGGACACGTTATCGCTCCAACGGGGACTGGTCCGTGCCCATCGTTATCCGCACGCCGTTCGGTGGCGGAGTGCACGGAGGCCTGTATCACTCGCAATCGATCGAGGCGTTCTACGCCCACGTGCCCGGTTTGAAGGTGGTGGTTCCGAGCATGCCGGCGGATGCGCACGGCCTGCTGAAGTCGGCGATCCGCGACCCGGACCCGGTCCTGTTCCTCGAACATAAGAAGGTATATAGGCTGGTCGCCGAGGACATCCCCGATGGTGATCACCTGGTGCCGATCGGGCCGGCGCTCGTGCGCCGCGAAGGGACAAAGTTGAGCTGTTTTGCATGGGGCCTGATGACGCATTACTCGCTGCAGGCGGCGGAGCAGCTCGCGGCCGAGGGCGTGAGCGTCGAGGTCGTCGACCTGAGGTGCCTTGCGCCGCTGGACCGTGAAACGATCCTCGAGTCAGTGCGCAAGACCGGCAAGGCGATGATCGTGCACGAGGACAACATCACCGGCGGGTTTGGAGCGGAGGTCGCGGCCATCATCTCGGAGCATGCTTTCGACAGCCTGGATGGGCCGGTGCTGCGCGTCGCCGCGCCCGACATTCCGGCCATGCCTTTCAACAACCCGCAGGAGGATTTCTTCATGCCCAACCCGGAGAAGATTGCGGAGGCGATGAGAAAGCTTGCCGCGTACTAAGAAAACGGTATCCCCTCCCCCCTCCGAGGGGAGGGTTAGGGAGAGGGGCGTGAAGCACCTCAAAGTTCCGCAGATCTCTGCTGAGGAATATGCCGCGCGGCGCGCAGCCGTGTGCGCCGGGATGGACGCGGCCGGGCTCGACGCGTTCGCGGTGTTCTACCCGGCGCGCATCGCGTACCTCACCGGCTTTCATCACATCCCCACCGAGCGACCCATCGTCCTGATCCTCGGCCCCAACGAGTACTCGGCCCTGGTGGTGCCGGCGGTCGAGAAGGAGCACGCCGAATCGGTGCCCGGCATCGACCGGGTCGGCGTCTACTTCGAGTACCCGGGCGCCGAGCATCCGATGGAGCTGGTCGCGACCAAGCTCGCCGAGATCAACGCCAAGCCGCGGCGTACAGGTTCGGACAACGACGGCTACGCGCCGTACTGGGGCTACCGCGGTCCCCGCCTGAGCGACCTCACGGGCGAGCGCCCCGTCGATGCGGAGATGCTGGTGGAATCGCTGCGGCGAGTGAAGTCCACGACCGAGATCGCGTGTATCCAGTTGAGCTGCGATTGGGCCGCGCGCGCGCATCGCCGGATGCAGGACGCGATCGTGGTCGGCAAGACGGAGATGGAGTGCTACGCCCCCGCGGCCACGCAGACCCTTTTCGAGATGGTGGCGGAGATGCCCGGTTGGCGCCCGCGAGGGTTCAGCGGCACTGGCATGGAGGCGATGTTCGTCGGCGGGCGCTCAACCGCGATGCCGCATGGATTCGTCATGGGCCACGGCATCCAGCCCGGAGACGTCCTTGTCAGCGGCGCGGGCGCTGACATCGATGGCTACCACAGCGAGCTCGAGCGGACGATGATCGTCGGCTCGCCAACCAAGGAGCAGGAGCGAGCGTTCGATGCGATGCTGGCGCTTCAGTCGCGCGCAATCGAGATCATGGCGCCTGGAGTGCCCGCCGGCGAGGTGGAGCTGGAGTGCGTGCAGCTGGCTCGCGAGCTCGGCGTGGAAGGTTCGATCCGCCACCACGTCGGCCACTCCATAGGACTCGAAGGCCACGAGGCGCCTTTCCTTGATCGCGGCGATGACGCGGTGCTCGAGCCGGGGATGGTGTTCACAGTCGAGCCTGGCGTCTACTTCCAGGAGCTCGGCGGTTTCCGCCATTCGGACACCGTGGTGATCACCGACGGCGGCCGCCGCGTGATGACCGACTACCCGCGGGAGCTGAAGGACCTCATCATCCCGGCGTAGTTCGGCTAGCCCGCTTTCGCGGCCTCGGCGGGCTTGTGCGTCTTGGACGTGAACATGTGCAGCACCGTGTTCCCGTCGGCGGAATGGCGGCGGATCCTGTCGAAGGGCACCGGCGGCAGCACGTGGTGATGGCCGACGACCAGGACGTGGAGGATTGCGCTGCGCATGAACTCAAGCTACGAGGGAGCTTGTTAGGGTCCCGTTTGGGGCCGGCCAGAAGCGCTATGGATTTCGTATGGATTTCCACCTGATCGATTACGCTCGGCTTCGATGAGCCCGGACTCCGTCGCTCGTCGGGGCCGTCGCCCTGGCGACCTGCGGGTGGTCGTGCGCCGCCCGACCAAGTTGCCGCGTACCCTCGGCGCGCCGGCGCTGTTCGCCGCGTCCTACGGCAACGTCGGGTCGAGCATCTACTACGCCCTCGGGGTCACGGCGGCCTTTGCATTGGGGCTCACGCCGCTTGCCCTCATCCTGGCCGGATTCATCTTCGTCACCACCGCGCTGAACTACGCCGAAGGGACGGCCGCGATCCCGCACGCGGGTGGAAGCTCGAGCTTCGCGCGGCGAGCCTTCAACGATCCCATCGGATTCATCGTCGGTTGGGTGCAGCTCCTCAACTACATGGCGACGGTGTCGATCTCGTCCTACTTCGCCATCAGCTATCTGGGAGTCTTCGGCAAGTACGTGCCGCTGTTCGCCGAGTTCAAGACCAACGAACCGTTGCACGTCGGCGCGACGGTCGTGATCATCGCCTTCCTCATCGTGATCAACATCATCGGCATCCAGGAGTCGAGCGCGCTAAACCTCGTACTTGCGCTCACCGACCTCGTGACGCAGTTCGCGCTCGTGATCCTCGGCATCTTCTTTCTGCTCAATATCGACGTCGTCCTCAAGAACATCCATTGGGGCCTGGCGCCGACATGGGGCAGCTTTCTGGCCAGCATCTCCATCGCCATGGTCACGTACACGGGCATTGAAACCATCTCCAACCTTTCCGAGGAAGCCAGGAACCCCGGCCGGTCGGTCCCGCGTGCGACCTATGCTG
This sequence comes from Candidatus Eiseniibacteriota bacterium, assembly GCA_035601515.1. Classification (GTDB taxonomy): domain Bacteria; phylum Chloroflexota; class Dormibacteria; order Dormibacterales; family Dormibacteraceae; genus UBA10449. Next base: position 1,356 of record DATNOD010000035.1, on the reverse strand, counting down.
TCATCGTCGCGGTCCTTTTTGTCGCCGCGTTTCTACCTACGATCGGCCTCAGCGTCTTCCCGGTACATCCGGACGGACACGGCGGGTACATCACCGACCTCGCCACGCAGTACAAGTCCGACCCGGTCGCCGGGATTGTTTTGGGATTCAACAAGGTATCGGAAACACTTGCGGTCTGGGCCGGGATCTGGGTCGGCATCCTCGCGTTCACGATCTTGCTGATCGCGACCAACGCCGGCCTGATCGGGATCTCGAGGCTAAGCTACTCACTCGCGGGTGCTGAGATGCTGCCGAAGGGGTTCGCCACCCTGCACCCCAAGTTCAAGACTCCTTACATCTCGATCATCGTGTTCGGGATTCTCGCTGCAATGCTCGTGGCCGCTGGAATTCTGATCCGAGCCAAGGTGATCGATCTCATGAGCGCCGTCTACTCACTGGCGGCGACATTTGCGTTCGCCTCAGCGCATCTTTCCGTGATGCGCCTGCGATTCATCGAGCCGGACCTCTATCGCCCTTATCGCATGCCCCTCAACATCAAGTTCGGGCGCGACAGCATCCCCGTGCTTTCGCTCGTTGGTGCACTCGCCATCGGCACCGTGTTCACGCAGCTGCTGTTCCAGAACATCTCCAACTCGACCTGGATCTACATCGGCTGGCTATCGCTCGGAGTCGTCAGCTATGTGGCGTATCGCAAGTACCGCAAGCAGCCTTTGTGGGAACCGCTCGAGGTGCCACCGCCACCCGATCGGGAGATCGAGCACCTACCCCCAGAGCCGATGCCCCAGATCGCGCGCTACCGGCACGGTCGGCGCGAACGAATCTCGGCACACGTCGCCGCCGTGTCACGTGCCGGGCCGCAACGGCACCGCCACACGTGGCGCGTCGGATGGGAGCTCTACTGGAAGCGCCATGGCAACGTTCGCGGCGCGTTGATCGTGCTGGTGTTTGCCGCTGTCAGCGGTTTCGCGGTCGGCGTCGACCTTTCGCCGATCGACCCGTTCGGACCTGGCATAGGCTGGTCGCCTGGAATCGTCCTCGTAGCTTTGATTGCGGCTTATCTGCTCAACCGAGGGCATCAGGAGCGGTAAGCCGGTACCCAACCCCCGGCTCGTTGCCGTGAGCATACGGTCGGGCACGGGGGGTCGCCTAAGCGGCCCAGCGCACTCCCGGTCCGCGTGCCCGTCGCATCACCACGCGTTCGGGCGGCAAGAATCTGAACCCACGTCCGACTTTGATCACCTGCCACCCGCCCTCATGGACCAACCGATGGTGGTAATGACAGAGCAGGACTTCGTTGGCGATGTTGTTCGGACCGCCGTTGGTCCAGAACTCGATGTGATGGGGTGTCGACCAGCT
>DATNOD010000034.1:0-2217 GCA_035601515.1 Candidatus Eiseniibacteriota bacterium | reverse complement strand
AGGGAAGCGATTTCGAGCGAGCCCGCGCCAACCTGTTGAAGGCCGGCTGCCCCTGAGCGAACTGGCTGGGAGCGGCGACTTCTAAACTTGAATTGATGGCCGGGAGTGACTTCGACGTCGTGATCTTGGGCGGCGGTATGGGCGGCTACCCCGCCGCGATCCGAGCCTCCCAACTCGGTTTGAAGGTCGCCCTGATCGAGCAGGACAAGCTCGGGGGCACCTGCCTCCACATCGGCTGCATCCCGACCAAGGCTCTGCTGGAGTCGTCCGAGCTGTACCACCGGGTGTCGGTCCGGGGAGCCGAGTTCGGGGTGAGCGCTGACAAGGTCACTTACGACTACCCGAAGATCGCCACCCGTCGCGATGCGGTCGTGAACCAGCTGTACAAGGGCGTCCAGTTCCTCATGAAGAAGAACAAGATCGAGGTCATCGCCGGCAACGGCCGGCTGAAGGACCGCAACACGGTCTCGGTCGGCGCCACCCAGGTCAAGGCGCCGCAGCTGATCGTCGCGACCGGGTCGGTCGTGAAGGGACTGCCCGGGGTCGAGTTCGACGGCGAATACATCGTCTCCTCCGACAACGCGACGCTGGCGAACAAGGTGCCGGAGTCGATCGTGATCATCGGCGCCGGCGCCGTCGGCGTCGAGTTCGCGACGCTGTACAACCAGCTGGGTGTGAAGGTCACGCTGCTCGAAGCGCTGGATCGGCTGGTCCCGCTCGAAGACGAGGACGTCTCCAAGGAGATGCTCAGCGCCTTCAAGAAGGCGGGCATCGACTGCCGCGTCGGCGTTCGCGTGAAGGGCGCCAAGAAGGCTCGCGACGGCGTGAGCGTGGACACCGAGCAAGGCGAGGTGTGGGCGCGCCAGCTGCTGGTCGCGGTCGGACGCGCGCCACGCTCGAAGGACATCGGCCTGGAGCAGGTCGGCGTCACGCTGCACCCGAACGGCTTCATCAAAGTCGACGAATGGATGCGTACATCGGCGGAGGGAATCCACGCGATCGGGGATGTGATCGGCGGCTACCTGCTCGCTCACGCAGCGTCACATGCGGGCATCGTCGCCGCGGAGGACATCGCCGGCCAGCGACTGGCGCCAATGGAGCAAGAGCTCGTCACCCGCTGCACCTACTCGCATCCCCAGATAGCCTCGGTTGGATTGACCGAGAAGCAGGCGCGCGACGCGGGCCATGAGGTCAAGGTCGGCAAGTTTCCCTTCACTGCTCTGGGCCGCGCGATCATCGTCGGCGAGACCGGCGGCTTCGCGAAGATGGTCGCCGACGCCAAGACGGGCCGTCTGCTCGGCGCCCACGTCGTCGGTCCTCACGCTACTGAGCTGATCGCCGAGCCGGCGCTGACGCAGCTGTTCCAGGGCGACGCGTGGGAGCTCGGGCGCAACATCCACCCGCACCCGACCCTCAGCGAGGCGGTCATGGAGGCTGCGATGGCCGTCGACGGTCATGCGATCCATATCTGATTTGGCCACAACGAAGCCACGCGAACAAGCGAAGCAGGAAGAGCCCGAATTCAGGCCCGAGTGGCGGTTCCAGCCGCCGGTCGCGTGGCGCGACACCGACCTCGACGAGAAGACGCTCAAAGAGTGGTTCCACTACATGCTGCTCGGGCGGCAGATCGACTACCGCTTCCAGGTCTTGAACCGCCAGGGCCGCGCCCCTTTCATCATCTCGGTCGCCGGCCACGAGGCCGCGCAGATCGGCGTCAGCTGGCCGCTCAAGCCGAAGTACGACTGGGTTTCCCCTTACTACCGAGACGTCGTGCTCTGCATGCGCATGGGTGTGACCCCGCTCGACCTCATGCTGGCAGTGCTCGCCAAGCCGGCCGACCCCGCGTCTGGCGGCAAGCAGACGCCCGGCCACTTCTCCGACACGCGGCTCAACATCATCTCGGGCGGCTCGCCGGTGGCGACGCAGATGGTGCACGGGGCAGGAGTTGCTTACGCGTTGAAGATGGACGGCTCCGACAAGGTCGTCATGACCAACTACGGCGAGGGAGCCGGCTCCGAAGGCGACACTCACGAAGCGTTCAACTTCGCGGCGGTCTACAAGCTGCCTGAGATCTTTGTCTGCGAGAACAACGGCTTCGCGATCTCCACGCCGTTCAACAAGGAGTACGCGATCGAGCACGTCGCTCAGCGCGCAGCCGGATACGGATTTCCCGGCATAACCGTCGACGGGCGCGACCCCGTCACCTGCTACCTCATC
>DATNOD010000033.1:0-14543 GCA_035601515.1 Candidatus Eiseniibacteriota bacterium | reverse complement strand
CCGACTGACACCATCGGCCGGTCGAAGTCCTGCAAGATGCGGGTGGAGGCCGCCGAGGCATAGCCAATGATCAGCGCGCCATGAGCGACGCGATGACCGAGGCTCGTTTTGCGACAGTACTCCTCGTCAACGTGGTTTGGGTCCAGGTCGCCTGTTATGCCGGCGAACAGGTACACGTCTGACTCGCTCACCGTCTTGGTGATGCGGGTCTGAAGGCCAACCGGTACATCGTCGATCGACTTTCCGTTCATCTCTGGCAACTGGCGACTCCTACCACCAAGCGCTACCCGCACTCAATCCGCCATCCACAAATATGGTCTGCCCGGAGATGAAGCGCGCGGCGTCAGAAGCCAGGAACACAACCACGTCGGCAACGTCCTCGGGCATACCGATGCGGCGTAGGGGCGTGTTGTCGATTGTCGCCTTGACACGCTCGGGATGCTGATCCATGTAGGCCCGTGTCAGTGGAGTCTCGATGATGCCGGGCCCGACGGCGTTGACGGTCACCCCTCGCGGTCCCCACTCGATGGCGAGGCTCCGCACCAGGCCTGAAAGGCCGGCCTTGGTGGCCGTGTACGCCGCGCGCAGATCCATCCCGTGAATCGCGGAGACGGAGCTGGTGATCACGACCCGACCCCCCGGTTTCGCAAGGAGCAAGGGCGCGAAAACCTGACAGGTCACGAAAACGCCATAGAGATTGGTCTCCAGCATCTCCCGGAGAGATTCATCCGGCAGCTCGAGTGCCCGTACCCGCGTGTTGACGCCGGCGTTCGGGATCAGAATGTCGAGCTCCGTCATGCGTTGTCGGACTTCTTCCAGAGCGCCTCGCTCACGTACATCAGCCAGCTCGACGCTGGCCAGGGGATCTTCAGCAAATTCACGTCGAAACGCCGCGACCTGTTCTTTGGATTTGCCGATCGCAATCACCCTCGCGCCCTCGCGGCGCAGCGCCCGGACGATTGCAAGACCGATACCGCGAGTGCCGCCGGTGACCAACGCGGTGCGGCCGTCGAAGCTCACCGGATCGCTTTTGCATCAACGCGGGTGAACGGCTCCAGGATGTGTTTCGCCATGAGGTCGAGCTGATGTGGATCCGCCGTCATTGTGTGCAGGAAGATCTCTTCGACACCCGCATCGATTCGCTGCTGGATGCGGCGCTGAATGTCCTCGATCGTGCCGGTCAAGTACACGGCTTCGATGTAGTCCCACGGTCGCTCGTCCGACACGACGCCAAGCATGTATCGCTTCTGCTCGTCGACGGCTGCCTCACGCGACGCCTTCTCACTGAGCCAACAGAAATTCTCGTGCGCGACCGTGAACCGCTTCTCCCTCCGGCTGGTGCCGAGACGCTTCAGCTCGATGTCGATCTTGCCGAGATCATCGGCAATCTGCGCCGGCGCGGCGGTGGGGCGTGCGATCCAGCCGTCCCACCGGCAGATCCGGTCGAGCACGTTGGGCGACATCTCGGCCTTGTCGGGGGAGGCCTCGTGCGCGTACTGCTGCCCGCCCGCCACCCACACGGGCGGCACGTGGCTCAACGGCTCGACCGTGATGTCGTCCATTCGGTAGTACTTGCCCTCGAAGCTGACGTGGGCGCCCTTGAGCAGCTTCATCGAGGCCTCGAGCACCTCATCGGTGCGTGCTCCTCGCTGCTGGCGTGTGCTGCCGGTGGACTCGAACTCGGGCGGATACCAGCCGGTGCCGATCCCGTAGACGAAACGGCCGCCGCTGAGGTGCTGCAGGGTCGCGATCTCCTTAGCGAGCACGACCGGCTGCCGGGTCGGCAAGACGAGGACTGACGTGCCGAGCTTCACGCGGCTGGTCACCGCGGCCACGTGCGCGAGTGTCAACATCGGCTCCGTCCAGCTGACCCGGTAGAACCTCGCCGCGGTCAGCAGGTGGTCGGTGATGAAAAGCGAGTCGAAGCCCAATTCCTCGGCCTTGACCGCAAATCGGCGGATCTGTTCGCCGTGTTTGGCGTCCTGGCCTGGGAGGAGGTAAGACGGGACGAAAACCCCCAGCTTCATGCTGAAGCTTGAGCTGCGTCGCGCTTTTTCTCGAGCTCGCCCGCGAAGATCATTGCCGCACGGATACGTTCCCTCTCGGCATTCGAGACGGGCAAGAGTGGTGGACGCACCGTCTCGCGATCGACTATCCCCTGCATCACGAGCGCGGCCTTGGCGCGTGCTCTGTAGTTCCTCATGGGAGGAGCGAATATGGCATCGACCAGTGGGGTCAGCCGCTCCATGATGATGCGGGCCTGCTCGTGCCGACCCGCCAGTGCATGGGTGACCAGGTCGACCTGCTGCTGCGTCGCGACCGCTCCAAATCCGATCAGGGCGCCCTGCGCACCGAGCAGGAACGACTCGTGGATGAAATTGTCGTTTCCAGTCAGGTATACGCACTCGGGGCGTGCGGCCTTGACCGCATCGCGGACTTCGACAAACCGTTTGCGATCAAACGACGCCTCCTTGATCGCGACGACCTGGGCCACGCGGCACAGTCGCTCGAGCGTTTCCGCCTCGAAGTTGACACCCCCCAGGGCAGGCTGAAGCTGAAAAAGGATTAGGGGCAGGCCGGTCGCATCGCCGATCGCGGCGTGGTATCTGACCGGAACCTCCGGGTCAAGGGGCAGCCCTTGAAACGCGCCGATCGGAAAGACGAGCAGGCCGGCGGCTCCGACCTCTTTGGTCTCGCGCGCCAGCTCCACGGCCTGAGCAGTGAACTGGGCGCCCAGGCCCGCGATCACCGGGATGCTGTCGCCGACCTCGGCCAGCACCAGCTCGAGCACTCGGAGCCGCTCTTTCTGCCAGAGGTGCGGACCCTCACCGGTGTCGACATTGATGGCGAGCGCTTTCGGTTTGGCGCTGGCAACATGGCGGATGTACCTGCGCAGGCCCGCCTCGTCGATCCCTGCATCCTCCCTCATGGGCAGGACCGTCGCCGGGATCAGACCCTCAAGGTCGAGCTTCATCTAAACCTCCCTTATCTGTCGGCATCAGCTTTCCTGAACGAATTGAATGAGGACGCCGTCGGCCCGCTTGGGATCGACAAATGCGATCAGGGTCCGGCGGGCGCCAGGCTTCGGTCTGGTGTCGAGCAGTCTGAATCCGCGAGCGTCGGCATCGTCAAGGGCGGCTGCCACATCGTCCACCTTGAGGGCGAGGTGATGCAGGCCTTCGCCATGCTCGGCGAGGAAGACGCTGAGGTCGGATTTCTCGTCGAGCGGCTCCAGCAACTCGATGGTTGCCGGCCCTTCTCCGAAAAAGGCGACTCGCAGATCTGGAAACCCCTCTTCGCCGCGGAATACGAGTCCGAGGGCTGTCTCAAAGTGCACTCGGGACTCGTCAATCGATCGGACGGCCCAGCCGAGATGGTGGACCATCGCCACCTCAGCCGAGTGCCCCCGCGACCGCTTCGGCGGTCATGATTGACATCCCGAGATGGCCACGACGATAGTATGCCCCATGGTCGAGGAAATCCATTTCCTTTTTTGCGTGATCATGCATTGAGTCGCGTCGTGTCTCGACTGCCCCGCAAGCGGCGTCCGGCGACGACCCGGAGCAAGCTTCCCATTCTCTCGGACGTTGCCCGACAGGCCGCCGTTTCGCTCACCACGGCATCGCGTGCCCTGGATCCCGACAACAGTCACCCGGTCAGTGACCGTACTCGCGCCCGCGTCCAGGCCGCGGCTACACGCCTGGCCTACATGCCGAATCCGATGGCGCGAGCCCTCAGGACAAGGCGCGTCCCGACCATCGCCATCGTCGTCCACGATGTGACCGACCCGTACTTTGCCGAGATCGTTCGAGGCGCGACCGCGGCCGCCTCGGCACGCGGCTTCCTCACCGTGGTCTGCAGCAGCGACCGCGATCCGATGACCGAGTTGCGCTACGTCGAAATGCTCAGTCTGAGCCGCGTGTCCGGCGTGATCTTCGCTGGTGGAGGTCTGGATGAGGAGCACTACCGTCGTCGCATGGGCGGCTACGCACGGAGCATCGCGCACTATGGTGGCGCGATCGTCGCTCTCGCACCCCGGTCGGAACGATGGCCGGCCGAGATGCCCGACAACCGCACCGGCGCTCGCCTCGTCACCCAGCACCTGCTGGCGCTTGGGCATGTTCGGATCGCCATGATCAGCGGCCCGGAGACGCTTCGCACCAGCCGCGAACGAGAACACGGATATCTCGAGGCAATGCAAGCAGCGGGTGCCGAGACGGTTCTGATGCGGGCCGACTTCACGACCGCCGGAGGAGCGGCGGCCACGGCCCGACTGCTCGCCAACGGCTCGCCCACCGCGGTGTTCGTGGCCAGCGACACGATGGCGCTCGGCGCTCTTGCAGAGCTGCGGCGCCAGGGCCTCGGTGTCCCCGACGATGTCTCGGTGGCCGGATTTGACGACATCCCTGGACTGGAGTTCATCCATCCGAAGCTGACCACAGTCCACGTTCCCATGGCCGAGCTCGGCGCCGCGGGAGTGCACCGTTTGATGCGCCACCTGGACGGCGACGACAAGAGCACGACCACACGGCTGCATCCCGTCGAGCTGATGGTCAGAGAGAGCACTGGAAGGCCACGCGACTTCGGAGGCTCGTAGTCGACCGTTCCGTTCGGACCAGGAGGGTCACATGGCGTACGACAGAAAGCAAGGCCAGCACGAGGTGGCACAGTCGAGCGGACCTGATTACCGCCTCGAGGTCGGGCGAGCGGAGGTGCCGGTTGGAGCGCCGCGCGGTTTTCTGGTCCTCGACCCCGCGCGAGCAGCCACGCTGAAGGCCTGGACGTCAACGCTGATCCCCGCCGTCGGGCAACGGCCTGACGCCGGCAGCATCGGCGCGGCCGAGTATATCGACGCCACAGTGCACCTGGTGCCGTCGATACGACCGGCGCTCCTTCACGCCATCGACGAGGTCGAAAGGCTCGCGCTCGCAGCCGCCGGGCAAACGTTCGCCGAATGCGGTGTGGAGCAGCGTGAGGCCGTGCTTCGCCAGCTTCAGTCGGCGGGCGACCGAGACGCGTTCAGCATGGTCAGCGACTTCACTTACGAGGCCTACTACGGCCATCCCGAGGTGCTCGCGGCCATCGAAGCCGACACCGGGTGGCGCGGCAGTGGCCCGATGACTGGCAGCCCCATGACCGCGTTCGACGCCTCGCGACTGGAGCGGGTGCGCAAGCTGCCGCCGCGCTTCCGCGCCGTCGGCGGCCGAGAGGTCAAGGAATGAACCGACAGCCGGACGCTGACGTGCTGGTCATCGGGTCTGGGGCCGCGGGCGCCGCCATTTGCAGCCGGCTGGCTGGACGGGGCGCCAAAGTGATGTGCCTCGAGCAGGGTGATTGGGTGGATCGCGCACGGTTGCCCAAGTCGCATCCCGATTGGGAGGTTCGCGGCCGGCGATACTGGGCTGCCAACCCGAACGTGCGGCGATGGCCTGCCGATTACCCGGTCAGCAGCGAGGGCCAGGATCCCATCGACGTTTATATGTACAACGCAGTCGGTGGGAGCCAGATCGGATTCGCCGGCAACTACTGGCGGATGGCGCCTTCTGACTTCAGGGTGGAGTCGCTCGATGGCGTCGCGGCCGACTGGCCGTTTGACTATGAGGAGCTGGCGCCGTACTACGCCCTCAATGAGGCTGAGGTCGGCGTCGCCGGTCTGGCGGGCGATCCGTGCGGCCCGCCGCGCGAGCCCCTCCCCAATCCGCCCGCGCCGATCGGGCGGCCCGGCCAGCTGCTGGTGAACGCATACGAGAAGCTCGGTTGGTACTGGTGGCCAACCGAGCAGGCAATCACAACCCAGGCATACCGTGGGCGACCGGCTTGCGACAACCGCGGCTGGTGCACGTTTGGATGTCCGCAAGGATCTCTGTCTACTGCCGACCTGACGTATTGGCCCGGCGCGCTCAAGAACGGGGTCGACCTGCGGACGCAGGCACGGGTCCGCGAAGTTGTGATCGGCCAGGATGGTAGCGCCATCGGTGCGCGCTACTACGACCAGGATGGCGTGGTCCGAGAGGTGCGCGCGTTGGTAACAGTCGTCGCCGGCGGCGGTCTGGGCACCCCGCGTCTGCTGCTGATGTCCACCTCGCCCTCCCACCCCGACGGGCTCGCAAACTCGAGCGGGCTCGTGGGCAAGAACCTGATGGTTCACGTGCAGAGCTTCGCGACCGGCCTTTTCGAAGAACCTGTCGACGGCTGGAACGGCACGTGGGGCGGGACTGTCTCGACCCGCCAGTTCTATGAAACCGATCCCGCTCGGGACTACGTGCGGGGGTTCATCATGAGCGGCTGCCGGGGCTGGTCGCCGCTCAACCTGGCGCTGCAGATCGCGCCTTGGGGTTCGGGGCACCATCAGGCATTCGATGAGCGCATCAACCACGAGATCTCGCTTTACCTGTGCGGTGAGGACCTGCCCGAGGAGTCAAACCACGTCGAGCTCGACTGGAGTCACCTCGACGGTTTCGGTATGCCCGGTGTGGTCACGCATCACGAGCTGAACGAGAACAGCCGCCGGCTCGGGCGCGACATGATCGCCCACGCCCACCAGGTGCTCGAGGCCGCGGGGGCCAAGAGCGTTCGCGACTTCGGCCTGGCGCCGATCTGGGGATGGCACCTGCTGGGGACCGCGAGGATGGGCGAGGATCCTCGCACCTCGGTCGCGGACCGCTTCAATCGCGCCCATGACGTGCCCAACCTGTTCATCGCCGACGGCAGCAGCATGCCCACGAGCGCGGGTGTGAACCCGAGCGCCACGATTCAGGCGCTTGCGCTGAGATGTGCCGACCACATCTGGGAGAGCCGGCGCGACTACGTCAGCGGCCGCTCCTCGCAGATGCGGTAGGCATCCAACCAGGGCCGGACGCGTTCGAAGGCGGCGCTGGCGGCGAGCACATCGACGTCCTGCTCGCGGCGGCCGACGATATGCATCCCCACCGGCAGCCCGCTTGCCAGCCCGGCGGGTATCGACGCTGACGGGTGGCCGGAGAAGTTGGTCAGGTATGTGAGGCACCAGCCGATCAGCGGATCGACCTCCTCCCCGTTGATCCGGGTCGGCCCCAGCGTGTTGCCATCATTCGCGTTCTTGACCGGCAGACAAGCCAGCGTCGGCGAGACGAGCAGATCGTAGTTTTGCAGCACCGACTCGATGGCGTCGTAGACCTCGGTACGCATGACCATGTCGTTCCACACGTCCATCGCCGACAGGCCGTAGCCGATCTCGATCCAGTGCCGGTACTCCGGCGGCAGGTCCTCAGGGTGGTCGCGCATGAGATCGACCCCGGCGGCTTTCAGTCCCTCGAGGCCGGAGATGTTCAGCGGCATGATCATCCGGTTCCAGAGGTCGCTCAGCTCATGCTGCGAACGCTTGATACCGACCTTGACCGTCTCGACGGTGGCACCGGCATCGACAAAGCCTCGCACGGCCTCCGCCACCACGTCCGCCACCGCCGACTCGATCGGGAAGACGTCAAAGTCCGGGGTGTAGGCGATGCGCCACCCCCTGACCTGACGGGATAGTGCCGCGTGGAAGTCCGGCGTGCTGGTCAGTGAGAACGGGTCGCGCGAATCTGGGCCCGCCAGGATTTGCAGGCCCACCGCCGCATCTTCGACCGTCCGCGTGAGCGTGCCTTCGAACACGAACGGGTTCAGGCCCGCGAAGGCATTGGGCCTGCCAGTGAAAGCAACGCGGCCATAGGAGGCGCGGTAGCCGTACACGTTGCACCACGCAGCCGGGATGCGGATCGAGCCGCCGGCGTCGGTCCCCTCGGCGATGGACACGAGCCCGTCGGCCACGGCTGCCGCGCTCCCGCCCGAGGATCCACCGGGGTTCCGGGTCAGGTCGAACGGGTTGTGCGTCGGACCGAACAGGTAGTTGTCGGCGATTCCACGCAGGCCCATGATCGGCGCGTTGGTCTTGCCGACGATGATCGCCCCGGCTTGCTCCATCCGCTCCGCGTAGGGGCAGTAGGCGTCGATCACCTGGTTGCGGAGTGCTCGGATTCCGCCGAAGGTGGACGGCCAGCCCGGTTTGAAATCGAACAGATCCTTCATCGCCGTGGGCACGCCGTGCAGCGGACCAAGGTTGGCGCCGGACGTGACCGCGGCCTCGGCGGCTCGCGCCCGCTCCATCGCCTGGTCGAAGTCGGTGAATATGAAGGCGTTGAGGCTGGGATTGCGTCGCTCGATGCGCTGGATGGTCGAGCTCATAAGCTCGACCGGTGATAGCTCCCGCCGGCGAATGCGCCCGGCCAGCTCGGCCGCCGAGGCCCAGGAGCTCTGATCGCGGTCGGCCATCGGCCTCAATTTTGACGGAACACAGTTCGCACCGCCGCCAGAGCCTCGGCCACCAGCGGGGTCACCACACCGGGCCCATCAGACATGATGCGACCGGCCGGAAACAGTGACGAGCCCATCGCCACCGCAACCGCACCTGCCTTCAGGTAGGCAGCCGCGTTGGCGGCGGAGACTCCTCCCGTCGGCACAAAGCGTGCCGAAGGGAACGGCTGCAGCAGCGAGGCCATGTAGGCGGGGCCGAGCGGCTCGGCGGGAAAAAGCTTGAGGACCTCGACACCGCCTCGGAGTGCAGCGTCAACCTCCGAGGCCGTGAAGACTCCCGGCAGCATTGGCAGGCCGCGCATCCGGGCGGCTTCCACCAGCTCGGGATTCAACCCCGGCGCGACCAGGAACTGAGCCCCGGAAGCAGCCGCCTCCTCCAGCTCGGACCCAGAGCGGACCGTCCCGGCACCGATCAGGGCCTCCGGATGATCGCGGCGAAGCCTCTCGATGGCACGTGCTGCGCTCGGCATGGTGAACGTCACCTCAATCACCTCGAGGCCGGCTTCGATCGCGCACCGCGCGCAGGCCAGCGCAACCTCGAGATCGTCAAGGCGGATGATCCCGATCAGCCGCCACTTCAGCAGCCGGTCGACCTCGCTCAACGACCGACCTCTCGGCCTTCGCTGGCGAGAAGCGCGATCACGTCGGCGGCGTCGAGCCGGAAGAGGTCGCCGTGCAGGGTCATCTTGAGAGCGCTCATGGCCAGGCCGCGCTCGAGGCCGAGCTCCAGCGATCCGTCCAGCAGACCCCATATCAGGCCGGCCACGAATGCATCGCCCGCGCCCACGCGGTCGACGGTCTCCACGGGGTGGCCGCGGCGCTCGATCGAAACTCCGGCGCGCGTCGCAACCGCGCCCGACGCGCCACGCGTGAGCACGACGGTTTCCACGCCGAGGTCCTGGAATCCCTTCACATCAAACAGGTCGCGTGCGTCCTCTTCCGTGCAGATGAGAACGTCGATCAGCGGTGCGACTTCGCGGACCGCGGCGGCTGCGGCCTTGCGGTCCCAGAGCTTCTGGCGGTAGTTGACGTCGAACGTCACGGTGGCGCCGGCGCGACGGGCCTCCTGCATCGCGTGCTTTGCCAGCTCGCGACACGAAGCGGACAGTCCCAGCGTGATACCTGACACCTGCAGCACCTGCGTGTCGACCACGGCGGGCCAGTCGAAATCGGATGTGGAAGCGAGCGCCATGGTCGAGGCCGCGCGGTCGTAGATGATGCTGATCGGCCGCGGTGCGGCTCCCAGCTCGACGAAGTAAAGGCCCAACCTGCCGCCGGCCTTCCAGCGGACAAGCGAGGTGTCGACACCTCCGCCCCCAAGCGTGGTGGCGACCCGATGGCCGAGTGGATTGTCGGGAAGGACCGACGTCCACGCTGCGCGCACGCCGACGCGAGCGGCGGCGTACGCGACATTGGCCTCGGAGCCGGCCACATGAACGTCGAAGGCCGGCGCGTCCTCGATCCGATCGCCGGGTCTTACCGACAGGCGGAGCATGGCCTCGCCGAGCGTGACCAGCTGCCGTTTTGGCAAGACTCAGAAGTAGGTGAGGACGGCATCGATCACGCGGTAGTCATCGTCGACCACCGGGATCAGCCGCCATTTGTCGAACGCGGTGCAGGGATGCGAGATGCCGCAACCGACCAGGTCCCCCACCCGAAGCTGATCGCCCGGTCCAACCCTCAGAAACGCGTGCTGGTCGTTGAGGGCGAAGATCGAGGCGCCTTCTCCGACTCGACGCAGCTCTTCAGCGCCGGATTTGACGAATCGCGGTACCGGAAGCTCAAGGTCATAGGATACGTCGCGCTTGCCGAAGCCGATCAGCGCCAGCCCCGGCTCAGGCAAAGAGAGAACGACGCCCCACACCTCCATCGCCTCGTGAAGCGGGCCCGTCTCCGGAATCCGGCCGCCAAAGGGCGATAGCTCTCGGTAGTGGATGGCGTCGTGGGTCAGGTAGCAGCCGCTGCGCAAAACAAGCGCGACCGGCCGGCTGAGGTCCCACGGATGGCCCAGCTCGGCAACGACGCGGTCGGGAAACGCGCTGCCGCCTGCGGTCACGATCACTCGCTGCGCTTTTGCGAAATGGCCTGCCTGGTCCAGCTTCACCACCAGTGCGCGCATGTCGTGTAGGAACGCGTCAGTCGCATCAATCGTGCCGCTCAGAGTTTTGGAGCTGATGACGCCCTCGAACGCTTCCACGCCGGCGAGCGCCAGCCGGCGGGAGGAATCGACGGCTCGCGCCACCTCGAGCGCCTGCTCCGGCGTCCGGCACCCGGTCCGGCCGCCCATTGGACCGACCTCGAGCAGGACGTGAAGCGGCCTCTCGAGGGCCGTGTCGCCGAGCGCAGTCTCGAGGAGGCGCACCTCCGCGACTGAATCGACCAGGCAGTAGAACTCGAACTCAGGATCGGCGCGGAGCTCGCTTGCAACCCAGCGCACTGAGGCCGGTTCCACCAGCTCGTTGGCGAGGATCACGCGTTCGACGCCGAAGGCGCGCCAGACCCGGACCTGGCTCATGGTCGCGGCGGTCACGGCCCAGGCTCCGCCATCCAGCTGGCGCTTCAGCAGCTGGGGCGACATCGCGGTCTTGCCATGAGGAGCGAGGAGGAAATCGTGGTCGCCGCAGTACTTCGCCATGAGCTCGATGTTGCGCCGCAGCGCCGAGTCCTTGAGGACCATCACGGGCAGCATGAATTCCCCACCGAGCACGTTCCAGGCGCGGGCGCGCACCGATCGGATCGGGACAGACGGACCCGCCGGGAAGGATTTGTAGCGCCAGTCGACCGGCTCCTCGAGCAACCGGTCAAGGTCGAGTGAACGGGCCTGCGAGCGCGCCACTATCCCTCCAGCTCGCCAATGGCGTCGTGCGCCGTCACGACGCGGCCGTACTTCATTGCCAGGGTCTGCAGGCTCGCGCGATGAAGTTCCGGCGCGTAAGAGGAAACGGCATCTGCGACGACCGCCGCCTGGAAGCCCTCATGAAAGGCGCCGCGAGCCGTGTCCTCGACGCAAATCTGCGTGACCGTGCCGGTGACGAGGACCGTATCGACGCCATGTGCGACGAGCAGATCGGTGAGCCGCGTGCGATGAAATCCGTTGTAACCGTACTTGTCGACCTGGGCCTCTCCCTTCTGCGGCGCCAGCTCATCGATGACAGCCACGCAATCGCGCTCCCCGTCGATGTCGCCGTAGGCGCGCATGAAGCCCGGCCAGCAGCAGCACACAGGAGGTGCGATTACGGGCGACCATTTCCACATCAAGGTCGGCGACGGGCCTGCGACGAACCGGGTGAACACCACCGGCCGTCCCCGAGTCCGGAACCAATCGAGCAGCTCCAGGTGCACCCCGATCGTCTCCCGTGCGTCGGGCACCTCCAGCGGAGCGCCGACGCGGACGAAGTCGTTTTGCATGTCCACGACGATGAGCGCCGACTTGTCGGGCCGGAGCGGGAAGGCCTTGGGAGTGGCATCCACCATCGTCGTGGTCAAAGTTAATCTGTACCAAGCGCCGCACGTTGGGCACGTCGGACGCCGCTAAGATCCTGACCATCGAAACGTCCGTATTCGCCTTTGCCAGCGACCTCGCGGACGAGGGCATGGCGAGCGTGCTGGAAAACGCAGCGGGTCGCGCGGGGTTGGGCGGCATCACGATGGCGGCCGCCTATCACCAAGGACGCGACATCTTTCCGCACAATCCCGCGCGAAAGGTTCACTTCCTCGACGGCGACAGCGTCTTCTTCAAGCCCGATCCTGCGCGGTACCGCGGGCTGAAACTCCAGCCCAAGATCAGCTCGCTTGCCCAGGAGTCGGACGTGCTTGCCGACCTCTGCCACCAGGCATCCGCGCGCTCGCTTCGCGTGCGCGCGTGGACCGTCTTTCTGCACAACTACACCCTCGGCGCTGCTCATCCCGAATGCGCGTGCCGCAACGCGTTCGGCGATGCCCACCTCACGGACCTGTGCCCGTCCAATCCGGACGTGCACGCCTTTGTCAGCGCACTCAGCGCCGACATCGCCGCCAAAGGCGTCGCGACCGTTGTCGCCGAGTCCCTTCACTTTCATGCCCTCGAGCACGGTTTTCATCACGAGCGGTACTTCATCGAGCTTGGCGTGCTCGGGCGTTTCCTGCTCGGTCTGTGTTTCTGCGACCACTGCCTGGAAGCCGCGCGACGAAGCGGAGTGCAGGCCGAAAAGCTCCGGCTCGAGATATGCCGGGAGCTCGAGCGTCGTTTCGCGGCCGATCCTGGACCTGAGCCACCTGAACTGGTCCGAGAGACGGTGGGGGCATTCGCCGGCGGCGAGCTGGCTGCATATCTCGAATCGCGAGCCGACACTGTCGTCTCTCTGGTCGCGCAGGCAACGCAGGTAGCTGCCGCCGAGAAGGCGACCTTTGCTTTTATCGACCTGTCGGGAGCGGTCAAGGGCTACGCCACCGGGCGCCCACAGGGAAGGCCGGCCGCCGAGATCTCCTGGCGGCTCGGGATCGACGTCGGCCGCGTGGCTGCCGCATGCGGCCAAATCGAAGCGATCGGCTACGCGGCCGATCCCCGGCGACTGCGGGTCGACCTCGCCGCCTATCGAGCAGCCATCGGTCCGGAGCGGCGGCTCTCGGTGATCATGCGGCCAATGGCGCCAGACTGCGAAAGTGCGGAGAACCTGGCCGCCAAGCTTGGGATCGCTCGCCAGCTCGACGTCGCGGAAGTCGGCTTCTACCACTACGGATTCATGCGCCTCCAGTCTCTTGACCTCATCCGGTCGGCGTTCGACACACCGAGCTAAGAGCGGCCCACGATGCGGCCGGGCAATGCGCCGGTCACTCGGCCGCCCGAAACGACCCCTTCGCCCTCGACCAGCACGTGCGCGATCCCTGACGGCGCAACGCGAGGGTTCTCCCACGTGCTCTTGTCCGCCAGGGCGCCGGAATCGAACACTGTTATGTCGGCCGCCATGTCCGCCTTGATGACGCCGCGGTCCTTGAGGGCGAAGCGCTCGGCAGGAAGTGCGCTGACCTTGCGGACCGCTTGCTCGAGCGTCAGAGTGCCGCCGCGCACATGCTCGCCCACGATCCTGGCGAAGGTGCCGAAGCCTCGCCGGTGGGGCCGGCTGCCCATATAGATGCCGTCGGTGGAGCCCACGTAAAGCGGGTGAGCGACCGTTCGCTCGAGGATCGCCTCGCCGTCCACCGACGCCGGCCAGTGATAGACGGCTAATGCACGGCCGGCATGCCCGGCGAGCAGATCGAATAGAAAGTCGACGTCCTCGCTTCCCGACTCAGTCGCAAGCCGGCCGAGGCTTCGCCCTTCGAGCTCCTCCCCCGCCTCCACGCTGCTGAGCGTTATCTCGCCCCTCTCCGCGATCCGCGCGGCCGTCTCAGGGCGCAGTCGCTCGCGTTCGGACGGGCTGGTGACGCGTTCCATGCTGGCCCGATATCCGCCGGCCTGCGCCCATTCCGGCAGCATCATCAGCAGGTGAGTGCACGCGGCCGAATACGGGTACATGTCGAACGTCACGTCGACGCCAGAGGCTTGCGCCTCGTCCAACAGGCCGGCGGCTGCGTCGTCGATCGCCAGATGCGAGATGTGGACCTTGACTCCTGACGTTCGCCCGATCTCGAAGCTCTCCCGGCAGCCGGATGCCACGCGGCTCCAGTAACCACGCTGGTGAGGTGCGTACACCCCGCCGGCGTCGGCCACCACGCGGCACAGGTCGACGAGCTCACTGACCTCAGAGAGCGCGCCCGGCTGATACTCGAGGCCCGCGGCCATGCCCACCGCTCCGGCGTCGAGCCACTCGACCAGGTGCGCGCGCATCGCCCTCGCCTCCTCGTCGGACGGCGGGCCGGGCTTCCATCCCATGGCGGCGACCTTGATGGCGAGATGGGGCGCTTGCGGTACGAGGTGGTTTGGGATGCGGCCCGTGAACAGCGCCAGGTAGCCGCCGACTGACGTCCAGTCCCACCCGACGTCGGGGTCGCCATAGAAGACCTGCAGGTAATCCTTCACCTCAGCCAGCCGATCCGGTGAAAGTGGAGCCCAGCTGAACCCGTCTGGCGACATCAGCTCGGTCGTGACGCCGTCGAGGACTCCGGCGAACTGGTCGACACCCCCGAGACGGGCGAGCTCGGAGTGGACGTGGACGTCGATGAAGCCTGGGGCAACCGTCAGTCCACGTGCGTCGATGATCCTCGCGGCGGGCGACCCTTCCAGGCGGTCGACC
>DATNOD010000032.1:0-26491 GCA_035601515.1 Candidatus Eiseniibacteriota bacterium | reverse complement strand
CAGGAGCACGGCGGCGAAGAGCACCGGGAACTCGAAACGGCGCGTGAACGGAATCCACCATTGCCAGCCGCTGAGGGCGGCGGTCAATCCATACGTGCCCGTGATGAAAACCCAGTACCCGAAACCGAACGTGAGCAGCATGTAGGAAGCGGGCCGCTTCCGTAGCGCCAAGGCGAGCCCGATCAGCGACGCCAGCAGCAAGGCGATCAAAAAGGGCCTCACGCTCGCCTGGCTCGCGCTGATCGAGCCCGCTCCCCATTGGCCCGCGGCGACGCCAAAGAAATTCCAGTAGAAGGGATAAATCGGGTTTCCCGTTCGATCCAGAAGCACCTTCATGTAAATGAGCATCACCGCGGCAAAGCCCGCGATTAGCGGGAAATACCTCTGCCACGACCGCCTTCCAA
This sequence comes from Candidatus Eiseniibacteriota bacterium, assembly GCA_035601515.1. Classification (GTDB taxonomy): domain Bacteria; phylum Chloroflexota; class Dormibacteria; order Dormibacterales; family Dormibacteraceae; genus UBA10449. Next base: position 26,087 of record DATNOD010000032.1, on the reverse strand, counting down.
GCCACGCAGCGACCAACAGTCCGGAGCTGAAGATCCATTCTTCGGCCCGCGCCACCGCCGCAAGCGCCAGAGCGAGGCCCGACCAGAAACCCTTTCCTTGCGACCATGCCCAGAGGCCCAGAAGGGACAGCGCCACCGCGAGCGGCTCGACCATCCCCGATGCGTCGGTCATGACACTCGTCGGCAGCAAGCTGGCGAACAGCGCCGCCGCAATCCCAACCTGTGTGCCCCAGTAGCGGCGGCACAGATGAAAGACGAGGACGACCACGACCACGCCGAAGACCAGGCTGACCAAACGGCTGAGCACGATGTCAATGGAGCCCGTCGCGGCGAACACCGCCACCATGAGCAGCGGATGGATCGGGCCCCACACATACTCGAAGCCTTTGAGGTCCCAGAGCCGCGGCCCACTCGCTGCAGTCAGCCCGACCTCTTTCGTCAGATAAGCGATCTGCCAGTGATGCCACACGTCGTCGTAGACGCCCAGGCCCGGATTTTCCGGATCGCTGAACACGAACAGATAAAGGAGACGCGGGACGGCGGCCGCTGTCGCCAGCCCCGCGGTCCAGCCCCAATTCAAGCTCGAGAGTTTCGGCTCGGCCTCCACTGCCGCGGGCTTTCTGTGGTCGAGCCGCCGATCCTCCTCCTCTTCGCTGGGAAGGATCTTCGGCAGGAGTTTCAAGCCGTGGCGGCCTCGGCTGCCACCTGTTCGTGGGAGCGGGCCACGTCGACGATGCACCGCTCGAGGATGTCGAGATGACGCTCCCAGTCGAATCGCCGCGCCCACTCGAAGGCACGCTCGCCCATCGCCTGGTTGGCGGCGGGATCGTCCAGCAAAGAGGCGACGTCTCGCGCAAACTCCCCCACCTCGAGCGGCTCGGCCAGGTAGCCCGTCCCCGGACCCACCGTGACCGTCGGTCCGGCCTGGTTCCAGGCCACCACCGGAACACCACGCGCCATCGACTCGATCACGCCCAGCCCGAAGTCCTCCTCCGGCGCCGGGTACACGTACACCGCCGCGCCCTCGTAAAGCTTCTGCATCTCGGCCTCGGTAACCGTGCCCAGGAAGACCACGCCCTCACTCAACTTCAGCTCAGCGACGAGAGATTTCAATGCAACCGTATGCGGCGTCGGCGGACCCGTGACCACGAGCTGGACCTTCGGATGACGCTTGCGCACCTGATCGATAGCGCGGATCGCGAGGTCGAACCGCTTCTGCGGATAGTGGCGATTCGTCAGCAGCACATATGGCCGCCGGATCGGATAGCCGTTGATCGTGAGCCCGCCGGAGAAGCGCGCCTTCACAGGTAGCGGAAAACCGGACGGCGCGACGTGACACCCGGCCGGGCAATCGATCGCCTCGCGCCTGTAAATGCCCCGAATGATGTCGCCGATGTAGTCGCCGTCGACCAGCAGCTGGTCGGCCTCTTGCACCGAGCGCCGATCCGCCCACGCGACGAATTTCGTCGCCCGCATCACGACCGCGGCGAGCAGGCGGTAGTCGTCGTTGACCACCCACCCGGTCTGGCGATCGATGCCGCGGGGGTAGACGAGACGGTTGGGCTGATTGAGGTAGACCACGTAAGGCACGTCGATCAGGCGCGCCGCCCACCACGCGATCCATGCGCTCGGCTGGTTGCAACCGACGATCACGTCGACCCCGCGGAACCTCCACGCGTATAGCGGCATCAGCAGGGAGGTCGCTGCCATCTGCACGGCTTCTCGAAACGGGAACCAGCGCGGGAGCTGCGGCAGGAAGGTGCGCACGCGGACCTCGCCGATGAGGTCGGGATAGCAGCGCGATGCATCGACGGTCGGCGCGAAACATTCGACCGCAAACCCGCGCCTGCGCAGGCCGAGCACCTCTTCGATGACGACCCGCTCTCCACCACCTGAGTAGGTGAACCCGCAGTGAAACACCGCGATGCGGCGCGGTCCGGCGGCCCGCGCCCGGCGGCGTCCCCCCACGAGAAGAAACCCGATGAAGCCGAGCACCAGCGCATAGCCGGCTGTGATCGCGTGGTAGAGCACGATCGCGCCGGCGGCGACTGCGGCGCTCAATCCCAATCCTCCGCCGAGGACCAGCGAGCCCGCCACCTCGAGGCTGCCGACATATCCAGGTCCGGCCGGCACCGCGAACGCGAGCAGCAAGGCGGGATAGGCGGCCATCGCCTTGAGCGTTGGCACTGGGACGCCGACCGCCCAGAACAGGAGGCTGAAGTTGAAGGCGTCGATGAGCAGCGCCACGGCCGTGAGGCCGGCCAGGCGACCCGCAAGCGATGGCGTCCACAAGCCCTTGGCCCCGGCGCGAAACGCAAACGCCTGACCCGCGAGGCTGGCGGCGAGGCGCTCGGGAAGCAGACGGCGAGCCAGGGGTGAGCGCGCGATCCGCGGGCCAAGCAGGGCGGTGCCGAGGACCGCGGCCAACAGTGCAACGGCCAGGGCGGCAGCGCCGATGAGACCTCGCGGCGCGCTCACGACTCCGGTCGCCGCGATGCCCGCGAGGACGGCGAGCACGATCGCCACCCCGGCAAGGTCGCACGCCTTGTCGATGACGATCGTGGCGAGGGCGGACCCTGGCGGCACGCGATGGCGCCGCCACAGCCACCAGCCGCGCATCGCGTCGCCCGAGCGGATCGGCAAGACGTAGTTGAGCAGCGTCGACCCGGCATTCATCGCGAATGCGCGCACCATGCCCACCGGTGCAAGTGGACGCAGCAAAAGGAGCCAGCGCCGCGCCCTGATGAGGCTCGTGGCGAACGCCAGCACGATCATCAAGATGACGGCAGCCCAGTTGCGCACCGTCGCGTGCTTGAGCACCTCGCCCACCGAGACCGTCCGCAGCCACAGGACCAGCAGGGCCAGCGCAAACGCCGTCTGGAGGATCCCCCGCAACCACCGGTTCATGAGTTGAACACCACGTCATCCGACGCCGGAGGGACCAGAATCCAGCGCTGCACGACGATCCAGAACGTGAAAAGCCAGCCGATGACCAGGATTGTGCCTCCGTAGTCGTGAAATATCAGCGCCGGCAGGTGACCCCAGGTTGCCTCGAGCGCTGCCACCGCCGCGACCCGGATCAGGTTGAGCAGCATGGTCCCTGCCACGCCGATCACGATCACCTGAATCCGGGAGGTCAGCGGCTGCCGGCCGCGCAGGCCGGAGACGAAGCTCACGCCTAGCAGCAACAGGCTCTGCCAGCCGATGCAGTTCCACGAGATGAAGAGCGTGTTCATGCTTCCCGCCGCATCCCAAACGACGATGTGGCTGCCGGAGGCTGCGGCCCGGACGCCCACGAGACCGAGCAGGCTGACGACCATGCGCGCCTCAGCCGGCACCACGGACTGCAGCGGGTTGTTGGCGCCCAGCGCCAGCGCCCATGACGTGAGGAGATCGTCGAAGGTCGTGACCAGCGGGAGCAGCATCAACAACGCGCAGCTCATCGCAAGCAGGGTCATGTTGAGAGCCTCCCGATCCTGACGTTTCACTTCCAGATCCTCAGAAGAGCGAGCAAGCGCCGGCGCTGGGTGACGAGGGGAATCGCGAAAGCCAGCCCGAGCCAGCCCACCAGCGACTCGGGTACCACGGTGCTGGGCGGAACAAGCCGCGTGTCAGCAGTGCCGACCAGGCCGTCATAGACGATCGACGGCTTGCCGCCGGTGCTGTGTGTCAGAACGACCTGCAGGCACAATGATCCGCCTGCTGGGATGACCATCGGCAGCTGGCTGGCGCTCGTGGTGACTGTGAACGGGCTCGTGAGGTTCGCGCCCGATGAGCCATACGTCGCTGTCCACGTGCTAAGTCCGTTGGGGACTGTGGCCACGAATCCCGTGCAGCTCGAGGTGAGCGAGATGCCGGCGCTCAGCGTGACGGTGTCGTTGGTGTTGCCGTTGCCGCCGGTCCAGTTCATCGTGAAGCTCCACGTGCCTGCGGCCACGGTTTGGGCCGGTAGGTTCGTGAACCCGAAGACGGTCGTGACCCCGCCGGACGTCGACTGAATGCTGCAAGGAGTGGCCATCGATCCCTCGGTCTGATCGAGCGTCGGTGTCGCGCAAAGCCCGCCCCCGTGCAGATACAACGGGTTGCCTGCCGCCTGCACGATCGGCACTCGCGTCGATCCCCAAGCGAGCAGGCCGAAGGCGAGCAGCAGCCCGGTGGCGACAATCCAGCCGATCAATTGGTTCGAAGGCCGCGCTTGAGCGTGCGTCGTTGGCGTCACCGCCACAGGCTTTCGCGCGTAGCCGCCGGCGCGAGGTCCAAGCAGCCAGCGCCGAAGCAGATGCAGCCGGCGCAGGTGCTTGACGGGGTCGGTTATGTTCCCGGTTTTCGGCGTTCGGAACCATGGACCTTCCTCTTTCTGCAGGAGGCCTTTCAGCGCCGCCCAACCCTGGAACGGCACGAGCGCGAACGAGAGGACGAGCGCGCCAAGCACACCCTGCATGTCGCGCGCCGGCGCGTCCTCGAGGATCAAGCCGCCAAGGTTCATGAGCGGCAGAGCGAAAACGTTCGAGAAGATGAGCGACCATCCAAGCGCCGCCGTCCATCCGGGGATGTGCGCGCGAAACACAAGCTCAGAGAGAAGCCAGCTGACGGTTCCGACCACGAACAACGCCGCCTGCAGGTAGTACGCGGCGTCGAAGAGGAACTCGACCTTCTCGAGCGGCCTGACGAAAGGCGAAAGCATGATGGGCAGGAACCATTTGCGGACGTTGTACGTGTGGCCCTCCGCCCAGCGCATGCGCTGGCGCGCAAGCCGTGCGAAGGTGCTGACACACTCGGCCGGTGTTTCGGCCCATGGCGTGTAGACGACCTTGTAGCCGCGCGCGTAGAGCTTGAGGGTCAGCTCCCAATCCTCGGTGAGGCTTGTTCCCCAGCCGACCTCGCGAAGGATGTCCGCGCGGATCATGTAAGCAGTGCCCGCGATCATCTTCAGCGAGCCCACCGCATCCTGGAAAGGGCGCTCGATCATGTAGCTGCCGGCGTATTCAGCTCGCACAGCCTCGGTCAGCCAGCTTTCAGATTTGTTGAGCACGTGCCATTGGTAGCTCTGGACCGCGGCTACTTCGTCGCGGCGCTTTACCTCTTTGTCGCCGTTGACCGCATAGAAATAAGGAAGGAAACGCTCGATCGAGTCCGGGAACGGCATCGAGTCGGCGTCGAAGATCACGACGTACTCGGTGCGCGGATCCATGACCTTGAGTGCCTCGCGCAGCGCTCCACCCTTGAAGCCCAACCGGCTGTTGCGGTGCCCGATCTTGAAACGAGGCCGGCCCTTCCACCGTTCGAGGATCTGCACCGATTCATCTGTGGAGTCGTCGACGACCACGACCTCGTACTCCGGGTAGTCGAGCTGGTCAAGCGATGTGAGGAGGCGCTCGATGACGCGCTTCTCGTTGTAAGCGGCTACGTGGATCGAGACGAAGGGGTGATAACCGAGGTCGATCTGATACCCGTTTCCGTTGCCGTTGCCATTCCCGTTTCGGTTGATTCGGCTCAGGCCTGCAGCGTGCCGGTCGCCTTCACCCTTGTGATTCCCGGTCCCGTTGCCGTTTCCATTGCGGCCACCTGCGACCAGTGTCGTGAGCAGCACGATGCCCGTTCCCAGGTAGTACTTGATGGCGTATGTGAAAAAGATCGCGCCGAGGAAAAGCCCCGTGAACGCCAATCCGTAGGCAAATGCATCGGCACCGGACAGGGTCTTCGAACGCACCACCAGGTCGACGAAGCCATGCACAAGAGCCGCGATCGGGATGATGGCAATGACGATCGCGAAAACGACTATCGCGTTGAGGGCGACCGACCAGAGCAGCTGACCTCGATCAGGCCGAGCCCAAAACGAGCCCGGCCGAGGCTGTTTTGGATCCTGGTCAGGCGCTGGCATGTCGAGAGCCCATGAAACCCCACGAAATCTGGCGATTTCGCGGGGGCCCCTTGAGGGCGTGCTCGGGAGTCACCGCCGCCCGGACGAGCCGAACTGCAGCCAGGTAGACACCAGGCCACTCGAAGACCTTCCGTGACGCGATCAAGCAGTGCAAGACGTGTAGAAGACGAACGCATCATTAGCACGACGGGATCGGCCTCGACAAGCAACCCCTTGGTATTCCCAGAGTGGCGCAGTCGCTTTGTCGTCGAAATCGTGCATTGACCCAGTAAACTCGCGCTGGGTTCCCTGGCAAACTTTTCGGTCGAGGCGTTCGCCTGGACCCTCAGAAAGGATCGGAGATCGGGGCAACGTCAACTACATAGAACCTCACCCCCCGCAGCCAAGCTCGGTGCCGGTGTCGAGAAATCGCCCGGCCCGAGCCTTTTTATGCCTTGTTGACGTTGTTCACTTTGCGCTTCTCGGCCCATGCCGCCAGCCCGTCACGCCACGGCCGCAGCGCCTGCGTGCGCGACGACTCGAGGCAGCCATTGGGCGGGCGAGGCGCCGGGGCGCCGAGCTCGGCGCTCGCTACTGGTTCGACCTCGCCGGCGACACCGAATGCGTCCAGCGTCGCGCGGGCAAAATCGCGCCACGTGCTGCACCCGGCGTTGACGACGTGGACAACGCCTTCGGTATCTGCCGATGCCAGCGCGATAGCCGCCGTGGCGAGGTCTGCCGCGTAAGTCGGATTGATGGACTGGTCAGAGACCACTCGAACCCGTTCGCCCGCGCTTGCGCGTTCGAGGATGCGCTCAGGAAAGCTGCGCCGCTGCCGGCTTCCGTCGCCGCCGAACAAAGCCGCCGTCCGGATGATGACCGCCCGCGGCATCACCATGGAGATGAGCTTCTCGCCTTCGAGCTTCGACTTTCCGTAAACACCCAGCGGACCCACCTCATCGCTCTCCAGATATGGACGGTCGAGCGCGCCGCTGAAAACGAAGTTGCTCGAGAAATGGATGAGGCGAACTTCGTTCTGCGCGCAGGCAAGGGCGACGTTGAACGCTCCTTGCGCGTTGACCTGGTAGGCGGCATCCGCTTCTGTTTCGGCACCGTCGACCGCGTTGTATGCGGCGCAGTTGAAAACCACCTCAGGCTGGTAGTGGGACATCGCTCCGTTCATGGCCGGAAGATCGGTCACGGACAGGTGCGTGCGGGTGACCGCGACGGAATCCGGAAGCAGTTTCACGAGTTCGGAGCCGAGCAGGCCGCCGGCACCGAGCACGAGCGCTCTCACGAGAGCGAAGGTTACTTGCTAAAGCAGCTCGCCTTCGGGAGGGGTGGCATGGTTCGCACCGACGATCTCGTCCGTGATTCGCAATAGCTCCTGCAAGGTCGGCGAAGGGTCCTCGCGCATATAGGCGATCTGGTGCTCGAGTAGTGGCTGCGGGTCCATCGGCCGGAAGACCACGCCCGTGATGGTGGCTGCGGAGGCCCGCCAGGTGCTTGCCAATGTCACAGCGGAACGGTCCATTGCGATCGCCTCGAAGGCTTGGTCCGGGGGCTCCTCGGCGACAATGTTCGGTTCCTCGCCCGTATGACGCGTTACCCATTTACGGAAAGAAGATGAGATCTGAGGATTCCAGGAATGCGGCCACATGATGATCGGCACGCCACGAAGCGAGTTGGCCGGGACTCGGTCAAGCTTTGCCAGCGGGTGATCCATGGGTAATGCCAGCATCAGCGCACCGCGGCCGATCGGCTTCACCGCGATATCGGGGGGAGTCTCCATGGGCTCGATGAAGGCGACGTCGATGTCGCCTTTGACGAGGTTATGGAGGTTTGAGCTGGAAAAGGCCATGCTCGTCTCAACGGCGACATCACTGTACCGACGCCTGAACTCGGCCACGATTCTGCCCTGCGTGGCGATGTCGCCGTGAAGCAAGTACGCCACACGCAGCTTGCCGGTGCGACCCGAAGCGTTGTCAGCGAGGTCGCGGATGGCACGGTCCTCAACCTGGATGAGATTCGTTGCGTAAGGCAGCAGGATCTCGCCTGCCGGCGTCAGCTGCACCTCCCGGGCGCTTCGGGTGAGCAGCTGCACTCCCAGCTCCCGTTCGAGGGCCTGGATTCGCTGCGTCAGGGCGGGCTGCGTGATCCTGAGCGCAGCCGCTGCTTTGCCAAAATGACGAGCTTTCGCCACCTGGAGAAACGCCCTCAGCTGTCGGAGTTCCATCTCAGATTCCCCTGTCGGCGAGACTTTTGCGCCGGTCCCGGCCGTACCTATTGATTATTTAACCCGTCCATGGTATCCAAACCTCTGCAATACTGTCACATCGCGAGACCAAAGTCACAGTGAGCGATAGACTGCTGAACACAGCCGAGGCAGCGCGGGTGCTGCGGGTAAGTCAAGCGTCGGTCCGGAGGTGGAGCGACAGCGGGCTGCTCGAAGCACTGCGCGTTGGGCGCAGGCGTGAGCGCCGCTTCAAACAGCGGGACCTCGAAAACTTCCTCAAGCCGGGACGCTCGGCCATCCCGATACGCCCAGAGCGGGAGGTCTACGTCGGGGGAACGCGTGTCCCCATGCATGGGCACCTAGGCACGTTCTACGACAGCGACGAAGGCCGCTTGCGCCTCACCATTCCGTTCTTGCGTGACGGTTTGCTGCTCGGCCAGCGGTCCTTCCTCGCCGCCGAGGGCGCACTAAGGGACGCGTACCTCGAGGCGCTGCGTGACGAGAAAGGGATCGACATCGATGCCGCCATCCTCGACGGGTCGTTTCGCATCGTCGCTGGACCGGGCGCCTCAGTTGAAGCGGCACTCGCATTTTGGGACCAGGGCATGTCGGAGGCTCTTGCCGCAGGCCCGACTTTGATCCGAGTCGTCGGAGAGATGGCCTCGGAACGAACGGTGTTTCCTACCGACGACGAGATGATCAAATATGAGATCGCATACAACTTGATCGCCAAGCGTTTCCCGACCGTGACCCTATGTCAGTACGACGTGCGCGTTTTTGGCGGCGAGACGATTTTTGATGCCTTACGGTCGCACCCAGACCTGTACGAGCTTGGACTCGCGAGCTTCCTGATTTAGCTCGGGTCACAGCGATACTTCACCATGCGAGACCACGATGAGCGATAAGCTGCTCAACACCGCAGAGGCGGCAAAGTTCCTCCGCGTCAGCCAGGCCTCGGTCCGCCGATGGAGCGACAGCGGGCTGCTGCCGGTTCGACGCGTTGGCCGCCGTGGAGAACGTCGTTTCAGGGAAGCGGACCTGACCTGCTTTCTTTCGCGAGATGATTCCTCATCTCCTCGACGCCGGGCGGCCGGTCCAGAGGGTGTCGTGATAGGTGGAACCCATGTCCCGCCTCGCAGCCACCTCGCTACCTTCTACAACAGCGACGAATCGCGCCTGCGACTCACGATCCCTTTTTTTCGTGACGGCCTGGCGTCAGGCCAGCCGTGCTTTCTTATCGCGGAGGGCGCGGTCCTCGATGCCTACCTCGAAGCACTGCATGGGCAGGATGGAATCGACGTTGATGCCGCGCTTCGCGACCACAGTTTGCTGACAGCGCCCAGACCCGGGAACACAGTCGAGGGAGCCCTCCGCTTCTGGGAGCAAGTACTGACTCGAGCGCTCGTAGGCGGCCCAACTCTGCTGAGGGTTGTGGGCGAGATGAGCTCGGCCCGCAAGGGCTTCGAGTCGGACAGTCAGATGATCGACTTCGAGGTCGCAATGAACACCATCACCAAGCGCCTACCGACCGTCGCCCTCTGTCAGTACGACGTCAGGGTGTTCAGCGGCGAAATGATCTTCACTGCGATCAAGGCTCACCCCGATTTATATCCCCTTGGGATCGCTGCCTTCCTGAACTAATGCGGCGGCGGTGACGCCCTCCTGGGCAGCAGGCTCGATCGGTATGCCCTTCGATCCCGGGTTTGTCATCAACTGGGTCGTCATCTCCGCGTCCGTGACCGGCCGGCCGAACAGGAATCCCTGTGCGGCATCGCAGCCCGCCTCGATGAGCACCGCCTCCGCCAGCCGATCCTGCAAGCCTTCCGCCACCACACGCAGGCCAAGGTTGTGGCCGAGCCCAACCGCGGAGCGCACGATGGCGCCGGAGTCGCTGTCGGTTCCGAGGCCGGCGACGAAGGAGCGGTCGATCTTGATCTCGTGCACCGGCAAACGCATCAGATAAAGGAGAGAGGAATAGCCGGTCCCGAAGTCGTCGAGCGAGAGGCGCACGCCCATCTCGTTCAACGTATGCAGGGCCTTCGCCGCGGCCGCCGCCATAGCGACCCCTTCCGTGATCTCCAGGGTGAGCCGGCGAGGATCGACCTTGGTCGAGGCGAGGGCTTGCGCCACCATCTCCTCGAGCGAGTGGTCTTCGATGATGCGTGGCGATACGTTGAGCGCGACGGACACATCGATGCCCGCGGCGAGCCACTTGCATAGCTGGTTCAGAGCCGAATCCAGCGCCCACGCGGTCAACGGATGGATCACGCCCGTCTCTTCCGTCATGGGTATGAACCGGTCGGGCGGCATCAGACCCTCGCGCGGATGGTTCCATCGCACCAGCGCCTCAACCGAATACACCGTGCCGCTCCCGAGCAGGACCTGGGGTTGGTAGTGCAGCGTCATCTCGCCCTGCGGAATCGAGCGGCGCAGCTCGCCCGCAAGACCCGAGCGGCGCAGACTCTGCGCCTCCTGCTCGGGTGCGTACAGCGAGCAGCCCCCGCCCGAACGCTTGGCGACATACATGGCGACGTCCGCGCGCCGCAGCAGCGTGCCCGGGTCATCGCCGTGTACGGGGTAGAGCGCGATGCCGATCGATGCGCCCGTTTCCACCATCTGGTCACCGAGCGCGAATGGACCCTCGAGCGCAGCCAGGATCTTGCGTGCAGTCGAAACAACGTCATCGGGATGCTTGGCGTCGGTCGTCAACACCGCGAACTCGTCGCCGCCAAGCCTCGCGATGGTGTCAGTGGCGCGCAGCACGCTGCGCAGTCGTGCCGTCACCTCTTGTAGGAGGCTGTCGCCTCGGTCATGACCGAGCGCGTCGTTGATGTCCTTGAATCGATCGAGGTCGAGGAGGAGGACGCCGAACATCCGCTGATTGCGCCGCGCGGCGAGCAGGGCCTGGCGCAGGCGGTCGCCGAAAAGACTGCGATTCGGGAGACCGGTCAGCGCGTCGTGGAGTGCCTGGTATTCGAGGGCGTCGGTGTGGGCCTTCCGCTCGGAGATGTCGCGCATGGTGGCGATGAAGAGGTGCCGTGGTCCGACGTGCATCGAGCTGACCACGAACTCGAGCGGGAACAAGCTGCCGTTCTTGCGCTTGCCCATCGTCTCGTGCGCGCCGCTCGAAGGCAGGTCGAGCTTGAGGCGTCGCTGCAAATAGTTGACGAAGCCGCTGCGATGCGTGGTTGCGATGAGGATGTCGACTGGCTGCCCGATCAACTCCTCCTCGAGGTATCCGAACAGCTTGACCACGGCCGGGTTCGCCGACTCGATGAGGCTCGTGCTGTCCAAAGTCGCGAGCCCATCCGAGACGTTGTCGAGGACCGAGCGCATCCGCTTCTCGCTCTCCTGGAGCGCCACCTCGGCGCGCTTGCGCTCCACGAACTCACCGATCTGCGAGCCGATGTCGTTCATGACCGCCACGAGGCCGTCGTCGAGATGCCGAGGCGCCCATGTGTGAAGCGAGATCATCCCCACCACCCGGCGGCCGCTGCGGACGGGGAAGCCGACGATGCCCTTGAGTCCGGCCGCGGCCGCTGCGGGGGAGCGCGCCGACTGGTCCGCGGCAACGTCGGCGATGCTGATCGGCGCACCCGATTCCCATACCTTCCCCGCAAGACCTTCTCCGCGCCTGTACGAAGCATCCTTGGCGGTGGCGTCGTACTCCGACGTTTCGTGGCCCGGGCGCTTCCACGAAGCGCCGAAATGCATCGCCTCGCGCTCCAGGTCGACCTCCCAGTATTCGGCCAGCTCCCAGTCGAGCGTCTCGCAAAGGCCCTCCAGCACAGCCGGAGCGGCGCGGTCCCAACCAGGCGAGGTGACGAGCGCTTGCGTCACCGCGAATCTCGCCGACTGCATGACCTCGGCCCGTTTGCGATCGCGAATGTCGATGATCACCGTCTGGAAATAAAGCGGCTTGTCGTCCACGTCTCGCACCAGGCGGACGGCGACATCAGCCCACACCTGCTCGCCATCCTTCCTGAGGAACCGCTTTTCGAAGCGGACATCGGCCGCTTCGCCCGCCATCATCCGGCGCTGCGCCTCCTTGGTGGGGGCGACATCTTCCGGAAGGGTGACGTCGTAGACGGACATGGACTTGAGCTCCTCAGCCGCGTACCCCAGCAGCTCGCAGTAAGCGGGGTTCACCGACATGATCTTTCCGTCGAGGCCGGCGAATGACATGCCGGCCTGGGCCTGCTCGAACAGGGTGCGGAAGCGCATCTCGCTTACACGCTCGGCCTGCTCGGCTCGGTGCCGCTCGGTGATGTCGCTCACGAGCGCAAGCAGGCGCTGGTCGCCTTCCGCACTAATGCGGTGGATAGCTACCTCGACCTCGAGCCGGCGCCCGTCCTTGGCCATCAAGCCCGCTTGATAACGAACCGGCGCCGCATCCCCGGCAAACCGCTTTTGCAGGTTGGCCGCAAGCTCCTTGCGCTCTTCGGCCGGCGCCAGGTCGATCAACGTGGGGATCGCCAGCAGCTCTTCCCGCGAGTACCCGGTCAGCTTCACGTAGGCGTCGTTGCTCGCGACATACCGTCCGCCCTCGGTGATGACGAGACCTTCGCCGAGATCGCTGATAGCGAAAAGAAGCGACGCCTGACGATCGAACTGCACGCTGAGGTCGCGGTCGACGGCCCGCCGGGTGAGGAAAGCCAGCAGCCCGAGCGCCAGTAGGACGAGCGTCCAGATGGCGATCGCCCCGAACGAGACCATGAGCGCCACGACGGCGTAGATCCACAACGAGCCGAGCCCGGCAAGGGCTACGGCCAGGAGAAGTGCGAAATGTCGCGCATGTAGACCGAGCTCAAAGTGGAGGAGGATGGTGGCGAACGCGGCCGCCGCCAACGGGGGCAGGTCGTCGCCCAGCCAGGGGCCTGCCACGCCGAGCACCAGCACGGTGAGCACCGCGCTGACGAGCATCAACAGCAGCTGGATCGTGAGGTTCCTGTCGAAACGTGACGCGCGGACGCCGACCGCGATCACAGCAAACACGACACCAGCGCCGATCAGCACGAACTCTTCCTGCACCGCGTACGGCGGCAGGTGCGCTTCCCAGAGACGAAATCCGACGGCGGCGATGAGCGCAGCGGCGGCGATACCGTTGATGGTGGGCAGCTGCCACGAGTCCCGCGCGGGCATGCCGGCCGAGCTTCCCGGGGTCAGGCTGAACGAGATTCCCGCGGAGCTACCCGCGGGCGGGCTTCCGTCAGCTGACACTTACCTGCAAGCCGGAACGGAGCGCACGGCCAGTCTCACCACGTCGAACGATAACGTTCGGGACACGAACCTGTTGCGCCAGCGCAACAGTCACTTAACAGCCGGCCCCCGCCGGCTGCCGCCTACTTGGCGGTTTTCGCCTTCGGCCGCTGGGGGACCGAACGCTTCAGGGGCGGTCGCCGGGTCGCGTGGAGAGGCAGCGGTTTGTTGGCCTCATCGCCTACGGAGACGCCCCGGTTGGGCCGGCCGGCGGCGGCGTGCTGGGTGCGCAGCTTCGCCAGGCGCTCCTTCTTGGCGGCCAGGGCGGCCTTGAGGGCGTCGGAAAGCTGGGTGTCGTTCATGGGGACCACCCGCAGGCGGGCCTCCAGCTCGATCACCTCCACCTCGGCTCGGGTCAGTTCGAGATCGATCGTTTTTGCCACTTCTTCCTCTAATACGGTACGGGGCAACAGCCCTTTGTTGTAACTACCCCCAATTAACTACCCAGGAAGCTGTCAGGTTATGCCTGGAACCTGAGAGTTCGCTGAGAAGTCGCCCAGGGGCGAGTGTCTCAGCCGTCGAGCGAGATGGCGTCGCGCAGCTTTTCGAAGAAGCCTTTCGAGACCTTTTCCGGCTTGCCGGTGAGTCCGCCGACCTTCCGGAGGAGGGCCTTCTGCTCCGGGTTGAGGTCTTTGGGCACCACGACCTGCACAAGCACGTACTGGTCGCCCCGGCGGCCGCCGCGGACGTCCGGCATGCCTTTGCCGGCGAGCCGGAAGGACTGCCCATGCTGGGTTCCGGCTGGAATGGCGATCTCGACCGTGCCGTCGAGGGTCGGGATCTCGATTCGGTCGCCCAACGCCGCCTGGACCATGTTCACCCTCAGCTCGTAGATGACGCTCTGATCCTGCCGGGAGAGGTGCGGATGCGACTTCACCCTGAGCACCACGTACAGGTCGCCGGGCCGCCCGCCCCGGATTCCGGCTTCGCCCTCACCGCTGATCCGGATCTGGGAGCCGGTGTCTACGCCGGCCGGTATCCGGACGGCAAGCCGGCGTGTGACTGTGTTGCGGCCCTGCCCATGGCACTGGACGCAGGGGCTCTTGAGCAAGCGTCCCGCGCCACCGCAGGTGGGACATGTGGTCTGCGTCATCACTGAGCCGAAGATCGACTGCTGGGCCCGGCGAATCTGTCCCGCGCCACCGCAGGTTGGGCATGTTTCCGTGCCCGTGCCGGGCTCGGCGCCGCTGCCCGAGCACCGATCGCAGGTCGCCAGGCGCGGCACGTCGATCTGCTTATCTGCGCCGGTAAACGCTTCCTCGAACGTGATGGTCATGTCGTAGCGGAGGTCGTCGCCCCGGTCGGAGCGCTGCCTCCGCCCGCGCGAGCCGATGCCGGCGCCGAAGAACGTGTCGAAGATGTCCGCAAACGGCATGTCGGAGAAGTCGACCGCCGGCCCGCCCCCCATGTCGACTGCGGCGTGGCCGAACATGTCGTAGCTTCGCCGCCTGCCGGCGTCTGACAGAACCGCGTACGCCTCGCTCGCTTCTTTGAACCGCGCTGCCGCCACCGGGTCGTCAGGGTTGCGGTCGGGGTGGGACTCCATCGCGATCTTCCGGAAGGCACGTTTCAGGTCGTCGGCGGACGCCTGCCGGCTACAACCGAGGACTTCGTAGTAGTCGCGCTTGACAGCCAAGACCTAAATTTTGGTGGGTTAGGCCTGGTCGGGGTTGGGGGAGCCGTCGGTCGGGAGCTCCGGCCGCCGGGCGAGCTTCACCAGCGCGGGTCTCACGACGCGGTCGCGGATCCGGTAGCCACGCCGCAATTCGGCGACGACCGTGTCCTCGGGGTGCTCGCGAGACTCCTCATGGCCGACCGCCTCGTGCAGCTTGGGGTCGAACGGGGCCCCCACCGCCTTGATGGCCTCCAGGCCGTGGGCGCCGAACGCCTCTTCCAGCTTGCGCACGCTCAGCTCAACGCCTTTCAACCAGGAAGGATCGATGCCCTTCGGGCTGTGCTCCAGAGCTTTGTGGAGGTCGTCGAGCCCGGGCAGCAGTCGGTTGATCAGCTCGGCGGATGCGTGCTGGATGGTCTCGAGCTGGTCCTGCCGGGCGCGCTTCTTGAAGTTCTCGAAGTCAGCCCCCAGGCGTAGGTAGCGATCCTTGGCCTCGGCGGCGGCCGCCTCGAGCTCGGCGATCTTGCCTTCCAGCGCAGCGACCTGCTTGCTCGCCGCGACATCGGTCGTCTCAGGCCGCAGCTCGCCTTCCGAGTGCTCGTGATGGGGCTCGTGCGGGTATTTACGCGTGGTCATGACGCTTCCAGTAATACCGCGCCAAGGCCCGATCTCAAACCCCGAGCTCGGCCATCCGCTCGCTGGCGCCGCGCGCCACCGCCCGCAGCCGCGCGACGGTCTGGCTGTACGCCATCCTCGTCGGCCCGATCACGCCGAGCACTCCTTTGAGGTGATTGGACGGGCCGTAGGTCGTGAGAACGACCGCGCATCCCTGCAGCTGGCTCGACGCGTTCTCTGATCCGATGACGATCTGCAGGTCGGAGTTTCCGATGAGCTCGCGCAGCAGAACGGTGAGGTAGCGGGTCTCCTCGAGCACCTCCAGGACCTGCTGCACCCGCGACGACTCAGCGAACTCTGGCTGGCGGAGCAGGTTGCGCACGCCGTCGTGGACGACGAGGTTCTCGGCGCCCTGCTCGTACTGGTCGAGCGCGGCGACGACGCGGCCGAGCAGCTCCTTCTCGAGCCCGAGCGCCGCGTTTTCGTAGTGGCGGCGTACCTCCTCGCCGGCTTTGCCGCCGAGCGACTGGTTGAGCTTCGACGCCAGGAGGTCGAGCGTGGGCTGAGTCGTGGCGTCGGTCACCTGCACTACCTGCTGGCGCAGCAAGTTGCCCTCGAGCAGAAGGATGAGCAGGACGTCCCTCGGCTCCAGTGAGACCAGGTCGACATGCTTGATGCGGCCCTGCGAGCCCTGTGGTGCGCTGGCCACGGATGCGTTCTGGGTCACGGCCGCGGTCGTCATCGCCACCCGCTCCACCAGGCCCTGGATGTCGGCGGTCGTGTGTCCGAGCTCCTCGTTGATGAACCCACGCACACGCTCGGGCACCTCTTCGAGGTCCATGAGGAAGTCGACGAAGTACCGGTAACCGGAGTCGGTCGGAATGCGGCCGGCGGAGGTGTGCGGCTGGGTCAAGTAGCCGAGGTCGGCCAGCTCCGCGAGCTCGCTGCGGATGGTGGCCGAGGACAGGTTGACGAAATACCGGCTGTGGAGCGACTGGGAGCCAACCGGCACTGCGCTGGTCGTGAACTCGTTCACCACCGCGCGCAGGATCGCTTGCTTTCTGTTTTCCATCTGTTCTTGGCACTCGGTTGCTCCGAGTGCTAGTTACAGTACCGCGAGCGCGATCTGATTGTGCAGGTCCATGCCGCGGCGGGTCGGGGCCACCTTGCCGTCGATCCTTTCGATCAGGCCGTCCGACGCGAGCCGGGTGAGCTCGGTATCGAATCCCTCGGGTGGGGCCATGCCCTCGGCAGTGCGCAGGCCGAGCATGAGCGCCTCGGCCCCGGCCTTGCGCTGGGCGAGCTCCTCCCCATCCGCCCTTGGTGTCGGGCACGCGGCGATGTACTCGCGAGGCTTCGCGACGTTCCACCAGCGCCAGGCCCGTATGCCGTCGGTTGCGTAGGAATGCGCCCCCGCGCCGGCACCATACACAGGCTTGCAGCGCCAGTAAGCAAGGTTGTGACGCGATTCGTAAGCCGGCTTCGCCCAGTTGGACACCTCGTACCGCCGAAAGCCTGCGCCCTCCAGCTCCGCGCATGCGGAATCCAACTGGTCCCACTGCAGGTCGGGATCGAGCTCGGGGAGCTTACCCTCGGCGCGTCTGCGCCACAGAAGCGTTCCCTCCTCGAAAGTCAGGCAGTAGGTGGAAACGTGATCCGGGCCCAGAGCCAGAGCGCGCCGCAAGGTCTCGACCCACGACTCGCGGCTTTGATGAGGCACCGCGTATATGAGATCGATGCTCAAGTTCTTGACGCCCATCGCGCGCGCCAGGTTGAACGCATGAGTGGCTTGAGCCGCATCCGTCTTGCGCTCGAGGACCGCGAGCGCGCGCGGTTCGAACCCCTGCACGCCGAGGCTCATTCTGTTGACACCGCCCTCGAGCCAGGCGGCAAGCCTCGGTTCATCGGTGCTGGCCGGATTGGCCTCGAGCGTGACCTCCGCGTCGGGTGCGACGTCGAACGTGCCGCGGATGAAACGCAGCAGATGCGCGATGAGGTCTGGCGGAAGAATGCTGGGCGTTCCGCCACCGAGGTAGACGGTTTGCAAGCGCGAGAAGTCGCGCTCCTCCCGGGCGGTACCGAGCTCGCGCTCCAGCGCCTCGACGTAGTCAGGCATGAGCCTGTCCATGCCGGCGTACGCGTTGAAATCGCAGTACCCGCACTTGTGCTTGCAGAACGGGAGGTGGATGTAAAGATGTGAAAAAGGCCCTCCCCGCTCGGCGGGGAGGTCGGCCGAAGGCCGAGTGGGGAATTGCACTTGCCCAGTACCCAAGTCAGACGCCTTTGATCGTGTAGCGCTGCCCGCGCGCCGCCTCGAGCTCCTTGCGCAGATAGTCGGTGGCCTGCCGGTCGTTCGACACCAGCTCCTTGATGCGATGCCCCATGCGGTCTTCGACGCGGGCGATCTGCTGTCCGATCTGCTCGACATTGGCGTTATGGCTGCGGTAGCGCTCGCGCTTGCGCCACAGCCGCGCGTGCTCGTCGCGCAGGTCGGCGACCGAGCGCCGGACGCGGCAATCGAGGCACCGCCCATCTCGCGTCTCCGAGCTCGGGACCTGCTTTCCGCAGTCCTTGCAGAAGATGAGGATGCTGCTCACGCGAGGCCCTCCCCACCCGTGGGGAGGTGGCCCGAAGGGCCGGGGACATCCAGTTGCCCAGTGATCTTCAGATCAACAACAGTTGCTTTGCTCAGGTCGCGGAGCCGCTCAGGTTCGATCTCGAACACCGAGTCGGGCCGGCCCGCCGCCGCCCACACGACTGGATGGGCCAGCAGGTCCCGATCCATGAACACCGGAAGCTCGGTCGCGTGGCCGAAAGGGGGCACGCCGCCAATTGAGTACCCGGTGGCCGTCCTCGCGATCTCCGCGTCGGCTTTCGTCACCGGCTTGCCCGCGGCCGCCCCGAGCCGGGTTTCGTCCAGCCGGTTGGCGCCGCTGACAAGCGCGATGACCGGATTGCCCCCGGCGACGAAAACGAGCGACTTCACGATCTGCCCCACGTCGCACCCGACCGCGCGTGCTGCATCGCCGGCGGTGCGAGTGCCGGTTGAAAACTGCTTCACCGATACGCCTATACCCGAATCGGCGAGCCACGATTCAAACCGAGACATATAGAAAAGATAGGGCCGGTTGCAAATGGCGGTCGCCACGCCTCAGGCTTGCCGTTGATGAAAGCCGTGGTCACCGGCGCGGCGGGGTTCATCGGCTCCCACCTGAGTGAGCGTCTGCTGGCCGACGGCCAGGAAGTCGTGGGCATCGACTCCTTCACCGACTACTACCCGCGCGCCCAAAAGGAGCAAAACCTGGAGGCGGCCAGGAGCCATCGCAATTTTTCCTTCGAGGAGCTGGACCTGGTGGACGCTGACCTCACCGCGGCGCTGGATGGCGCCGACGTCGTCTACCATCTCGCCGGCCAGCCCGGGGTGAGGCCGAGCTGGGGGCACCAGTTCGACCGTTACACCCGCGACAACATCATCGCCACACAGCGCCTCCTCGAGCATCTGAAAGGAAGCGGCCTCCAGCGCCTCGTGTTCGCGGGGAGCTCATCTGTGTACGGCGACGCGGAGGCGTTTCCAACGCGCGAATCGGCTCTCCCCCGCCCGGTCTCGCCCTATGGCGTCACGAAGCTTGCCGCCGAGCATCTCGCCCATCTTTACACGCGGAACTTCGGCATCCCTGCGGTGTCGGTTCGCTACTTCACCGTCTACGGACCGCGCCAGCGACCGGACATGGCGTTCGCGCGCTTCATGCGCGCGCTGGCGGACGGCGAGCCGATCGAGGTTTACGGCGATGGCGAGCAGACCCGTGAGTTCACCTACGTATCGGACGCGGTCGAAGGCACAGTGAAGGCGGCGACGGCGGACGTGGTGGGCATGGTGTTCAACCTGGGCGGCGGCAGTCGGGTCACCCTGAACAAGGTCCTGGCGACTCTGGAGGAGATCAGCCATCTCGAGCTTCGCCGGAAGAACCTCCCTGCCGCGCCCGGTGACCCGCGCCACACCGGAGCTTCGATCAATCTCGCGCGGGAACGGTTGGGATGGGAGCCGCGTATCGCGCTCCGTGATGGTCTCGCGAAACAGTGGGAGTGGTACCAGGCGACTCGCAGCAGCATGGTCGCTGAGCGCCGTTTGGACTAGCCTCCCAGAGCGAATTTCCAACCGATGGCAGTCCGCTCCATCGGTCCCTCGCACGCACGTGAAGCGGCCTCTCCTTCGATGGACGATTTGCACACGAGCATTCCACCGAAGGTACCGGCAGTGAAGAAGTAGTGATATTCACCAGAGCCCTCGACGCCCGCGGTGGGCACATAAGCACTGGCGATATTGCTCTGGTCCGGCGTGCCAGAGCTCCAGGTGCTGGCCCAATCCGCGGCGGCTGTGGCTGTCGCGAACGTCAAAAGCGCAGACCTCACCTCCATGTGCGTGTCGTTGTTGAGCGCGTAGTCGCCATAGGCGAAATCGGTGACCCCGGCGTCGTGGAGCAACTTGAGACCAGCTGTAGGAATGCCGATGTTGACCATGACCAGCCACGCTTCGACCTGGAGCTGCGCTGCTCCAAGGAAAGTGATGTCAAGCCCGGGCGGAGGGAGCAGTTTCTGGTCGACCGCCGCCGGCGTTTCCTTGACCCGGGCCGACGTTGCCTTCTTGAGCCCGCCGACCACGTTCACCGCGATGCGTCCGAGCTGCTGGACAGTGGTAGTTGGGTCTTTGCGAGCCCAGATGATGCTGACGACTATCTGACCAACCCGTACGAACGTCCTCGTGATATACGGCGCTCCACCCGATCCAGGAAGACCGTAATAAAGGACCTGGTCACCTACTTTCGGGGTCGATGGTGAGGCGCCCAGAGCTTGCTGCAGGCCGGTCATTCGCGTGGTCGCCGAGGACGTCTTGTCGAAAACTGTGTACTGGACCACGAACTCCTCGGCAGTGCCGATACGCAAGAACCGCTGGGCAACCGAGAAGCGCTGAGTGAAGGAAGTCGTTTCGGCGTCGAGCGGACGCACCTGGAACGATGGCGGGCCCTGCCACCAGTTGTCGTCTCCGAAAAGCGCGCGCACATCGCTCACCGTCGGCCCGGCGGCGTAGATCTCGGCGGGCTGAGCGCTCGTCCCGCCCGGACCTATCATGGCGCACGAAACCAACACCACGGATCCGAGCGCGATCGACGCGACCCAGCGCGGCGCGCTAGTCAAGCTTCAGCACCGCCATGAACGCTTCTTGCGGGATCTCGATCGAACCCACCCGCTTCATCCTTCGCTTTCCTTCTTTCTGCTTCTCGAGCAACTTGCGCTTGCGGGTGACGTCGCCCCCGTAGCACTTGGCCAGGACGTCTTTGCGCATCGCGGATACGGTCTCGCGCGCGATCACCTTACCGCCGATGGCCGCCTGGATCGGCACTTCGTACAGCTGGCGGGGGATGATCGACTTCAGCTTCTCGACCAGCTTCCGACCCTGGATCTGAGCCTTGCTCCTGTGGGTGATCAGCGACAAGGCGTCGACCGGGTCGCCGGCGACCAGCACGTCAAGCTTGACCAGCTCGCCCTCGCGGAACCCGATCATCTCGTAGTCCATCGAGGCGTAGCCCTTTGAGCGGGACTTCAGCTGGTCGTAGAAGTCGTGAATGATCTCGCCCAACGGAATCTCATACTCGAGCACGACACGGTCGCCAGGCCGGTGCTCCAGCTTCTTGAACATGCCGCGCCGATCCTGACAGAGCTCCATCATCGGACCGACGTAAGTGGACGGAACGATGATCGAAAGCTTCACGAACGGCTCGGAGATGGACTCGATCGCGGTGGGGTCGGGAAGCAGAGCCGGGTTGTCGACCTCGATCGTGTCGCCTCGCTTCAGCTTCACGCGGTACTCGACGGTGGGTGCCGTCGTGATGAGCTCCAGCTCGAACTCCCGCTCCAGCCGCTCCTGGACGATCTCGAGGTGGAGCAAACCGAGGAATCCGCATCGAAAACCGAATCCCAACGCGGCCGAGTTCTCCGGCTCGTACGAAAGCGCGCCGTCGTTGAGCTGCAGCTTCTCGAGCGCCTCCTTCAAGTCCGCGAACTGGTCTGAGTCGGTGGGAAACAAGCCCGCGAACACCATCGGCTTGACCTGTCGATAGCCGGGGAGCGGGCCGGCGGCTCCGCCTTCCGAGCTGGTGATCGTGTCTCCGACGCGCGCGTCGATCACGTTCTTGATCGCGGCGGTGACGTAACCGACCTCACCCGCGGTCAGTTTCTCGGCCGGCGTGGGCCGCGGCGCGAACCATCCCACCTCATCGACTTCGTGAACTTTTCCGGTGTTCATCATCCGGATCTTGTCGCGCGCCTTGATCTGGCCATCGACGACGCGGACGTAGGTGATGACGCCGCGGTAGATGTCGTAATGAGAGTCGAAGATCAGCGCACGCAGAGGTGCCGAGGGATCCCCGTGCGGCGGTGGCACCTTGGAGATGACGGCTTCGAGAATGTCCTGCGTTCCGATCCCCTGCTTGGCGGAGGCGAAGATCACCTGCTCGCGCGGAATGCCCGTGACATCGGCTATTTCTTCGGCGACGAGCTCTGGCTGCGCGGCGTCGAGGTCGATCTTGTTGACGACGGGGACGATCGTCAGCCCGGCCTCCACCGCCTGATAAAGGTTGGCCAGCGTCTGCGCTTCGATGCCCTGGGCGGCGTCGACCACCAGGATCGCGCCCTCGCACGCCGCGAGGGATCGTGACACCTCGTACGCGAAGTCGACGTGGCCCGGTGTGTCGATGAGGTTCAGCTCGTAGCTCTCGCCGTCGCGAGCGCGATACGTCATTCGGACGGCCTGGAGCTTGATCGTGATCCCACGCTCGCGCTCCAGGTCCATGCTGTCGAGGACCTGGTCCTGCATGTCGCGCTTGCTGATCGACCCGGTGAACTCGAGAAGCCTGTCGGCCAGGGTCGATTTCCCGTGATCGATGTGGGCGATGATGCAAAAGTTGCGCACGCGGGCCTGGCTGGCTGTGGGCACGAACAAATGCTAGTGGGGTTCGTCACAGGACCCGAAGTGTCAACATGCGAGCGTGGTTCTCGCCCTCGGGGTTTTGATTTCTGCGGCTGGAATTATTCTTCTGCTCAACGTCGGCGGCTCAGCCGATCTTGTCATGAGGCGGGTGACCTCTCAGTCGTTGGGCGAGCTGGCGCCGGGATTCGCGGCGACACGCCGTGGATTCAACACCTACGCGGCGCTGATCCTGGCCATTGGGATATTCGCCGTCGGCCTGGGACTCGCCAGCTCGAACGTCCAGATTGGCACCAGCCTGATCGTGCTGGGCGGGATCACGTTCGCTGGTGCGAGCGTGATCGCGATCGCGGGCGAGATTGAGACGTTTCGCGGCCTGAAACGCTAGACGGCTAACGCCGCCGTGCGAGGGCGACCGCTAGAGCGACCAGGGCGGCGGTGTCGGCCCGCAGGTTGCGCGGTCCCAAGCCGGCTTTGGTCGCGACGAGCGCGAGCTCGCGGTCGGACCAGCCCCCCTCCGGACCCACGAGGAGGGTGAGATCGCGCGGTTCGTCCAGGTCGGCCAGGTCGACCTTTGCCCCGCGCACCAGCATCACCGGGTTCTCGGCCCTCGTCACAACCTCATCCATCGGCGATGGCCCCGAAACCGAGGGCACCCGCAGCCGGCCGGCCAGCATCGCCGCCTCTCGGCAGATGGTGTTCCAACGCTCCCCCTTTGCGCCGCGCGCAACGCTGCGGTCCGCCTGCATGACATGGAATGCATAAGCGCCCGCCTCCGTGCACCTCGAAAGCACCAGCTCCAACGCGGGCGCGGGCAACTGCGCGATGGCGATGGTGATGCGGGCTTCGGGCTCGGGGTTGTGCTCGCGCTCGCCGACGACCACGCCTTCGACGCGATCAAGCGAAACCTTGTCGAGACGCACGGTGAGAAGAAATCCGTTTGGGTCGACGACCTCGACCTCTTCCCCTACACGCGCCCGCAGCGAGCGGGCGAGGTGGCGGGCGTCGCCACCGACGATGACGGCGCGCCCGCCTTCACGCTGGGCGAAAAACGACGGCAACGCCGCCTACATCATCGAAAACGTTTCGTAGACCGCAATCTGCCCGCCGCTCTTGAGGATCGGACAGCCCTTGGCCATCTTCGTGGCGCCATCCAGGGTCCCCGCTTCGACGATCGTGTATCCGGTTGCCCGCTGGCCTATCGGTCCCTTGGCCACCGTGCCGTCGGCCTTGATCTTGTTCACCGCCCCAGAAAAAGGGTTGCCCATGTCGACAACCGAAGGACCCAACTTTCCGTACCACGTGCCCCACTGCTTCAGGACCCTGGCCTGCGCGGCCGGTGTTTCGGGCATGCCACCACCGTAGAAGACGAGCAGATACTTCGCCACGTTTAATTCCCTCCCGTCGTTTCACGGACGCAGACGCAGTCAGCCTAGCGCGTCCGCGCGAAGCTTTGCGATCAGCGCCAACGCCTGCTCGAGGCGCTCGCGATTGGCCGCAGCGTTGAGCCAACGACTCTGGCCGGACGGATGCGGGAGCGGGACCATTACAGGCTCGTCGCCGAACGTGCGCCCGACCCGTTCCTCCAACGAACCTGGGCCGAGAAAGCGAGCGATCGCCATCTGCCCGACCAGAATCACCACGCGGGGTCGCAGCATCTCCAGCTCGGCGTCCATCCAGTGCGCACAGTTGGCAATGGCTGCCGGCGGTGGACGCAGGTCGCCGGTTCCCGTGCGGTTGCGGCCTGGGAAGCAGCGCATCAGCGCGGCGATGTAGGTGACGCGGCGGAATTCCTCGGAGCTCGAGAAGCCGGCGCGCAGCATCCATCGGTCGAGCTCTTTGCCCGCGCGCCCCGAGAACGGACGCCGGGACTCACGCTCCGCCGGCCCCGGCGCCTGGCCGACCAGGTAGAAGGGAGCCCCCCACTCGCCGGAAAACGTTGGGTTTGCCTCGGGGATGATCCCCGCATCGACGCAGACGTGGCAGGCGCGGCACGCGGTTTGATGCTTGCGCAACGCCGCCGGACCTCGAACCGCCATCTGATGAACCTACATGGTCCGATCCCAATGCCCGGTAACATCCAGGCCATGAGCCCGACACGCGAGCAGGTGCTCGAGGTCCTGTCCCACATACAGGACCCGGACCTGGGTCGGGACGTGGTCAGCCTCGGCATGATCAAGGAGCTGGAGGTCAGCCCACAGGGCAAGGTGAGCTTCACCTTCGAATTGACCACGCCGGCGTGCCCGGTCCGCGATCGCTTCAAGACCCAGGCCCAGGATCTCGTCGGTGACATTCCGGGAGTTTCGGGCGTCGAGGTCCGCATGACCGCCAACGTGCGACAGGCATTCATGCGGCCGAAGCCATCCGAGATCCTGCCCGGCGTCAAGCAGACGATCGCCATCGCCTCTGGGAAAGGCGGTGTGGGGAAATCCACTGTCGCCGTCAACGTGGCCGCGGCGCTGCGCAGAGCGGGCGCCGAAGTCGGCCTGCTCGACGCCGACATCTACGGACCGTCGGTCCCCGCGATGATCGGATCGCACGCCGTCCCCGAGCAGGTCAACGGCCGGCTGCAGCCCGTCGACGCGCACGGATTGAAGGTCATGTCCTTCGGCCTCATCTATCCCGGCGAGCAGCCCACGATCTACCGCGGGCCAATGGTCGGCAAGGCGATCGAGGCGATGATGGTGCAGGTCGACTGGGGCCGGCTCGATTACCTCGTGATCGACCTCCCACCCGGGACCGGCGACGCATCGCTCACGCTTGCGCAGGCGGTTCCTCTCACCGGCGTCGCGATCGTGTGCACCCCGCAAGACGTCGCCACCGACATCGCGGTCAAGGCGCTGCAGATGTTTCGCAAGCTCAATGTGACGCCGCTGGGGCTGATCGAGAACATGAGCTGGTACATCTGCAGCAACTGTGGACATCGGCATGAGATCTTCAGCCACGGCGGCGCGGAGGCCGCGGCGACACGACTGGGCGTGCCGTTTCTCGGCGCGGTCCCGCTCGAGGAATCCATACGCGAAGACGCCGACAGCGGCGTACCTGTTGTCATCTCGCGCCCGGAGTCAGCGGGAGCTCGGGCGTTCATGGAGATCGCATCGCAGGTTGCGGCCCGCACGTCGATCCAGTCCTTCCGGCAGCTGCCGGTCATCAACGTCCGGTAGTAGAGCCACTGAAAAACCCGGACGCCTTTCCTCTCACCGTCGACGTCGACCGCGAGCGTCAGGTCATGGACATCGCGTGGGAGGATGGGCACCACAGCACCTACTCAGCCGAGAAGCTGCGATGGGCTTGCCCGTGCGCCGAGTGTCGCGGCGAGGCCGGCGTCCCAGGACGTCTCGCTCGCGTGAAGAACCTCGACGCAAAAGAGCTCCGCATCGAGAACGTTGCGCTTGTCGGTCAATACGCGCTTCAGATCGCGTTCGAGAGCGGACATTCGACCGGCCTCTACACGTTCGCTCTCTTGCGCGAAATGGGATAATCCCCGCGCTCCGTTGTCGTTACCCACGTCCCTGCAAGA
>DATNOD010000031.1:0-9729 GCA_035601515.1 Candidatus Eiseniibacteriota bacterium | reverse complement strand
GGATGATGCGGATCGCCGACGAGCGCAGCATCTGGTGATCTCGATCGGAAAGCGTTTGTGCCGGCGCGACCACGATGGAGTCCCCGGTGTGGACGCCCATCGGGTCGAGGTTCTCCATGTTGCAGACCGTGATGCACGTGTCGGCCGCATCGCGCATCACCTCGTACTCGATCTCCTTCCAGCCCCACAGGGAGCGCTCGATGAGCACCTGGTGGATCGGCGACGCGGCGAGCCCACGCTGCGCGATGGTTTTCAAATCCGCCTCGTTGGTGACAAAACCGCCACCGGTTCCGCCCAGTGTGTAGGCGGGCCTGATGACCACCGGCAGGCCGATCTCGGAGACGAACGTGATCACCTCGTCGATCGACCCGCACACGCGCGACAGCGGTACTGGTTCTCCGATCGTCTCGAGCATGTCTTTGAAGGCCTGGCGATCCTCGGCTTTGCGGATGGTCTCGATGCCTGCGCCGAGAAGGCGCACGTGATGGCGGTCGAGCACACCGGCGTTGGCGAGCTCGGTCGCGAGGTTGAGGCCTGTCTGGCCACCAAGTGTGGGCAGCAGCGCGTCTGGCTTTTCGCGAGCGATCACGCGCTCCACCGATTCCACTGTCAGGGGCTCGAGGTACACGCGGTCGGCCACCTCTTCGTCGGTCATGATCGTCGCCGGGTTGGAGTTGACGAGGACGGTCGTGATGCCTTCTTCGCGCAGCGCCTTGCACGCCTGCGTGCCGGCGTAGTCGAACTCCGCGGCCTGGCCGATCACGATCGGTCCCGAGCCAAGGATGAGGACCTTCTTCGGCCGCTCCGGCTGCACAGCTCCGCCCACCGCCTTCAACAGCGGCCGCCGTTCGCGCACCATCTCCAGGAATCGGTCATAGAGGTGCTGGTTGTCCTGCGGCCCCGGACAGCCCTCGGGGTGGTACTGGACGCTGAACGCGGGCAGCGTGCGGTGGCCGAGGCCTTCGACCGAGCCGTCGTTCAGGTTGCGCTGCGATACGAAAAAGTCGCCCGGGGGAAGCGAGGCCGCGTCGACCTGGAACTCGTGGTTCTGGCTCGTGATGTGCACCCGGCCGGTTTCCAGGTCTTTGACCGGGTGGTTGGCGCCGTGATGGCCGTAAGGCAGGCGCGAGGTGGTGGCGCCGGCGGCGCGGCCAATGATCTGGTGGCCGAGGCAGATCCCGAACAGGGGAATCCGCCCGAGCGCCTGGCGTGCAAGCTCGACCGGTCCTTCGAGCACCGCGGGGTCGCCAGGCCCGTTGGCCAGCACAAGCCCGTCCACGCCCGCGGCGGCCACATCCGACCAGGTCGCTGTGTGTGGAAGCACGATCACGCGACATCCGCGCTCGCGCAGCGAGCGAAGGATGTTCAGCTTCACTCCGTAGTCGACGACCGCGATCGCGAGGCCGGTCCCATCCGCTTTGTGGCCCTGGCGTAGCTCGGGTGGAAGGGGATCGAGCCATTCCTCAGTCGCCGTCCTCGATGTTTCGGCCACAAGGTCTTGCTCCGACAGCGGCGTCACTCGACGTGCCACGGCCGCGAGCTCGTCGAGCCTCTTCGCATCGGGAACAGACGCCTCGTGGACGAGTACCGCACGGAGCGCGCCGTGCTTGCGGATGTGCCGAGTCAGGGCGCGGGTGTCGATGTCGGTGATCGCCGGCACTCGCCAGCGCTTCAAGTACTCGTCGAGCGAGGCTTCACTCGAGTGATGGCTCGGCTGCGGGCATGCCCAGCGCACGATCAGCGCGCGCGCCCACGGCCGCGACGATTCCGCGTCGGCGTCACGCACCCCGTAATTTCCCTGCAGCGGGTAGGTCATGCATACCATCTGCCCGGCGTAAGAGGGATCGGTGAGCACCTCCTGGTAGCCGGTCATGGCCGTGTTGAAGACCACCTCACCCTCGCCGAGACCGTCGAAGCCAAGCGCCGCGCCCGCGAATGCGCGGCCGTCTTCGAGCACGAGCGCGGCGTGGGGATTCTTAGATGGCAACGATCACCGCCTGGTCGATGCCGTCCTCCTCGGCGACGAGAACCTCGATCCGCTCGGTGTCCGACGTGGGTACGTTTTTACCGACGTAGTCGGGACGGATGGGCAGCTCGCGATGTCCTCGGTCGACCAGCACGGCCAGCTGGATCGCCCTCGGCCGTCCGAAGTCCATGAGCGCATCCATCGCCGCGCGTGCGGTCCGGCCGTGGTGGATGACATCGTCGACGAGCACGACCACCTTGCCATCGATGTCAGGCACGTCGGACTGGCCACTGTGCGCAGGCACGCGCAGATGCCGATCGTCGCGGTGCTTGCTGATGTCGAGGGCGCCGACGACGACCGGCGCCCGTTCGAGCTGCATGAGGCTGTCCGCCAAACGACGCGCGAGATGGTCTCCTTTGGCCATCACGCCGACCAGCACGAGGTCGCCGGCGCCGCGGTTGCGCTCGAGGATTTCGTGCGCGATGCGCGAAAGCGAACGCCGGATCTGCTCGGCGTCCATCACCGTTGCTTTGAGCCGGCCTTGCTGTATTGCGCTCATGCCAGCAGCTTGTCGAGGAGCGCCATGCGGATGTACAGACCGTTGCGGGCCTGACGGAAGTACGCCGCGCGAGGGTCGGCGTCGACCTCGGGCGCGATCTCATCGACCCTGGGCAGTGGGTGCATCACGATCGCCTCCTTGCGCATGCGTGAAAGCGTCGAAGCGTCGATTCGATAGACGCCCTTGACGGCGAGGTAGGAGGCCTCGTCGCCGAACCTCTCCTTCTGGATGCGCGTTTGATAGATGACGTCGACCTGCGGCAGCACCGCATCCAGGTCCTCGGTCTCGACCCAGCGGACATGGTGCTCGTCCAGGTGCTCCTTGATGTCGTCGCGCATGGCCACTTGCGGCGGCGCGACGAAGCAGATGCGGATGTCGCGGAACTTGCTCAGCAGGTAGGTCAGCGACCGGACCGTGCGGCCGTTGGCGAGGTCTCCGACCATGGCGATGCGGATGCCGTCGATGTGGCCGAGCTCGTCGCGGATGGTGTACAGGTCGAGCAGCGCCTGCGTGGGGTGCTGGCCTGGCCCGTCGCCGGCGTTGATGACCGGGACCGTGCTCACCGCCGCTGCGCGCCTGGCTGCGCCTTCTTCGTTGTGCCGCAGGACGATCACGTCCGCGTAACCGCTGACGATGCGGATCGAATCTTCGAGCGTCTCGCCCTTGGCCGCGGACGAAAACTCGCGCGCGTTGTCGGTGCCCATCGTGTCGCCGCCCAGCCGGAGCATGGCGGCCTCGAACGAGAGTCGCGTGCGCGTCGATGGCTCATAGAAAAGCGCAGCCATCACGCGGCCATTGAGCCGCCCAGAGAACTTGTGCGGCTCGCTCTTGATGTCGTCGGCTCTAGCCAGGAGCTCTTCGAGGAGAGGCCTCGAGAACTGCTGGCTCTCGATCACGTGCTGAAGGCGACTTCCGATCGCCATAAAAAATCCTCCTTCCCGACCTCTCTTGGATCGGACTTAAAGGAACCCCGGCGCATCGCGCCGTTCGACGAAGTTTATCAGCTACCGTTGAGGACGTGAACAAAAGGCCCGGACACGTCGTGGTGACGACCGAGGTCGGCTTCTGCTCGTTCTGCGGCCGCCCGCGCACCCTGCGCCACGAGGCACACCAGCTCGGCACGCTCGTCCGCACGCTCGTCACCTGCGAGACGTGTCACCGGACGCTGTCGAGCACCATCGGAATCGCTTCCGCCGAAACGGCCGAGCCGGCCGAGGCCGCCGCGGTTCAGCCTGTCGCGGAGGAAGCGGAGACCGCGCCAACGCCAAAAACCCTCGCCAAGCGCAAGCCGGCGGCCGCAAAGGCAGCCGCCCCCAAGAGCCGAGCAACTAAAAAACCCAAGTGACCGAGGCGGCGGTTGCGGTCGAGCGCCTCGAGAAGACGCTCGGAAAGAACAAGGTGCTGCGGGGCATCTCGTTCGCAGCCCAGCCCGGCGAGATCTTCGGACTGCTGGGTCCGAACGGCGCCGGCAAGACGACCACGCTGAGGATCATCAGCACGCTGCTATCACCGGAAAGCGGAACGGTCGAGGTGATGGGATTCGACACCCGGAAGGCACCCGAAGAGGTCCGCCGACGGATCGGGGTCGTCACGGCCGACATCGGCGTGTATCCACGACTGTCGGCGCGCGAGAACATCGTCTATTTCGCGCGCCTGAGCGAGGTGCGGGAGACGGACGTGGGGCGCCGAGTCGATGCGGTCATCCAGCGCCTCGACATCGGTTCGTTTGCCGACCAGCGCGCCGAGAGCTTGTCATCGGGGCAAAAGCAGAAAGTTGCGATCGCACGCGCGATCGTGCACGACCCGCAGGTGCTCATGTTCGATGAGCCGACCTCCAACCTCGACGTGCTCGCATCGAGAGAGGTGCGCGAGTTCATGGTCGAGTCGAAGGGTCGGGGCAAATGCGTCATCTTCTCGACCCACGTCCTGCACGACGCCGAGCGCCTGTGCGACCGGATCACGATCCTCCACGAGGGTCGGGTGGTGGCAAGCGGGACGACCGCCGAGGTTAGAGGCGCCGAGCCTGAGCTGGAAGATGCATTTCTCGACCTCGTGGGTGCGAAGTAGTGCCCGCGGCCTGGGTCGTCTACAGGAAGGAGCTGATCGAGATCCTGCGCGACCGCCGCACGCTGATGGCGATCGGGATCGCCGCGCTTGCGACGCCAGTCGTGTTGAGCGTGATCTCTCAGGTCGCATCCCGGACCGCGACCCAGACGTACACGATCGGCTACACCGGCGACATCCCGGTCGGGCTCGACGTGCTGTTCGAGGCGACGAGCCTGAGGCTCGCGCCTGTGGCCGACCCGGCGGCCGCCGCCAAACAGCAGGTGGACATCGGCGTTGATTTCCAGACGGGTGGCCAGATCGACGAGTACTACGACCCGAGCCGCCAGAGTGCACAGATCGCCTCGACTCGACTCGAGACGATCCTCGGCCAGTACGACGCGGCGCAGGCGGCGGTGGCGCTGAAGACCCGCGGCATCGACCCTGGCATCCTGACCCCGCTCCACCTGGTCGCACATCCGCTCAGCTCGCCTGTGCAGGCGGCATCCAACGCTTTCCTGAGCTTCTTCCTGCCCTACATCCTCATCACGATGATCATCACCGGCGGTTTTTCGGCCGCGCTCGACAGCACCGCCGGCGAGCGCGAGCGGAAAACGCTGGAGAGCCTGCTGCTGACGCCGGCGCCGAGAAGCCGCATCTTGCTCGGGAAGATCGCGGCGGTCACGAGCATCAGCCTGGTGGCGGCCGTCGCCGCGATCGTGTCGATGTTCGTGGCCCTCAGCCAGGTTGCCCTGCCGGGAGCGTCTGGGTCCAATCACATCACCCTTAATCCGGTGGCGATACCGGTGATGATCTGGGTCGCGCTGCTGATCGCCATCAGCTTCAGCTCGGTCACGCTGGCGCTGGGGACACTGGCGAAGTCGTTCCGCCAGGGCCAGGCCTATGTCACCCCGCTTTACTTCATCACCATCTTCCCCGCGTCGATCATCCTGTTCATCCCGGACTTCAACCCCAGCCTGTCCTACTACCTGATCCCGATCCTCAACGCGGTGCTCGTGCTGCGAGACGCGATCGTCCACAACGCGATCGACTGGGCGAACCTCGCCGTGACGACGATCAGCCTGGTCGCGACCGGGGCTCTTTCCTGGTACGCGGCGCTCCGCCTTTTCACCCGAGAGGCGCTACTTACCCGCTCGTAGTGAGAAACTGTGGTCAGGAGCCATTTGTGCAGCGCGACGATCGACCGCGAAGCCTGGATCGCAAGAGCATGGAAACGATCTTTGCTCCCCTGGACGACAACGAGCCGCTGCCGCGCGAGCTGATCCAGGAGGCGCGGCGCTACCGGGGACTCGGCCGGCGCGAGCTCGCCGGGGCACTGTGGCTGCCGGCTTTCGCGCTTGTGCTTGTCCTCGCCGGATGGATGAACGTGAACGGGCCGATCGTGCTTGGAGCCCTGGCACTCCTGCTCGCCGGCTTTGTCCTGTTCGCCGTTTCCGGCGGGCGCAAGTCACCGCTGAAATAGCCACCAGGCGCAAGGGGTAATAATTCGCGCATGACTCAAGCCGTAATCGCTGCTCTGGGCCGCTCCGCGATTGGAAGGGCACGCAAGGGCTCGCTGGTGGATGTCAGGCCAGACGACCTTGCCGCCTATGTCGTCACCAAGGTGCTCGACCAGCTTCCGCAGCTCGAGCGGTCAGAGATCGAAGACCTCATCTGCGGCTGTGGGCTGCCGGGCGGCGAGCAAGGACACAACATCGGCCGGGTCGTTTCGATACTGAGCCGGCTCGACGCTCCTGGCGTCACCGTCAATCGATACTGCTCGTCATCGCTCATGACCACGCGAATGGCGGCGCATGCGATCGAAGCGGGCGAGGGCGATGTCTTCCTTTCCGTCGGCGTCGAGTGCGTCTCGAGGTATGGCAGCGGCTATCCCGACGCTCCCGACACCTTCAACCCGCGGCTCGTGCCCGGGAACGCCGAGGAGTATCCCGACATTTACATCGCGATGGGCCAGACGGCCGAGAACGTGGCGCGGCGCGAGAAGATCAGCCGCGAGGAACAGGACCGCTACGCAGTGAAGAGCCAGAACGCCGCCGTGAAGGCGCGCGACGATGGCTTCTTCGACCGCGAGATCATCCCGGTGCCGCTGCCCAACGGCCAGATGTTCACGAAGGACGACGGCCCTCGGCCGGGCACGACCGTCGAAGTGCTGGCGACGCTCAAGCCCGCGTTCCGCGAAGACGGTACGGTCACCGCCGGCAACTCATGCCCGCTAAACGACGGTGCCGCGGCGGTGGTGGTCATGTCCGAGCGCAGGGCCAAGGAGCTAGGCATTCAGCCGCTGGCGCGCGTGGTCTCGACGGGATTGACCGCGCTCGAGCCCGAGTTCATGGGCCTGGGGCCGATCGAAGCGTCGAAGCAAGCCCTCAAGCGCGCGAAGATGACCATCGACGACATCGACATCGTCGAGATCAACGAAGCCTTCGCCGCGCAGGTGATCCCATCGGCGCGCGGAATCGGGGTCGATCCTTTCAGCGACAAGCTCAACCCGCATGGCGGGGCGATCGCTCTCGGCCACCCGTTCGGGATGACCGGCGCGCGCATTCTGTGCACGCTCCTGAACGGCCTGCGCGAGAAGGACAAGGCCTACGGCCTGGAGACGATGTGCGTCGGTGGGGGACAAGGCATGGCCATGATCCTGGAGCGCTTGAACTAAGGCACCGCGATCCAGCGCTGCTGGTCGTCAGTCGTCAGCGCGTCGCCGAGCTGGATGCGGTAGCGGCCGGGCCCCGGTATGAAGACGTTGATCTCGCCTGTGGCCGGCTTCGTGAATGTGGTTCCAAAGTCCTCGAGCTGCACCGGGTGGCCGGAGGTGTCGAACACCTGCGGCCAGAAGTACTCGCGCTCCAGCACCATCTCTTCGTCGTGGTTCGTTGCGCGAAACCTGGTAATCGTGTCGAGGATTGGTCCGTCGACCGTCCACTTGATGACCAACGTGGTCGCGCTCGACCGAATCGACGTGAACGTGTAGCTGGCCTGCGGCGTGCGCACCGGTGCCGGGAGCGGGAGAGTGTGCCCAGGTGAGGCGACCAGCGTCGCGTGCAGTGTCCAATCGCCTTGGACTTCACCGATGCTACGGAGCCAGAGCGCTTCGATGCTGGTCACGTGCAGGGTGAGGCGCGCGCCGACGCTCGAGGCGGGCCAGACCAGCGGATTGAAGGGTAGGTCGGTCGATCCACCGACTCCGTCTGGCACGTACGAATGACCGAACTGGTCCGTGAGAGTGAGATTACCCATGCCATAGTCGCCTGGATTCATCCCGAATCGCTTTGGATCTCCCACCAGGCCCTTGCCGTCGATCGAGATGAACAGCACGGTGCGGAGGCCGTCGGCGTAACCGGCCACAAGGCGTAGGGTGTGGCCCCGTGAGCTCGCGGAGTCGTTGAACGAGGTCACGTCACCCGCTCTGAGCCCAACCGCGGCCAGGATCTTGCTCGAGGGCCCACCGATGCCCGGGGCATCAGCAATTGCGCGGTTGTAGGTCGGTGCATAGTAAGCGGCGACCAGGTTCAACAGGATGACAATCGCCACAGTCATCGCGACCGCTCCCAGGCGCACCATCGGGCGCCGCGTGAAATGCACCGCCCTCACAGACGTGCCTGCAACCCTCAGCGCCATCAGGTGCGCGATCGCCCGCGCATCTTCAGCGTCGACCACCAGCGTTTCTTGAAGGTTGCTGAGCCGCTCGTCGATCTCCTCCAGCGAGGCAGCCTGACTCATCGAGATTCCTCCTTCAACCGAGACGTGAGGCGTGCGCGCAGAGCGTCACGCCCCCGAAGCAACACCTGCTTCGCCGCCGTTTCGCTGCAGTGCAGGACCCGGGCGACGTCCGCGACCGACAGGTCATCGCAGTAGCGCAGCCAGAGCGCCGCACGTTGCCGCGTGGGGAGCTGTCGCAGAGCAAGAAGAAGCTCCGGGTCCATCGGCGACGTGAACGTGTCCGCGGCTGGCGCGTCCCAGCTTGCGGGCAGTGGGAACCACAAAGCACTTGGCCGACGGCACAGGCGGTAGACGATGGCGAGGAACCAGGGTCGGAAGTCACCTGACCTCGTGGAGCGGTATCGCCAGCCGCGCAGCGCCGCCTCCTGCACGATGTCCATCGATTCCTCGGTGGTACGTCCGAGTTGGCGGGCCAGCAAGAACGCCGAGCGGTTGACCAGCCGAAAGGACGATTCGAAGTCGCGAGTGTCGTCGGACACCGTCGCGATCTCGGTCGATGCGGATCGGGCAATCACCCGGATGGCTCCCATCGCCTGTTAGACCGGAATCGCGCCCGGAAGGTAACGCTCCGAGCGGTCGGGTGCCCCGTTAAAGCTTCGCGGGCTCCGGGACGGCCTGGGCCAGGCTTTCGAGGACCCTGCGTAGCAGCTTCTTGAGCGTCGCCCGCTCCTCCGGGTTGAAGTCAGCAAGGATCGCGTCTTCCAGGGATTCGCGCGCCTTCTCGGCGCGTGCGACCGCCACCCGGCCAGACGCGGTGAGCTCAACCAGGTGACGCCGGCGGTCGTGCGGGTCGCGGCGCCGCACCGATAGTCCGGCTGCCTCCAGCTCGTTGAGCAGCAGCACCACGCTGTTGGCGTCGATCAGGAGGGCTGTTTCCAGCTCCTGCTGGGAGACGCCGCCGTTGCCGTGGTCCCGGACGTAGCCCAGAAGAAAGAACTGCTTCAACCGCATGCCCAGCAGCTCCTCTGTGGTGCGCCGGTGCAAAGCCTTGGAAATCTGGGTGATCACCGCGATCAGCCCCGTATTCGAACCGCTCTCCATCTTGACCACTCCTGATCCTACCACTAGATGAGAATCATTCCCACTCTCCAGATAATCCATGCAATAAGTACGGTAATGATCCTGTTATAGTGATCGTCACGTCAGTTGGTTCGTCTGTGGAGGCGTTATGAAAATTCATTCTTCGGTACTCAGACCCGATCCCCGGCGGTGGCTGGCCTTGATCGTCGTTTGTTTCGGGCAGCTCATGATCGTCCTTGACTCGACGATCGTGAACGTAGCGCTGCCTTCGATCCAGCGCGACCTGCACTTCAGCCAGGCCGACCTCACCTGGGTCGTCAATGCCTACCTGATCACCTACGGGAGCCTGCTGCTCCTTGCGGGTCGCGCGGGCGACCTCATCGGCAGGAAGAGGGTCTTC
>DATNOD010000030.1:0-6181 GCA_035601515.1 Candidatus Eiseniibacteriota bacterium | reverse complement strand
GTTACCGACCCCACCTACAAGGCCGCGCTCGAGAGCGCACTGGCGCCTCTTGCAGACGACCCGCGGGTGACGTCGGTATCCACGCCTTTCACGGTGCCTGCGGAGGCGCAGGCCAGCTACATCTCACGCGACCAGCATGAGGCCCTGGTGATCGTGGCCCTCAAGGACAGCAGCTCCAGGGCCAAGGGCTACATCGCGACAGTTCTGGCCGAGATCCATCCGGGAAATCTCACGATGCTCGCGACCGGCGGCGTGCTGATCAGTGAGGCTTTCAACAAGACGCTCGAGGGCGACCTGCAGAGGGCGGAATACCTCGTGCTGCCGATCACCCTCCTGATGCTCGTCCTGATCTTCGCCTCGCTCATCGCCGCTTCACTGCCGCTCGGAGTCGGACTGCTCGCGATCGTCGGCGGCGTGGGGGGCACGCTGTTCCTCGCCCGTTTCACCGATGTATCGACCTATGCGATCAACATCATCACGCTCATCGGGCTCGCAGTCGCGATCGACTACTCGCTCTTCGTGGTCAATCGATTCCGTGACGAGCTCACAGCCGGCGCCACGCGTGAGGATGCGATCGCGAAGTCGATGTCGACCGCGGGGCGCGCCATCACGTTCTCGGGCGTGACCGTTGCGATCGGGCTGTCGGCGATGCTCTTCTTCCAGGGCACCTTCCTGGCGTCGATGGGCGCGGCGGGCACGATCGTGGTGTCGATCGCGGTCCTGTATGGACTCACGTTCCTGCCCGCGGTGCTCTCGGTGCTCGGTCCGTGGGTCGACAGACTCAGGCTTCCATTCCTTGGCATGCGAAAGCCGGCCGGGACCGGTGCATGGCACTCGATGGCGTTATGGGTGATGAAGCGGCCGGTGGTGGTCTTGCTTCCCGCTCTCGCGGTCCTGCTGCTCGCGGGCACACCATTCCTGCAGCTCCGCCTGGCCAACGGCGACGTCGACCAGCTGCCGCCCAGCAACCAGGCGCGCCAGGGTTACGACACCCTAATCCGGGATTTCCCTGGCCAGGACCAGACCAACATCACCGTGGCCGCCTTCTACCCCGGCGGATCTCCACTCACGGCCGACCACGTCGGTGCCGTCTACGACCTCAGCCGGCGCTTCGCCGCGATGCCGAACGTGCTGCGCGTTTCGAGCATCGTCGACCTCGACCCGAGCCTTTCCAGGGCTGACTACCAGCGCCTGTACTCAGGGCCGGCAGCGGAGCTGCCGCCGGCGATGCAACAGGCTCTCGTCAGCGGCGCCGGACCTCACCTCGTTCTGCTCGACATCGTCACCAACAAGCAGTACACGAGCGACGATGCCCGGGCCATCGTGAAGGCGGTGCGCGCGGAGTCGGTCCCGGGCGGCCAGGTCCTTGCCACAGGCGCTACGGCATTCGACCTGGACATCGTCAATTTCATCCTTCAGAAGACTCCGGTCGCGGTGGCGACGGTGATCCTCATCACTTACGTGGTTCTGTTCCTTCTGACCGGTTCCGTTGTTCTTCCGTTGAAAGCAGTGCTCACCAACCTCTTCTCGATCTCGGCGTCGTTTGGGGCGATGGTGTGGATCTTCCAGGAGGGTCACCTGAGCGGGCTGCTTGGCTTCACGCCGCAGTCGATCGACCCCAGCATCCCGGTCATCCTCTTCAGCATCGTCTTCGGTATGTCAATGGACTATGAGGTGCTGTTGATCAGCAGGATTCAAGAGGAGTACCGGCGCACGGGCGACAACCAGGCCGGGGTTGCGCTGGGTCTCGAGAAGAGCGGTCGCCTCATCACCGGCGCTGCGGCAATCATGGTGGCGGTGTTCCTCGCGTTCGGGATGGCCAACATCGTGATCATCAAAGCCATCGGCGTCGGGCTGGCAGTCGCAATCGCGATCGACGCCACGGTCGTCCGCATTCTCATCGTGCCGGCTGTGATGCGGCTGCTGGGCCGGGCCAACTGGTGGGCTCCGCGTCCGCTGGCCTTGTTCCATCGGTGGGTGGGTGCCGGTGAATCCACTGTGGCGCGCTCTGGCGCCGTCTACGGCGGCAAGTAGGCTGGGTCGTCAACGCTTCCGCCGTGTGGCGGGTGCTTGCGTGCTTGTGATCCTCTTGGTCGGGTGCGCGAACGCGAACCCACCGTCGCCATCTCCGACGGCGGATGCCGGCGGCGACTGGCCGATGTACCGGGGCGACCTGACGCGTGACGGCCACCCGGCTGAAGCGACGCTCACCGCCTCCGCCGCGAGACATCTCAAGGCCGCGTGGCAGGTGGAGATGAGCGGGGCCATCAACGGAACCCCAGCCGTCGCCGGCGGCATGGTGGTCGCCGGCAGCGCGGGAGGGGTGGTGGCCGCCTACAGCCTCGATAGCGGAGCCACGCTCTGGCAGCTGAACAGGCTCGGAGCCATACCGAGCTCGCCGACCATCGCCGCGGGGCATGTGATCGTCGGCACCTTGACCGGCCACATCATCGCGATCGGCCTGGATGGCGCGCTGCTCTGGGATTCAGTGGCGCCGGGCATCAAGCCCGCGATCTGGTCGTCCCCGACTGTCTACGGGCAGCTAGTGCTCGTGGGGGTTGGCTCGCAGTACGGCGACAGCCCTCTCGAGACCGGCCGAATCATCGCGCTCGACCTCGCCACCGGCGGTCGCATCTGGTCGCTGTGCGTGCTGGAATGCCAGCCGGGCGATGGCATCTGGTCGACGCCTGCGATCGACTCGGCTGGTCGCGGATACGTCGGCATCGGCAACCCCGACGACGGCGTGCTCGCGTTCGAGGTCGCGACCGGCAAGCCGTTGTGGTTCACGAGCTTCCATCCGGACGCGGACCGAGATTTGGACGTGGGCGCCACGCCGATCGTTTTTCAGTCAAGCGGCCGCGAGGCGATCGCGGTCGGATCCAACGCAGGCGTTTTCAAGGTGCTCGACGCAGCGTCGGGGGCTGTCGTGTGGTCGCGAGACCTGGTGAGCGGCAGCGCCGTGCACGGTCTCCTCGCGTCGCCGGGATACGACGGCAATTATTTCTACGTCCCCTCGGCCGGAACGCCTTCCGGCCTCTACGCGGTCGCCGTCCCCGACGGCAAGACCGCCTGGGCCAACCACGCCAGCTTGCCGGTCTACTCCGCGCCCGCGATCGGCAGGGGTGTCGTGGTCTTCGGAACCGGTGACGTTTTCGGAGACCCGAACATCGGCGGGATCGTGGCGCTGTCAAGCCAGGATGGCACCGTGCTCTGGACAAGCGACTTGCATTCGGCCGTTTTCAGCGGCCCCGCGATTAGCGGAAATACGGTGCTGATCGGTAACTCTCGCGGCGACTTGATCGCGTACCGGCCGGCCTGAGTTCCGAGTGGCATCCGTCGCCGGCCGGCATTAGACTCCCTCGTTGGAGCGCTGCCGTACAGCGCAATGTTCGGAGGTGTTTGGGATGAGGGTCCGACTGCTTGCCATTCTCTCGACGCTTACGCTATTTGCGCTTGGTACTATCCCTGCCTCGGCGGCAAGCGAGGGTCACAGCTACCTCGCGCTTGGGGACTCGGTCCCATTCGGTTTCAATCCGAACCCAGCGCTTTGGTCGAATGCCGACAACTTCATCGGCTACCCGGAGATCGTGGCGCAGCGGCTGAACATCGAAGACGTCAACGCAACCTGCCCTGGCGAGGCGACCGGTGGGTTCCTCTCACTCACGGGTACGGATAACATGTGCCGGCCGTATCGGTTCTTCCTGAATGAACCGCTCCACGTCAAATACTCAGGCACGCAGATGGCTTTTGCGCTCGCTTATCTGCGGTCGAACCCCAACACCCGATTGGTGACTCTCACGCTGGGTGCGAACGACGTCTTCCATCTGCAGCACGTTTGCGACCTGACGTTTCCACATGATCCCGTCCAGGCAGGGCTATGTGTGGTCAACGGCCTGCCCGCCGTGCTGCAGACCGTGGCGGCCAATCTGAATACGATCTTCGCCGGGATCCGGGCGACCGGCTACAACGGATTGATCGTCGCCGTCACCTACTACTCATTGACCTACCCGAACACTCCAGGTGCGGACTTGCTGAACGCCCCGATGAAGGCCGTCGCGCCGGCGTATGACGCTGTGATCGCCTCCGGTGTTGACGCATGGCGGGCGACAGCATTAGCAGTACCTGCGCCACACACGGGTGACGCGTGCGCGGCCGGTTTGCTGCTCCCACCGTTTCCGCCCGGTTCGGGTTGCGATGTCCACCCAACTCCGCTGGGGCGTGATCTCTTGGCGGGCGCAGTGGTGGACGCAATTGCTGCGACGTGTCCTGCACACGATCCAATCGGTTGCCTGAATAGAAGCCAGGGGGATTAAGTACCGGCCAACGGCAGCTCGACCTCGAACGTCGCCCCGCCGCCCTCGGTTTCGTGTACTTTCACGTGCCCTCCATGGGCGGTGACGACGGCGCTGACGATCGAGAGACCCAGTCCCGCGCCGCCGCTGTCGCGGCTTCGGCTTGGGTCGGCCCGGTAGAAGGGCTCGAAGATCCGGTCGATCTCTTCGGCGGAGAGCCCCGGACCGTGGTCTGCGACCGACAGTTTCGCGATGCTGTCTTCGGTTGAGAGATTGACGTCGATCGGCGTTTGGACCGGTGTGTGCACGATGGCGTTGCGCACCAGGTTGGCAAGCACCTGGCGCAACCGGGTGTCATCGCCATTCACGACCACGGTGCCTGAGGATGTCAGCTTGATATCGCGTTGAGGCGCGACGACACGAGCGTCGGCGACGGCGTCGGTGGCGATTGCCTGCAGGTCGACTGGCTCCTGCTCCAGCGGCCGGCCCTGATCCAGGCGCGCGAGGACCAGCATGTCGTCGACGAGGCCGGTCATGCGAATCGACTCTTCCTCGATCCGCCGCCGAGCCAGCTCGGCATCGGCGGGTGACTCGGCCGCCCCGCGGCGCAGCATCTCCG
Organism: Candidatus Eiseniibacteriota bacterium; assembly: GCA_035601515.1. Taxonomy (GTDB): domain Bacteria; phylum Chloroflexota; class Dormibacteria; order Dormibacterales; family Dormibacteraceae; genus UBA10449. Next base: position 1,270 of record DATNOD010000030.1, on the reverse strand, counting down.
AATAGCCGCGGATGGAGGTGAGCGGTGTGCGCAGCTCGTGCGACGCGTCGGCGACAAATCGGCGCAGCCGGCGGTTGGAGGCGGTGCGCTCGGCGAAAGCGGACTCGATCTGCGCGAGCATTCCATTGAGGGCTAGACCGAGTCGCCCGATCTCGCTCCTCGACGTTGCCGATTCGACTCGGCGGCTCAGGTCGCCCGCGGCGATGTCCTGGGCTACAGCGCCCATCTTCTCGAGCGGCCGGAGGCTGAACCTGATGATGAGCAGCGCAAGGATCGCCGTCGCCGCCACGACGGCAAGGCCGATCTTGACTTCGAGCAAGAGCAGGTCGCCGAGGGTTGACTGCACTCCCGTCAGGGGAATCGCGAAAACCACGGTCTGGTTGCTGAAGGAATCTTCCGCCCAGTTCGTGATCTGGTACTGCGAAACACCGCCGGTGCCTCCGACGGTGTAAGGAGTGCTGGGCTTGTCGACGCCCGCGTTGCTGATCGACTTGGGCAGCACGGGTGCGGCAGTCGAATTCGAGAGTCCGACACGGCAAGCCTTGACGACGCTGCCGTCTGACGCGAGCAGCTCCGTGAGGGTCTGTGAGGGAAAGTCGGTTGTCGTTGCCGGCCCCGGGCGGCAGTCCGGATCGCTGAGAACCGCGGTCGCCGTGTTGATCGTCGACCGCGCCTGCAACTGTTGGTTGATGCGACTGATCAGAGAAGACTGCATGGCTTCATACGTGACGACATCGGAAATCAGAACGCCGATGACGACCAGCGATATGACCCCGATCAGGAGCCGGCCGAGCAGGGACTGGGTCATCGACTAACTTCGAGGGGCGCGGAGGACGTAACCAACGCCGCGCACCGTCTGGATCAGAGGCGGCTTGAATTTGTCGACTTTGCGACGCAGGTAGCTGATGTAGGTCTCGAGCACGCTCGCGTCGCCGCCGAAGTCGTAGTGCCACACGTGGTCGAGGATCTGGCTGCGGGTGAGCACGCGGCCCGCGTTGATCAACAGGTAGCGAAGGAGACGGTACTCGGTGGTCGTGAGCTCGACGATGTGCGGGCCGCGTCGAACCTCATGTGCTTCGTCGTCCATCTCGAGGTCGGCGAGCGTCAGCCTGCCTCCATCTGCTCCCGCGGTGCCGTGGCGCCGCAGCACCACACGAACCCGAGCCATGAGCTCTTCGATGCTGAACGGCTTGGTGACGTAGTCGTCGCCGCCGATGGTGAGCCCGTGAACCTTGTCTTCGGTGGCGTCCTTGGCTGTGAGGAAGATGAT
>DATNOD010000029.1:0-9397 GCA_035601515.1 Candidatus Eiseniibacteriota bacterium | reverse complement strand
CCAGGAGTCGGGTTCGGAAAAGGGGGCCCTAGAGGCTCACTTCCTCCCGAGCTCCCGGCTGGCAAACGAGGCGGTTGGCACCACGATTCGGTTTATCCAAGCTTCCGCCTCACCTCCTTTGCCCCACGGGCGTTGAACTTCTGGGTCAGTGTACCAGCCGTAAGGTCGGCCCTAGACTTCTCGCTCGATGCCACGCAAACATGCCGCCGAAGCCGTGAGGCGTGCAATTGGGTAGTCCGGCGCGCCAGGTGTTGAGCGCTCCCGAAAAACCTCGGCGTGAAAGCAAGAAACAGAAGCAACTCAAGAAGCGAGTTGTGCCAAAGACAGATGGTCGCTATTTGATCTATTACGAAAAACCATGAGCGAGCTCCGCTGGCATCCCCTGCTGGAAGAGTGGGTCACCGTCGCCCCCTGGCGGCAGGACCGCACATACCACCCGCCCCCTGACCACTGCCCGCTGTGTCCCACGCGGCCGGGGCAGCCCGAAACCGAGATCCCTGAGCCCGACTACTACATCGCAGTATTTGAGAATCGCTTCCCGTCCTTCACCGGTGAGCAGGGCCGGTGCGAAGTCGTCTGCTACACACCGGATCACGACTCGTCGCTGGGCGAGCAGAGCGTCGAACACATCCGCGACCTCATCGAGGTGTGGCGGGACCGCACGAGCGAGCTGCGCCGCCTGCCCAACGTGCGTTATGTCTACATCTTCGAGAACCGAGGCGAGGAGATCGGTGTCACGTTGAGCCACCCGCACGGCCAGGTCTATGCGTATCCGTTCATTCCTCCCGTCCTGCAAAGGGAGCTGCGATCCGAGGCCAAGCACATGCGCGAAACCGGGCGGTGCCTGTATTGCGATGTGCTCAAGGGCGAGCTAGGCGGCGAGCGCACCATCCTCCGCGACGAGAACTGGATCGCATTCGTGCCACCTTTCGCGCGCTGGCCGTACGAGGTTCACCTTGCGCCGATGCATCATCGCGCCGGACTGCTCGATCTCGACAGCGATGAGGATGAATCGTTCGCGCGAATCCTGAAGGGCCTGCTGCAGAAGTACGACCGGCTCTTCGACCGTCCGCTTCCTTACGTGATGGCGATGCACCAGACGCCTGCTGGCCGAGTGCTGAACCACCATCACTTCCACGTCGAGTTCTACCCACCGAATCGCACTCGCGACAAGCTCAAGTACCTTGCTGGATCGGAGCTTGGAGCCGGCGCATTCATCGTCGATGCCAGGGCAGAGGACAAGGCCGCGGAGCTCCGTGGAGCTTAAGCGGGAGCGCCCCAGAGCGTGGCATGGCCGCGCACCCGGACGGGTCAATCTCATCGGAGAGCACGTCGACTACCTGGGCGGTGTCGTGCTGCCCGCCGCGGTCGATCGCCACACTCGCGTCAGCGGGCGCAGTGCTCGGGACTGGACGATCGAAAGCGACGTCGGCGGCGGCCTCAAGTACCTGAGCGCGGTCGGCATCGAGCTCGATGCCCCGCCGCAGGCGGTCGTGGTGGAGTCCGATGTCCCGCCCGGCTCCGGCCTCAGCTCATCGGCCGCGCTGCTCGTAGCCATCGCCGCGGGCCTCCGCCCCAAGCTCGGCGGAGTCGAGGCCGCGCTCGCGTGCCAGCGTGCCGAGCAGCGGGCCACAGGCGTGCACGTCGGCGTGATGGATCAATTCGCATCCGCGCTCGGACGGCGAGGGCACGCCTTGCTGCTCGACTGCTCGACCCTTGAATATCAAACGGTGCCATTTCCCGAGGAGCTCGTCATCGCGGTCATCGATTCGGGCGAGCATCGCAACCTCGCCGAGACTCCATACAACGAGCGCCGCCGTGAGGCGGAGGCACGCGACCCCAAGCGCATGCGTCACGTCGAGTCGGAGGTTGCTCGTGTGCATGCATTCGTCGATGCGCTCAAAGAACACCGCTTCGAGCGGTTGGGAGTTCTGCTCAAGGAGTCCCATCAAAGCCTGCGCGACGATTTCGAGGTGTCGACCCCAACCGTCGATGCCCTGGTTGAGCGAGCCTGGGGTGTCGAAGGCTGCCTGGGCGCGCGCATCATGGGCGCTGGTTTCGGCGGCAGCATCCTGGCCCTGATCGAACGCGGTCGCGAGGCGCCATTCGCCGAGGCGATGAAGCGTGAAGTCATCTTCTGCGCGACCGCCGATGGCGCGTTCGTGCACAACGTGAAGACTAGTGGGAGGCCCGCCGGGCAGTGACGGCGGATCTTCGGCGCCCATGCGGCCCATCTGCGGTGTCGCCTTCTGCGCTCCTCGCTTACGCATCTATGCGATGCGCGCGCTGCGGTGCTCGTCGGCTCCTTGCAGCTGAGCCACCTGGTCACCGAATCTCTCGCCGCCACACCCGTCGGACCTCCCATTGAGCGACTGCCTCTTCCTTCCGCTGTCGCAGCGGCCAGGAGGCATCCGCGAGCTCAGCGGCTGGGAGGCGGTGTGGATGTCGCTCGGCGAGGGCGAGGCCGAACGGCTGACCATCGGACGCGGCGTCGACTGGAAGCCGATCGAGGTGCCGCGCCAACTGGCCGCTCACGAGGGCAGCCAGGCGGTGTGGTATCGCACCGAGTTCCAGCGTCCCGACCATTCGGGACGGGTGCTGCTCCGCATCGGTGGGGCCTTTCTCGCCACGCACGCCTGGCTCAACGGAAAGCTTCTCGGCTCGCACTACGGGTACTTCGCGCCATTCGGATTCGATCTCACTCCGTATCTCAAGACCGAGAACCTGCTCGTGATCTGCTGTGAATCGCCCGTCGAGACACAGCCCGAAAAAAAGCGGCACATCATGGGTGCCTTCAATGACGGCGAGCTGAGGCCCTATCCGGCATCCGCGTACTCGAGCTTGCCCGAGCCATATCGCTGGGAGGTGCCGGTCGGCATCTGGCGCCCGGTTGGGCTCGAGTACATCGGTCCGATCGCGATCGACTGGATGCGCCTGAAGCCGAGCTTCGAGGCGGGCGACGGCCGCCTCGAGGTAGAGGCACGGCTTCGCAATCTCGACGGCCGCCAGATGGAGGGGCAAATCGAAGTCGCCGTCTCTTCGGCAACCGGCGAGGAGTCCGCGCCCCTGCGCATACATCGCGACGTTCGCCTTGCCGGCGGGGGCGAGCAGACGGTGTCGATGCAGCTCGCCCTTCCTGCCGCAAAGCGTTGGGAGCCGTGGCGTTTTGGCGCCCAGCCGATGTACCGCGTCGAGATGGTGGCGCGCGCTGTCGGCGGCGTCGAGTCGACGCGCGTCGAAGACACATTCGGGTTCAGAGAGCTGAAATGGGACATTGGTCCCCGTCGCTGGAGTCTCTCGGTCAACGGCCGGCCGATGTTCTTGCGCGGCGCCTGTTACGCGCCTTCATATCGCCTCGACGAGCTGACCCCGGAGCGATTCGATGCCGACCTTCGCATCGCCAAGGAAACCAACCTCGATGCTTTTCGCATCGTCGCCAACGTCCTGCCTGCCGAGTTTTACCTGCTTGCGGATGCGGCCGGCATGCTCCTGGTGCAAGAGCTCCCGCTGTATGGCGCCTATGCGTATCACGCGCGTGGCGACGACACCCGCTTTTTCGAATCCGCGGCGCGCGAGCAGCAAGTGGAGATGGTCGAGCTGCTGCGGAACCGCCCCTCCGTCGCGATGTGGGTGGCGCACGACGATCCGCCGTGGCTCCCTGGCAACTCCGACCTCGGCGATGTCAATGCCGTCCGGCAGAACCACTCCATCGATCAGGATCTGCGCGTCGCTTTCGAGCACCTGGACACCACGCGTCCGGCGCTTGCAGCTTCGGGTGAGGTCGACCAGCACGATCTTCTCGGATGGGCGACTGGTTCGTGGAAAAGCGTCAGCGAGGCCGAGCCGGTGATGGTTAGCGCATTCGGCGCGCAATCGCTCCCGGCCGCGGACTCACCGGTGTGGGAGTCGATAGGCGCCACGTGGCCAGTCGCGGACGACGAAGCCGGTTGGCGTTACGCGGGATTCCAACCCGTCAACTGGGCAGAGCGGGGGGTCGGTCTGCCCTCTGCGTTCGCGAGCCTCGAATCATTCATCGATGAGTCCCAAGCGTTCCAGAGCTTTGTCGTGCGCATGGCAGCCGAGCATTTTCGAACGCGCAAGTTCGAATCGTGCTGGGGCGCGTTCGCTTTCCACCTCGTCGATCCATTTGCTGGCATTGGCTTCGGTCTTATGGACAGCGCGCGGAATCCGAAGCCGGCACTGGACGCTCTCGCGCAGGCATTCGCTCCGACGCGGTTGATCGTCGAACCTCTCGCATTCGATGCGGATCGTCCATTCGGAATCATCCAACGCCCCACCGTCCCCTTCAGCGCGCGGCTCGTCATCGTCAACGACGACCCGGATGTGGCGGGAACCGGTGTCGTGCGCTGGACGCTGATGCGGGAGCGACGCGTAGGGCGCCGGGGAGTGAGCCGCATCGCCGACGCGATCCAGAGAAAATTCTCCGGCGCGGCCGACGTCGAAGTGCCGACTGCCTCCGAGCCTGCAGTCAACGCGACCACGTTGAGCGTCGCGCTCGAGGTCGAGGGCGACTACCGGCTCGATGCCTCTCTCAGCGTGTCGGGACGAGTGATCGATCGCACAGAACTCCGCTTCACCGTGACGTCGGCTCTGCCCTCCGCACGGCCCAGGCCCGAGCTCCCTCGCTACCTGGCGGAGGGACTTGTGGACCTGGCGAGCTTGCACGCGGAAAGGGACGGCATGAGTTTCGTTCTCGAGAACCGGACGCGGCCCGCGGTCGTCGCGAGCATCAGCGGGCTGCGTCTCGATGGAGTGCCGCTGGCTCGTCACGACATCCAGGTGGAGACGCACGCCGGTCGCGCACCGTTTCCGCGTCACCTCGACTTGCCGGTCGGAAGGCGGCTGCGCATCCACGTCGTCACCGGGGAGCCTTTGGGCGCCGGTCGCCACTCTCTCGACGCTGACGTCACGGTTCCCGGAGTCGCATCTGGACGCGTGGTCGTCAGCGGCACTGTTTAAGGCGGCGCCGAGTTGCGAGTACGGGTGGCATACTTCAGCACTGACGCGTCGACACGCGAATAGAGTGCGGGTCCGCAGGTAGGTGTTTTCGCAATTGATCCATAAACGGACTCGGGACCAAGGAGGCCCCCCACCGTATGCCAACTGAAACCGTCTATGCGGATCTCGTTCTTGCGGTGGCGGCGCTCATCGCGGGCGTCCTCTACCTGAGGGCGCGCCGCCGCCACGGGAAGCGGAAGAAGTCGGGTCCTCCGGTTCGCCCGGCCACCCCGGCACCGGCGGCCGCCGGCACTCGAGGGGCCGTATCGACGTGGGCTCCGCCCCCTTCGGCAACGCCTGGGGCTGCCGTTGCTCCAACAGTGGTCGCCTCTCCGGCGCCAAGCTGGGACCAGCCGGCGGCGAAGGGCAACACAGCGGGTTCGGCCGGGCCGGCGCCGGCCTGGGGCGCGCCCGTCGCACCACCGCCGGCTGCCGCGGCCCCGCCGCCTCCGCCTGCGCCTCCGCCGCCGCCACCAGCACCAGGGATGGCACCCAGCGCAGGAGCACCCGGACCGACCTGGGGTGCACCAGCATCATCGGCTCCGCCCGCCGCACCCACCGCTCCAGGGGCTCCCACCTGGGGTGCTGCTCCCCCAGCTCCGCCACCGCCGCAGTCACCCGCGCCATCCTGGGGCGCACCTGGTCCCGCCGCGCCGGCCGCACCGCCGGCCCCCACATGGGGCTCGCCCGCGCCCGCTCCTGGCCTGTCAGCGCCACCTCCGCCACCGTCATGGGATGCGCCGAAGCCGGCAGCGCCAGCCGCGCCGGTCGCGCCGTCCTGGGGCAATGAGCCAGGGGTTGCATCGTGGGATCCTCCTGCTGCGGCCACGCCGGGCGGCCCTCAATCGGCGGGATGGGGTGCGCCCGCGCCGTCGTGGGAAGCGCCCGGCCAGCAAGTGCCCAGTGCCCCACCCGGCGCCACTCCGTCGTGGGACATGCCGAGGACTGAAGAGCCGGCGGCGCCCGCGGCGCCGTCTTGGTCCGCGCCCTCGGTGCCATCGGCTCCGCCCCCGCCCCCGCCGCCGCCGCCACAATTCGCGCCCCCACCACAGGCTGCGGCGCCGTCGTGGTCGCCACCGGCCGAGTCTCCCGCTTTGCCGACGTTCCCGGAGCCGCCTGTGGTCGCCCAACGCGTGCCGCAAACGGTGGCTCCGCCACCGCCATCACCGGCGGCGTCCCCTCCAGTCCCTCCACCGTGGGAGCCGCCCGCAGCCGCAATGCCACCACCACCACCACCACCGCCACCGCCGGCTCCGCCGGCTCCGGTTCCGGATGTCGCTGAGACGATCCTTGCGCCAGGCGCGGCGGCGGCCGCCGTCGCTGCGCACGACGCGACCACGCTCATGCCCGCATGGCAGCCTCCTCCCGCGACAACGCCGCCACCCGCAAGCGAGACACCCGTCCTGGGCGGCCCCACCCGCCCCATGCGCGCGGTGGGCGGCGCCGGCCCCCAGGCCGAGCTCACGATCGAAGCAGGCCCTGACGCAGGCCACACCCACCGCGCGAGCGAAACCGCGCTCCGCCTAGGGCGCTCGCCGGACAACGATCTCATCCTTCGCGACCCGGCCACGAGCGGACATCACGCTCGGGTCGAGCGGCGCGGCGAGCAGTTCTGGATCGTCGACCTCGGGAGCACCAACGGCACGCTCGTCAACGGCGAGCCGATCCAGGAGAAGGAGCTCAACCACGGTGACCGCATCACCATCGGACAGAACGCGGTTCACTTCTCCGTCCTCGGCGGATAACAATCTCTCCGATGCGTCTTAAGGTCGCCTCGGCGACCGACCCCGGTCTCGAGCGCGAGGAGAACGAGGACTCCGTGGTCGTTTGGCGCAACAAGGCCGGCCTCGACACACTTCTCGTCGTCTGTGATGGGATGGGCGGTCATGCCGCCGGGCAGATGGCCAGCAGCATCGCCGTGACCACCCTTACGAGCGTGCTCGCGGAGGATGGCGACGAAGGTCCTGACCTCGATCGCCTCAAGCGCGCGTGCAAGCAGGCCAACACGGCCGTCTTCGAAGCGGCCCGCGACAACCCGGAATGGTCAGGCATGGGCAGCACGATGGTTGTTGCAGCCATCAGGGGTGACGAGGTCGGTGTGCTCAATGTTGGCGACAGCCCGGCCTACCTGTTTCGAAACGGCGGCGCCACGCTGATCTCTCAAGACCATTCATGGCCCGCCGAGCAGGTTCGCCTCGGCGTGATCAAGCCCGAGGAGGCGGCCACGCACCCGCTCAAGCACCGGCTGACACGCGCGATCGGTGTTTGGGAATCGATCCAGTCTTATAGCGACAAGATGAAGATCGAGGAAGGAGACGCCATCGTCCTTTGCAGTGATGGGGTGGAAAGCGCGGGGGTCAGCGTCGAGGAGATGGGCAAGCTGCTGCTCAAGGACGGGGACCTGGAGAAAGGCGCCAAGCGCGTCATCGACAGGTGCCGAGAGCTCGGCGCGCCGGACAACATCACCGTCGCGGTGGCGCGTGTCGATGTCGACGTGACGAAGACCCAGGCTCTGCCGCGGCTGAAGAAGATCGGCCTAATGCAGAAAGGCGCGGAGCACTAGCTCGGCCACGTGCTCGACGCGCATCGTCGAGCCCCTCATTCGAAGTCCGGATTCGAGCTGCATCTGGCAGCCGGGGTTGGCGGTGACGATCAGCTCCGCGCGGGTGCTTGCCACGTCGTCCAGCTTCTCATCGAGGATGCGAGCGGACATCGCCGGCTCGAGCGTGCTGTACAGACCCGCGGCTCCGCAGCAGATATCGGGGTGTCTCATCTCGACCAGCTCGACACCCGGCAATGACCGTATGAGGTCGCGAGGCTGTTTGCGGATTCGCTGAGCGTGCGCGAGGTGGCATGCATCCTGGTACGTGACGCGCACGTTGACCTCGCGCTGAGGAGCTGGCAGCCCGACCTCGACGAGCCACTCAGTCAGATCCTTCACGCGCCCTTTGAGCTCTGGATAGAAATCCTTCAAGTGAGATCCGCATCCGGCCGAGTCGACGACGAGGGCGTCGAAGTTGGAGTCGCGGTAGACCTGCATGTTGATGTCGCGCAAGCGTTCCGCGCCTTCGAGGTCGCCGTTGTGGGCCAGGAGCGCGCCGCAGCATCTCTCCGCGCGCGGAAACCAAACTTCACAGCCGGCGATCTGCAGCAGCTTCACCGCCGCTTCGTGCGATTGCGGATAGAGGATCGGCATCACACATCCGACGAGGAACGCGACCCGAAATTTCCGCTCGCCGATCGCGGGCGCGATGCCCCCGGGCGGTGGCTGGAATCGTGTCCGCAGCTTGGGCAGCTGGCGGCCGGAGCGGACAACCGATGTCAGACCCAGGGATTGCGCCGCTTTGGTGATCGCGCCGAAGGTGCGCAGCCGGCGCGGTTTGGCGACGAGCTGTCGCAGCGCGGTTCGAGCGAGCCAGTGCTTCGGCGCCGGCCGCCGAATCCGCTCCACCTCCGATCGCCCGGCCTCGATGATCCGTCCGTAAGGAACCCCGGACGGGCATACGGCCTCGCACGTGCGGCATCCGAGGCAGAGGTCGATGTGCTTCGCCTGATCTTCGGTGAAAGGAAGCGTGCCGCGCTTCCACTGCGTCATCAGATAGATGCGGCCGCGGGGCGATTCTGTTTCCAGCCCTGTCTGCCGGAAGGTCGGGCACGCGTCAAGGCAGAGGCCGCAGTGCACGCAGGTCGCGAGGTCGTCATCGCTCAGACCCGCGAACGGCTGGGTCGTGGTGGGGTTGCTCATACGACGAACCTCCCCGGGTTGATCACCTGGTTGGGATCGAACGCATAGCGCAGGCGCCGCATCAGATGCAGCGTCGCAGGTGGAGTGCCCCAGGCGCCGACGTCGTGTCGAAAGTCGTCCGGCCCGGCCATCAGAACGAGCGAGCCACCCGCTGCCGTGGCCAGGGCGCGGATCGAGCGCACTTCATCGGCGCTGCCGGAGATCGCCCAGTTGGCGATACCGGTCCCGGGTGAGGCCCACCACTGCTGGTCGGCCTGGAGCTCATCGAGGACCGAGCGCAGCTGATGCCGGGGAGCGGCGATGCGCGCCCACAGCGAGGGCGCTCTTTTCGCGTGCTGGGTCCATACAGAGCCGTTCGCTTCCGACCACCCGAGCTCGGTGATCATCCTCCTGGTGGCGGCGGGGCTGCTGAGAAATCGGGCCAAGACACGGCCGGTGGAGAACAGCTCGAGGGCCGCAGGTGCCATCGGCATCCCCAGCGCTTGCTCGGCGGCGGCCCACGCTTGATCCATGGACTCGTGAGTCGCTTCGACGCTGGCGTCGTGCAGCGCCTTCGGGAACACCTTGAACGAGGCGGCCACGATCACGCCCATGGTTCCCAGTGCGCCGTAATGCAGCTTCATGAGGTCGTAG